>CAITMK010000001.1 GCA_903893485.1 Candidatus Magasanikiibacteriota bacterium
GACGTCACCCACAAAAATGATACGGTCATCGCGGCACTCAAAAAGCGCTATGATGCGGATGTATTGACCACTACTAGTTCAACACCCGCGGCAAACATTGACATAATCCTCATTTTAGGGGAGAATGCAAAGGATATAGCACCCTAATATGACCGATATTGAACGCCGCCCAGAACTTGTTGACCTTCGCCTCCCTACTATTGCACTTGTGGGCCGTGTTAATGTTGGTAAATCAACCCTTTTTAATCGCATCGTCGAAAAACGCCAAGCCGTGGTTTCGGATATTCCTGGCACCACTCGAACACGTAACATTGGTATTTTTACCTGGCGCGGTGCGCAGGCGCGCATTATCGACGCGGGTGGTCTTACCTTTCATAACGACCAACCTTTTGAGAAAGAAATTTTGGAACAAACCAAAATGGCACTTCATGAAGCTGACATTGTCTTTTTTGTGATTGACGTGCGTGAAGGTGTGTTTGTACAAGAACGCGAAATTGCAAAATTTTTGCGCAAACAAAAATTGCCCGTCATGCTCATTGCAAATAAAACCGATGCACCACGCGACCAGGTATTGGTTCACAACGGTGAATTTTTGCAACTTGGTTTTGGCGCGCCACACGCCGTATCTTCACTGAACGGTGTTGGTGTTGGTGACGTACTTGATCAAGCCTTTAAAGTTTTTAACAAAGGTGCACTTCGTCCAAAACAAATTAAAATTAAACCAGACATTAAAGTTGCAATTTTGGGCAAACCAAACGTTGGCAAATCTACTTTGCTTAA
The DNA here is from genome assembly GCA_903893485.1 of Candidatus Magasanikiibacteriota bacterium. GTDB lineage: Bacteria > Patescibacteriota > Patescibacteriia > Magasanikbacterales > 2-02-FULL-50-9b > 2-02-FULL-50-9b. The sequence continues at coordinate 781 of CAITMK010000001.1, forward strand.
CCAAATTGCAGGCACGGACATGGTAATCACTTCACCCGAAGCGCACACCACCCGCGAAACTTTTGACATGCTTGTTAAGTGGAACGACAAATACGTTTCATTTTTGGATACCGCTGGTATTCGCAAGAAAGCAAAAGTTGACGATGGCTTAGAACGCATTGGCGTAAGCCAAAGTATATACAACATGCAATCAGCCGACGTGGTTATGTTGGTGATCGACGCAACCGATCCTGTTTCAGTACAGGAAAAAGTGTTGGCACGTCTCATCGATGAAAAACGTCGCAGCTTAATTGTCCTGGTGAATAAATGGGATTTGATCGCCGACAAAAGCGAAGAAAATCGTTTGAAATTTATTGATGCATTAAATGCATATTACCCACACATTGCACATGCAGAAATTCTTTTTGTGTCCGCAAAAAGTGGTTACAAAATTCATCAGCTGTTTGAACTCATCACCGCATGTTACGAAGCGCGTCACAAAGAAATCGATGTGCACACGCTCGACACCTTCATGCGCCAACTCATTTCGAAGCATAAACCACAGCGTGGTATTGGTTCAGCGCCACCAAAAATTTACGCACTCAAACAACTTGCAACCGATCCACCAGAATTCCAAATCAGTGTAAAAGCGCGTACCAGTTTAAATTCGGGCTACATTAAATTCGTAGAACGTGCACTTCGCGAACAATTTGGTTTTGTTGGTACGCCAATTAAAATGTATACTAAAAAGATCAAGCAATAATTTTGTATGTGGCTCATTGTTGGCCTTGGCAATCCTGGCGCGCAGTACGACCGAACGCGACACAATATTGGTTTCCGTGCCGTAGATTTTTTATCAGAAAAAAATTTGGTTGCAGGCGAAAAAATTATTTTTCTCAAGCCGCAAGACTTCATGAATTTATCTGGCCGCGCGGTTGCAGAAAAAATTAATTTCTACAAAATTCCTCATGATCATTTAGTTGTGATTCATGACGATTTGGATTTTACATTTGGCGCCGTGAAAGCGCAGTTCGATCGATCAGCTGCTGGTCACAACGGCATCATCGACATCATCGAAAAAATTGGCGGTCAAGATTTTCACCGCATTCGCGTTGGCATTGGTCCACAAACTGGCGCCGCAGAAAATTTTGTATTACAACCCTTCACCACCGAAGAAGAAAAGCAATTTCCAGAAATATTTGACAAAGTTTTGAGCCTCGTGCAAGATATCGTCAAGATTTAAAAACTTAAAAACACTATGCAAGGAGGAGCATCGTCTGTTTTGTGTATCGAATTTTCTGATTCACGGTATCCAGCGCAACTGCGCGAGATCACGGATCCGCCAATGCAGTTATATGTACGCGGCAATCCGGATGTATTATCCGGTCCAATTATCAGCATCGTCGGTTCGCGCAAAAGTTCTGTGTATGGCCACAAGGTGGTATGCGAATTTGTGCCGCGCCTATTGCCAGCCGCTGCAATTTGCTCCGGTCTTGCGCTTGGTATCGATTCCGCAGCCCATGCCGCAACGCTGGAAAATAAAGGAATTACCATTGCCGTTTTGGGCAGCGGCGTTGACGACGAAAATATTTATCCCAAAAGTCATTTGCGTTTAGCGCATCGCATTATTGCAAGCGGCGGCTGTGTAATTTCGGAATATCCGTGCGGTACACAAGCGTTTAAAAGTCAGTTCCCCGCTCGCAACAGAATTATCGCCGGGCTAGCGCGCGCAATTGTAATTGTTGAAGCCGACGAAGATTCCGGCACCATGATCACTGCCAATCGCGCGCTGGATTATAACCGCGATGTATTTGCGGTTCCCGGATCAGTATTTTCACCTACGTCACGTGGCACACACAAACTTCTTTCAAGCGGCGCACGCATCGCAGCATCGCCTGAACACATTTTGCAGGCGCTACAATTTGAGATTCCACCAGCACTGCAACAGCAACGATTACTGCTTGCACCCGATGAATCTGAGCTTTTTAAACAGCTTTCATCCGAACCAATTTCACTCGACGCACTTGCCCAAAAACTTAATCGTCCAATCATTGAAATCGCGCAAATCATGATGAGATTGGAGTTGCTTGGGGCTGTCACGAAAGTGCCTGGACGCGGGTATCTAGTTTGACAAAACCGCTAAAAGCGCGTATGTTCATATACATATGTCCAAACTTGTTATTGTAGAGTCTCCTACCAAAGCCAAAACGATAGCTAAGTTTTTGGGCAAAGGTTACGTGGTCGAATCTTCATTCGGCCATATTCGTGATCTGCCAAAATCAAAGCTCGGTGTGGACACCGAACATGATTTCGAAGTGAAATATTTAGTGCCTCGCGACAAAACTGCGCGCGTAAAAGAATTAAAAAAACTTGCGGCAGCGGCCGATGAAATCTTATTCGCGACAGATGAAGATCGCGAAGGAGAAGCAATTTCATGGCACCTTGCGGAAGTGCTCGGCGAAAATCCAGCAAAAATTAAACGCATCACGTTTCACGAAATTACCAAAAAAGCGATCGAACATGCAATCGAACATCCACGCAAATTAGATTTATACATGGTGGATGCGCAGCAAGCACGCCGCATTGTTGATCGCCTCGTGGGCTATGAACTCTCACCATTTTTATGGAAAAAAGTTCGCGGTGGGTTATCTGCAGGCCGTGTTCAATCAGTTACCGTACGTCTCATCGTTGAACGCGAACGCGAAATCCAAGCATTCGTTCCGGAAGAATATTGGACCATTGATGCCCTGCTCCGCGCTGATGCAACAACTTTTGAATCAAAACTTTCTGCAATTAACGGCGAAAAATTAGATAAATTTGCAATCAAAACCGCCGACGAAGCGCGCGCAATTGAACAAGCACTTGCCAGTGTAAAACTCACCATCGACGCGGTGGAGAAAAAAGGTGCAACTCGCCAAGCACCAGCACCATTTACCACTTCAACACTTCAGCAAGAGGCTAATCGCCGTCTTGGTGCCACCGCAAAACTCACCATGATGCTTGCGCAGAAGTTATACGAACTTGGTCACATCACCTACATGCGTACCGACTCGGTAAACATGAGTACTGATTTTCAGGCAGCAGCAGTAAGCTACATTACCAGCACGTTTGGCGCAGAGTACACCACAGGTCCTCGCAGCTACACCAGCAAATCAAAAGGCGCGCAAGAAGCCCACGAAGCAATTCGCCCAACAGATGTTACTGCAACCGCGGAACGCCTTGCTTCAACCGGCGTTGACCCAAAAATGATTAAAATGTACGAACTCATTTGGCGTCGCGCAGTTGCATCCCAAATGTCTGGCGCAGAATTTACCCAGACAGGTATTGATATTTCAGGCACCGGCACGGACAAGAAAAAATATACCTTCCGTGCAACCGGACAAATCATTAAATTTTCAGGTTTCATGGCCGTGTATCCAGATGCGCAAAAAGAAACGATCATGCCGGACGTAAAAGAAGGCCAGGCAATCGGGATTGAATCGCTCAGCGGCGTGCAACATTTTACCGAACCGCCAGCACGATACAGCGACGCATCAATCGTTAAAGCGCTCGAAGAATACGGCATTGGCCGCCCATCAACCTACGCGCCAACAATTGCAACCGTTATTGATCGCGGCTATGTTGAACGCGATGACCGCCGACTCAAACCAACTGAAATCGCGTTTACGGTAACCGATATGCTTGTTGCGCATTTTCCACAAATCACTGATTACGAATTTACCGCGGACATCGAATCACAGCTCGACGGAATTGCAGAAGGCGAAAAAGAATTAGTGCCCGTGCTCCATCATTTTTACGATCCATTCAAAAAAAATCTGATCGAAAAAACAAAATCAGTTGTTGCAGAAAAACCAGCTGATATTCCAACCGACGAAATTTGTGACAAGTGTCAAAAACCAATGGTAATCAAAACCGGCCGCTTTGGTAAATTTTTAGCATGTACCGGTTATCCTGCGTGTAAAAATACTAAACCTATTTTTGTTCCAAGCGGAGTAAAGTGCCCAGTCTGTAACGAAGGCGACATCATCGAACGTCGCTCACGTTTTGGTAAATTATTTTATTCCTGCAGCCGCTATCCAGATTGCAAAAATGCGTATTGGGACAAGCCAACCGGCGAATTATGCACCACGTGTGGTGCCATGATCGTCCAACCACTTAAGGGCGAAGCACGATGCAGCAACAAAGAATGTAAAACCAACGAAGGCCGACCAAAAGGCCGCGGCGGATTTAAAAAGAAGGTGGTTGAACCCGAAGTTGTAGCCGCTGAGCCAGTGAAAAAGAAAAGAGCGCCCCGAAAAAGCAAATAGGTACTACAGAAAAACCGCCCTTACGGGCGGTTTTTCAATGTTTGCGCTACTGATTCAATCCCGTTGGCCTGTAGTGATACGGACCAGGGATGAGCAGCGCGTAGACCAAAATATACCAGAAAAAAATAAGCCTGGCAAGTATTTTTTCTATGGTTTTACGGTGACTCTCTCGGGGGTCATCCGCAGGCGCGGCGGCCCGGAGTCTTGGCCGCGCCAAGACGAGCCGCGTCGAGGCCGAGCGCAAAATCCCGGCGAGGATTTTGACGCGACCCCCAAGAGAAACTCCGGAAAATCATTGACACTTTTTACCAATTTTTTTATACTGGTACCAGTGATACGGACCGGCAAAATCACCAATTGTTGGCCCAAAAAAGTCCTGCTTGCAAAACTTGCTCGCACGGGCTTTTTTGCTTTTTTACCCTTGTCAGGACATCTTTTTTCCGTTATGCTCTGTATTAGATTGTCTTTCATATGCAACATCCTCAAGATATTCCGCCGCCAGAAAATCCAACTTTGCAATTATTGCTCGATACCATTCGTGAACGCCGCCCCACGGCCGATCTCACCATGGTGCAGTTAGCGTACGAATTTGCAGATGCAGCTCACTCCGGGCAAATTCGTAAGTCTGGCGTACCATACATCATTCATCCGCTGTGCACTGCCATTACGCTTGCACAAATGAATTTAGATCCAGTGGTGGTAGTTGCCGGTCTTTTGCACGATGTTCCAGAAGATACCGCCGTAACAATCGAAGAGCTTGAAAAAAACTTTGGAAAAGAAGTTGCGCATTTAGTTGCAGGCGTTACCAAGCTTGGTAAAATTAAATATCGCGGCATCGAACGCTACATCGAAAATTTGCGTAAAATGTTTGTGGCCATGGCCGAGGATATTCGCGTCATCATTATTAAGTTTGCGGATCGCTTGCATAATTTAAACACGCTCGAACATTTGCCACCAAAAAAACAATATCGCGTCGCGCTCGAAACTTTGGAAATTTATGCGCCAATCGCGAACCGATTAGGTATGGGGGAAATGAAAGGTCAACTCGAAGATTTGTCTTTCAAATATGTGTACCCAAAAGAATATGCATGGGTGCGCGGCTTAGTTGAAGAACGCTCTGAACAAAAAGAAGCATACATTAATGAAGTGAGTCAAAAACTTGAAGCGGAATTAGCAAAACAAAATATCCCTGTCGTTTCCGTAAGCGGCCGATTAAAACGTTTGTACAGTTTGTACGAAAAATTATTACGTCACGACAAAGACATTGAAAAAATTCATGATTTAGTTGCGCTGCGTGTGATTGTAAAAAATGCCGCGGACTGCTACACCGCACTGGGCGTGATTCATAATATTTGGCGCCCCATGCCCGGCCGTTTTAAAGATTATATTGCACAACCAAAACCAAATGGGTATCAATCACTGCACACCACGGTTTTTGCCGAGCAAGGTAAAATTGTTGAATTTCAAATTCGCGATGAAGAGCAAAATATGAACGCCGAATTTGGTATTGCCGCACATTGGGTGTATGACGAAACTGGATCAAAAGCAACGAAACAAATTAAGTGGGTGCGCGAATTGGCGGCCGCGGGCGATGCGATGACGCGCCTCAAAGATTTAGAAAATTTAAAAATTGATATTTTTGAAAATCGCATTTTTGTGTTTACCCCAAAAGGCGATGTGATTGATTTGCCAGAAAACGCAACGCCCGTTGATTTTGCATTTGCGGTTCACACCCAAATCGGCAATCAATGTGCGGGCGCGCGCGTGAATGATCGCATTGTAAGTTTGGACCAACCATTAAAATCCGGTGACGTAATCGACATCATTGTTGATAAATCAAAAAAAGGCCCAAGCGCCGATTGGATTAAATTTGTAAAAACAACTCACGCAAAAACGTGCATCAAACAATATAGCAAAACGTCACTTGCAAATTGGCTGAAGCGCGCACTACCAACTCGTGGAAAATAAATTACATTTTTCGCATTCGCGCCACTAAATTTTCCAACTCTTCATTGGAATAAAATTCAATAATAATCGTTCCCTTTTCGCCGCGCTTGGTGATGCTCACTTTGGTTCCGAGCGCAGTGCGTAATTCAGATTCTAAATATTGTACGTCCGTTGCTTTTGGACGACTTGGCATGCGTGTGCGATTTTGTACCGCGGCTTCAACTTCGCGCGTGGTCATTCCTTCACCCAACATACTCGCTAAAACTTCGAGTTGTTCTTTTTCTGATGATAAACTAAGCAGCGCGCGCGCTTTGCCCATGGTAATTTTTCCTTGGGTAAGCGCCTCTGCGGCTTGTTCTGGAAGTTCGAGCAAACGCACCATGTTGGATACATGCGGGCGCGATTTGCCAACACGCTGGCCGACATCGTCGTAGGTCATGCCAAATTCGTCGTGCAAACGTTTGTAACTATATGCTTCGTCGATTGCGGACAAATCAACACGCTGCACATTTTCGATAATTGCAAGTTCCAATTTTTCGTGATTACTTGCGGTGCGCACGAGCGCCGGAATCGTAACAAGGCCCGCACGTTTTGATGCGCGCAAACGTCGCTCACCAGCAATTAATTCATATCCGCCGTCATTTTTTTCCGTCACGACAATTGGCTGCATCACCCCATGTTCGCGAATACTATTTTCAAGTTCGCGTAATTCTTCATCGTTAAATGAACGACGTGGCTGATTTGGATTTGGAAAAATTTGGTCAAGAGGAATTTGCCAAACACGCTCGCTCGAAAGTTGTGCCGCAGCTATTGGCGCCGTAATTGGCGTTACTGCTGGCGCATCTTTTGGTTTATTTTGTTGAATGATAGATTGTAATCCTCTGCCAAGTGCCATATTTTTTAAACAACAAAGTTTTTAACAGGAGCATTTGCTTCATCTTCTGCCGCGTGCGTTGCCAAAATTTCATCAGCAAGCGCATCATACGCAACCGCACCACGAGAAAATTTATCGTACTGCATAATTACTTTCCCAAAACTTGGCGCTTCTGCTAATTTCACGTTGCGCGGAATAACGGTAGTAAAAATTTTGTTTGGAAAAAATTTGCGAAGCTCGCCTTCGACGTCTTTTGATAATTTATTTTGCGAACTAAACATGGTAATCACTGCACCTAAAATTTTAACCGTTGGATTAATACTTTCGCGCACCAATTCAATGGTTTCTAAAAGCTGACCCAAACCCTCGAGCGCATAATATTCTGCTTGCACCGGAATTAAAATTTCGTCGGCAGCAACCAGTGAATTCACGGTTAAAAGACCGAGCGATGGCGGGCAATCAATGATTACGTAATCGTAGGAATGCGCTGATTCCTGAAGCAAATCGCGCAAACGAAATTCGCGGCGATCAACGCTAACTAATTCAACGTTGGCGCCGGCAAGTGCCGGAGTTGCAGGTGCAATTCTGAAACCGTCAACGGATGTTTCGTGGATAATATCGCGAAAATTTTTGTCACCAACTAATGCGTCATATAAACCATGCGCCAACTCGCGATAACTTTGGCCAACGCCGCTGGTTGCATTTGCCTGCGGATCCATATCAACCAACAAAACAAATTTGCCTTTATCCGCCAAATAACTCGCAACATTAATAGCTGTGGTAGTCTTACCGACACCGCCTTTTTGATTCACAACCGCAATAATTCTACCCATAGATGACGGCAGTATAGCAGCCTTTCGCCGGCTTTGACAACCGGTCAAAAACCTGATAAGATATCCCCGTAATAACGTAAGCCCAGATGGCGGAATTGGTAGACGCACAGGACTCAAAATCCTGCGGCCGCAAGGTCATGAGAGTTCGATTCTCTCTCTGGGCACCAGCCTCAATTTCAAAATATACCGCCCGTCAGAGTAGCTCAGCCCGGTAGAGCAGAGGACTCATAAGCCTTTGGTCGGCGGTTCAAATCCGCCCTCTGACATTTAAAAATACCCACGCATGCGTGGGTATTTTTAAATTCATCGGAAGATGAAATTAAAAAACGAAATACGTGAGTTTGTTTTTGTTTTGAGAAGGGGTCATCCGCAGGCATTGCGGGCCGGTGCCGCGCACCATGCGCGGCGAGCAATGCCGAGGCCGAGCGCAAAATCCCGCCGGGGATTTTGACGCGACCCCTGAACAAAATAAAAACAAACTTTTAATTTGTCGGCCACGTAAAATTATCAAACGTCCACTCCGCAAGCATCGCGGTTTCCGTGAATCGTTTATAGACATCCCCCGCACCCATCACCACCACGCGAATTTCATGTCCATCATCACTCCGAATAAGCGAGGCAAAATTATATCCGGCTTCATCGGTGTAACCCGTTTTTCCACCTTCAATCGTTGCCGCCTTCAGCGGCACCGCACCAGTTAAAACCCAATCAGTTGCTTTCACGGTTTTTTTCTTTCCGCTTTCAAGTTCGTGAATCGAAACTTTTTCTTCAACACTTGTCACTTTAATTTGCGCGGATGAAAGCGCAATTTTAATTAAACGCGAAACATCTTTTGCGCTCCCTACATTGTGCGCCGATAAACCCGTTACATCTTCAAAATGCATGGTCGGCATTCCCAAATCTGCGGCGCGCTGATTCATAAGCACTGCAAATTGTTCGGGTGTAAAACCACTTGCCTGCACCAGCGCATTCATTGCGGTATTCAATGAACCAACTAAACCCGCGGCAAATAAATCATGCAATGTATATGTTTCGCCAGCAACCAAATCTTTTGATGAATCAACCACCGCAGAATTTGAAATGGTTGTCGTTGCGTTCCAATTCGTAATTTTTTCTGTAAGTAAAAGCGCGGTCATTAATTTTGTAACCGAAGCCAGCGCTTGTGGCTGATCTGCATTTTTTGAAAAAATAATTGCATCGCTCGCCGCGTCTTCAACAATCACGTGCGGCGCGGTTAATGTTTTTGTAAATTGCGCACCTGATAAATTAATCGGCGGCTTTGGTGGTTGATGCGCTTCGGGCAACACATTTTTGAGCGGCGCCGCGGCAATATCAGAAATACGATCAAGCGCGTTTTGAGAATTACTAACACGCGACGCGGCAACTGCGTGCCCCGCCTGCTGACCGCCAATAACACCGATTACAGCGGCAACTGCGATGATGGCAACAAAGCTTCGCATACATTCATTTTTTCATACTGAGGTAACTGTTCGGTGCTGGAAAGGCCCAAATAACGCACAAAATCAATGGTTACACGATACGCAGGAATTTCGGACGTGGATTCCCCGCTCTGCTCAATGAGCCCGCGCCACTCCAAATTGCGCAAAATTAAAGTACAGTTTATACCACGAATCTGTTCAATGTCTGGCTTCGAAATTGGCCCGCGATACGCAATAATCGTGAGCGTTTCAAGCTGCGGTCGCGTGAGCTCGCCGGTAATTTCTTCTTTCAAAAAATTCTCAACAACTTCGCGTGTTTGTGGGGCAGAAAAAAACTGCACTTCCGCGCCGTTGCGAACTAACATCATACCACGTTCTGGACCAGAATAAATTTCAGATAATTCTTCGAGCCATGATTCAATTTTTTCTGCGTCTGTTTCAAGAAGCTTTGCAAGTGCGCCCACCGTAAGTGGTTTTGCTGAAACAAATAAAATTGCCTCGAGATGTGCTTTGGTCATAGAGTTGCGGTAATATGAATGTCCGTGAAATGATCTTCTTGCTCCAGCAAAACGCTGCGCTGTTTTGCCAACTCGAGCAGTGCCAAAAACGTTACAATTATATCAGGTTTGGAAGATAAATCATCCACCAAATGTTTCATGTGCGTGCGCTGAAATGTTTTAAGCATGTCTTGAACCGCATCAATTTTTTCGCGGATGGACATTACTTTTTGGATTTGCGCTTCTTCCAATTTTACTGGCGTGCGACGCGTCACGATGTCCGTAATCACCGCGCCCAATTTAAATGAGGTCAATGTTTTTGGCGGCTGAAATCCGCGCGCCATGACATGCAATTCTTGGCGTGGATACATGAACCGACGCTGCAATAGCATTTCTTTTATTTCTTCTGCCGCGTGCACAAACTGTTCGTACATTTTGAGCTGGCGCGAAAGCTCATCCCCGGTCTGCTCGTCTTCAACCACCAACTGCGGCAATAATTCTTTGGATTTCAGGTATAGCAATTTTGCCGCAAGCACCAAAAAATCCGCCATTTCAGATTCATCAATTTCAGTTGACGAATTTACAAAGGATAAATATTTGTCCGTCACATCCGCCAAAGAAATTTCGGTAATTTTCAATTCATGCCCTTCAACTAAGTTGAGGAGCAAATCAAGCGGACCAGAAAATTTCTCGTCGGTGAAAGTAAACATTTATTTTTTGATTTGAATGTGCGCTTCGTCTAAAGTTTTTTGATCAACATCACTTGGCGCGCCCATCATCGGATCACGTGCGTCGCCCGTTTTTGGAAACGCAATTACCTCGCGAATGTTTGGTTCGCCCGCAAGCAGCATTACGATACGATCAATGCCAGGCGCAAAACCGCCATGTGGTGGCGCGCCGTATTCAAACGCTTCGAGCATGTGACCGAATTTCAATTCCTGTTGCTCTGCAGAAATTTTTAGGATATCGAAAATTTTCTGCTGCTCCGCGCGATTATGAATACGAATACTACCACTCGATAATTCATAGCCATTCATAACCAAATCATAGGCATTCGCACGCACTTTGAGTGGTTCTGATTCAAGCAAATGTAAATCATCGGGATGCACTGCACAAAATGGATGATGTTTTGCGGCCAAATTTCCTTCTTCATCGGTTTCAAACATTGGAAAATCCAAAACCCACGCAAATCCTAATTCATTTGGATCATTTTTGTCAGCACGAATATCTGGCTTATCGTTGCCATATTTTTCCATCGCTTCGGCGTACGTCATGCGTGGAAATGGAATTTGTGTAATTTTTTTCTCTGGCGTTACGGTTTTGATAAGCTCAATCATCATCGCTTCGGTATATTGAAAAATATCTTCAGCTTCAACGAATGACATTTCAAAATCAAACTGCGTAAATTCTGGTTGACGATCGCCGCGCTGATCTTCATCGCGAAAGCATCGTGCGATCTGAAAATATTTTTCGAAACCTGCAACCATGAGAAGCTGCTTGAATTGCTGCGGCGATTGTGGAAGCACAAAAAACTTTCCCGCATGAAGACGTGACGGCACAATATATTCGCGCGAACCTTCTGGAGTTCCTTTCATCAAAATAGGAGTTTCAATCTCTGTAAACCCATGCGCATGCATGTAATTACGAAAGAAAGTCACCACCTGATCGCGCAATTTAATATTGCGCACCATGCGATCGTGGCGCAAATCCAAGTAGCGATATTTCAAACGCAATTCTTCGTTCGCGCGATTTTCTTCGCTATCAATTTCAAATGGCGGCGTTTTAGATTCATTCAAAACTTTCACTGACTTCGCAAGTAATTCCACGGTCCCGGTTGCCTGCTCTGGATTAATTTGTTTCGCGCCACGCGCCTGCACGATACCAGTTACTTCAACAACAAATTCGCTGCGAAGTGAATCGAGTGCCACGCGACTTTCATCGGTTTCCAATTCCTGCGGCACACCAACAATTTGCAAACGACCCGACGCATCGCGTAAATCAAAAAAAACTAATTTACCCATGTTACGGCGTGCATGCACCCAACCAAACACGGTTACAATTTCACCAACTTTTCCAACGGTTTCTAGAGCGAGCGTTCGTTTTTCTAACATATCAAAATTCCAATTTTTATATCTGAATAATACCCAAAAACGCAGCGTTCGTCAATAAAAAAAACCCGTTCCCCACCGCGAAGTTCGGCGGCTAGGGATTGGGTGTTTGCGCTGCGCGGCGACTATGGCTTGACTACCAAAAACCAACAACTTGGACTGAAATCAGACCCTTCATTTTGGACGCGCAATCCACGGTGTAGCCTCGGCGCCTCGCCTGCCTCGCTTGGAAGCAGCGTCTGCTTGAGATACCACACCCCCGTCACCTTGCGATGACCATCAAGCGTTTTCCGCTTGACTCCAAGCGTGACCAGCGCTGGATGCGCCTGATATTCCGCGGGATCCGTATGCTCAGACAAATACGCGAGGAACTCAGTATCCTTTGCAAATCGTAGATGCCTACGAGCCGCAAAATTGGCCACTGTGGCCGCCGAAACAGCTTCATCGAAGTGGATGAGTTCGTACGGCACAAGAACCGTAGAAGGCTGTTTTTTGGCGTTTTTTGCTGATTTGGCAACGAGTTGGGGCAAGCCGGTTTCCAGCGTAGCACCTTGATCGATTTGCGCCGCTTGCACAACACCGGAAAGATTTCCCCGTGCCAAAACAGCAAGCATGTGGGCTGGATCTGCGGGCATCGGAACCATCGTGTCAGTCCGCGGCGCCTGTGCACGCATTTTAGCCAGAACAGCGGCCTGGCGCTGGCGCTCAACCAACTCAACCGCGGTCGGCGGCGGTTGCCGATAACGCAAAGCTTCGTCAATCGCATCATCTTCGACCTTGTGCCGAACACAGCTACAGAAAAGTAACAGAGCAAACGTCAAAAGCTTCATTTTTCCTACCTCCAATAGGCGCAAATGAAAATCGACACCCCTCGGTGCCGACCTCAAAGCTGCTGAATTTATACCAATTTGTCGCCGAAAAGTCAAGGATTACGGTGTTAAACGGTTCAAAAGGCGTGCAAACGGAATCGCCTCGCGAATATGCTCAAGCCCACAAATCCAAGCAACTGAACGTTCCAAGCCAATCCCAAAACCCGAATGTGGTACAGAGCCAAAACGACGTAAATCCAAATACCACTGAAACATTTCAACCGGCAGATTGTGCGACCTGATACGCTCTTCCAAAAGTGCCAAATCGTCGATACGCTGCGAGCCGCCAATTACTTCGCCGTAACCTTCTGGGGCCAACATGTCGGCATTAAGCACATAGCGTGGATCCGCTGGATCTGGTTTCATGTAAAACGATTTTACCTCAACCGGATAATGCGTGATAAAAATCGGACGATCGTATTGCTTGGTCAAAATTGTTTCGTCGTCGGCACCCAAATCATCGCCGTCTTTAATATCGCTACCAAGTTTTTGAAGCTGTGCGATTGCATCGGTGTAGCGAATGCGTGGAAAATTTCCTTCCGCTGTTTTTTGGAGTGGTGCGATATCGCGCTCTAATGTTTTTAAATCTTCAGCTCGGCGTTCGAGCACGCGCTTCACTACAAACACGGTCATGTCTTCTTGAAGTTGCATGTTTTCGTTTTGATCCATGAAACTTGCTTCGGCTTCAAGCATCCAAAATTCGGTAAGATGACGACGCGTTTTTGATTTTTCGCTGCGAAATGTTGGACCAAAACAATACGTACGTTTAAGCGCTGACGAAGTCGCTTCTTGATACAACTGCCCTGACTGTGAGAGATACGCGAGTCCGTCAAAATATTTTACTTCAAACAAATCAGTGGTGCCTTCGCATGCATTTGGGGTAAAAATTGGTGAATCCATCAAAATAAATTTGCGTTCATACAAAAATTCACGAAGCGTAAATTCAATTTCGCTGCGCACACGCATGATTGCTTCTTGGCGCGATGATCGAAGCCAGAGATGACGCTCATCCATTAAAAATTCAACGCCGTGTTCTTTTTTTGAAATGGGAAATTCTCCCGAGGTTGCAGAAATAAATACACATGACAAACCAGTGAGTTCAAAACCCGATGGGGCGCGAGGTTCTGCTTTAACTACGCCAGTTACCATAACTGACGATTCCATGGTCATCGCTTCGAGTGTGGCCCATGTTTCCGCCGACACTTCATTTTTTGAAAACACAATTTGCACGCGGCCCGTGCCATCGCGAAGTTGCAAAAAATAAATCGATCCGCTTGAGCGAAAATTGTACGCCCACCCAGAAAGTTCAACCGTTTCTCCGATTTTTTGTGATAATTCAGCAATGTCCAACATAGAAAATATAGGGTTATAGTACCCCAAAACCCGTGCAGCTGGCAAGACCCACGCCCTTCCCGTTTTAGCCAAAAAACGCTATAGTATACGCCACAGCATATGCGTATTACCCCAGCACTTCGACACACATTTTTCTTAGGCGCGATTGCGTCCTGGGGCGCATGGGTTTATCCACTCATCGTACTCGCCATTTTTTTTGAAGGCGAAGCCGTGATTTACACGGTCATGTTTTTAACATTTGAAAAAATTATAAGTGCCTGGATTACCGTGCCATTAATTTTTGTGAGCGTCATGTTTACCGATTTTATTTCGTACTCAATTGGCGCGCGGTGCCCCAAATATTTTCCACGCATTGCACATTACTACGAAAAATTAACGTCGCCCATGGATGCGCGATTAAAATCAGTTTCATTTTCCGTTTATTTAATTTCAAAATTTACGTACGGATTTCATCGTGCAGTATTGATTCGCTCCGGCATGATTGGTATTCCAGTAAAAAAATTATTTGCCATAAACTTTTTTACTTCAATCATTTGGATTGGCGCAATTTCTGCAATCGCATTTGGTTCATGGCGATCAGTAAGTTATTTACGTTCATTCCGCTACGTTGAAATCACGCTGCTCGCGGGAATTATCGGTGTACTTTTGGGCAGCCACATTATTTCTCATTTTGCAAAAATGAAATTGGCCAACGATTCAACAAAGTCCCCGCCACTGAAAAAATAATCGCATGGTAATTGCAAGTTGGTTTTTTTCTGTGGCGTTATATATAATCGCACCTTCGGGTTTAACGCAATTTGCACATACCACACCGCCCTGCGCTGGGCTAAACCATTTAAAATTTTCGGTGCTCGCACACAAAACACATTCATGAAATTCTGGTTTTAAACCAGCGTGCATGGCGAGCATACATAAAAATTCACCTGCGTCGCCCGCGCCCGCTGCGGCAGATTTTTGCGCTTCGTACAATAAACCAAACATCACCGGATCCGCATGGCCCGGCTGCGAAAGCGACGTGGCGAGTCGCGCATATAATCCTAACATCGCAATGGATTCTGCGCTTGCACCATGCGCAAAATTTTGTTGCGTTACCGCTTGCGCCACAGTAAATCCGTTTTTACCCGTTGCCAGCATAACATCAACCAGGCGAAGCGGCTCTAAATGGCCAGATAATTTGCTGGTCATTTTTTGCGCGCCAATTGCCGTGCCAATCACCAACCCGTGATGCTCGGTAAAAAAAGTTACTCGCTTATCACGCTCGCGCCATTTTTCGCGCCCCACGATAAGCGCTCGATCAGTAAACGTCACACTTCAAAAATATCTTCGCCAGCTGACGCCGCCTTGCTTAAATACGTATCTAAAATAATTGCCGCGCTTGATGCGTCGATGTCGCCTGCGCCGGCGCGCGATGCTTCCATTGAGCTCATGCGTTCGTCTACAAATTCAACCGGAATATTATATTTTTCAAAAAGTTTTGCGCCAAAATCACGGGCCTTTTCCGCTTGTTCGCCTTCGCTGCCTGCCATGGTGTATGGCAAACCAACAACCAAAACGCGAGGATTTTGTTTTTTAATCAAATCATCAATTTTGAGCCATTGCGCATCTTCATCGCCATCAACCGTAATAAGTGGCAATGCAAAATCCATGTCGTCGGGCACAATCGCAACGCCGATGCGTGCTTTTCCAAAATCAAAACCTAAAAGTGGCATAAGATTATATTTTTTCGCCGGGGCGGAGTGTTACAATTTCTGGGCCCGTGGGTGAAATTATAATAGTGTGCTCAAAATGAGCGCTACGTGAATGATCTTCGGTGGACACCGTCCAACCATCCTTTTCAGTATACACGTCCGCAGAGCCAATTGTCACCATCGGTTCGAGTGCCAAAACCATTCCAGGTAAAAGGCGGATTGATGGTTGAAAACGATCGGTGAAATTTGGAACTTGTGGCGCCTCGTGAACCGCGTATCCAACACCATGCCCCACTAAATCGCGCACAATGCCATAGCCAAGTGGCGTAAGATATTTTTCAACTGCTTTGGAAATATCTTTGATTTCATTTCCAACGGTTGCGGCTTTAATTCCGCGGCACAAACTTTCGTAGGTTGCGGCTAATATTTTTTCGTCTTCGGCGCGTGGTGTGCCGGCGATAACCGAAATTGCAGTATCGGTATAATATCCTTTTGGCCCATCTGGTGTGAATGGCCACTCCATACCAATATCCAAACCAACCACATCGCCATCCTGAATGATGTGATCGACGCGTGGAATCCCGTGCACCACTTCTTCGTTAACCGAAACACAAAGCGACGCTGGATATGCAGGATCTTTCGTTGAAATGGTGTAGCCCAAAAATGCCGGACGACCACCACATTGGCGAATTAAAAATTCAGCACGATCATCGAGTGCTTTGGTACTAATGCCGGGCGCTACCATTGCAGCACATTCGGCTAAAATTTCACCCAGCTTTTTTCCGCCTTCGCGAATCGCAACAAGTGCGGCTGGATCTTTGATCATGCGTGAGTTTTTTTCCATGCAAAAATTATAACACGTGCGCGATTTCCATGAAAATTAGGGGGATGGAAAGTGACGCATTGAACCGCTCTACTAAGTCGTGACTCTGATAAAAATCAATTACTGGCTGCGTTACTGCGTGGTATGTTTCCAAACGACGCTTAATAACTTCTGGCTGATCGTCTTCGCGTTGCACAATTTTTCCTTGGCAACGTGGACAAATATCACCATGTGCTGCGGTGTATTCTGCGGTCGTTTTAAAACGACATTGGTTACATGCGCGGCGACTCGACATACGTGCCACAGCGATTTTATCTGACAGGTCAAACACGATCACCTTGGTAGGCGCAAGCCAAAGCATTGAATCTTCTGCTTGCGCCACAGTGCGAGGAAAACCGTCGATAATAAAACCTTCAGTCGCATCATATTCGGCGATGCGTTTTTTCAGCATGCCAATGATTACTTGGTCTGGCACCAAATCGCCAGCGCGCATTTCACGTTCAAACGATTTACCAAGTTCAGTTCCCTTTTCAATTTCAGTGCGACACAGTTGCCCGGTGGAAATTGTTGGGATCTGCAAATACACCTGCAGGAGCTCGCCCTGTGTACCCTTACCTGAGCCCTGTGGCCCGATTAAGATGAGGCGATGCTGCGCAGTGTTTTGGATCATAAGTGGTCGTATTCACGCATGGTGATTTGTGACTCAATTTTGTTCATGGTTTCAATGGCAACCGACACGACGATGAGCAAACTGGTACCGCCAATGGCAAGTGTACGAGTTCCCATGAAGTTTTGCACAATAAGCGGCAGTACTGCAATGAGTGCCAAGAAAATTGCACCCGCAAGTAAAACGCGATTGGTTACACGTTCCAAATATTCTGCAGTCGCGCTGCCTGGACGAATACCTGGAATAAAGCCACCCTGTTTTTGCAGATTTTCTGCAACTTTGTCTGGTTGAAACACAATGCCTGTGTAAAAGAAGGTAAAACCAAATACCAATACAAAGTAAATGATGCCGTAATATAATTGATTCTGAAAGAAGCTAATTACATTTTCAGCGAATCCTGCGACCCACGCGGTTTGTGCATGCACAAAGAATTGCGCAATAAGTGGTGGGAACAACACCATTGAGATCGCAAAGATGATTGGAATAACGCCAGCCATGTTTACGCGAATTGGCAAATGAGTTGAAACGCCGCCAAACATACGGGTACCACGTTGCTGACGTGCATACTGAATTGGAATGATGCGTTGACCCTGTGACATGAATACCACGCCAACGATAGTTACCAAACCAAGAATTGCAAATGCAAGCAGCTGAACCATTTGTGACTTATCAAAAGTTACAAACGCACGCTGCACTGCAGTTGGAAGTGACGAAACGATACCTGCAAAAATCAAAATTGAAATACCATTACCCACGTTTTTTTCTGTAATGAGCTCACCGAGCCACATAAGAAAAATCGTACCTGCGGTAACTGTAATAAGAATTGTTGCCAATTTAAATGGCGTCAGGTCAATGAAAATCGAAGCCTGAGATTGACGAAGCAAATTGATCATGCCGTAAGACTGCAAAATACCAAGCGGTACTGCAAGCAAACGAGTCCATTGATTCACGCGCTGCTGGCCAGCTTCACCTTCTTTTTGGAGTTCTTCCAAAGAAGGGATGATCATGCCGAGGAGCTGAAAAATAATGGACGCGGTAATGTATGGACCAACGCCCATCATCACGACAGAAAAATTCTGCAAAGTGCCACCAGAAAAAACATTAAGCAACCCAACAAATTGGTTATTGTCAACGAAGTTCTTGAGCGCTTCGGCGTTAATACCTGGAACTGGGATATGCGCTGCTAAGCGGAAAATCACTAAAATGCCCAATACAAACAAAATACTTTCCCGGAGTTCTTTAATACTCCAGACTGATTTCAAGCGTTCCCACATAGGAAAAATGTTATGCTGTAACTGTGCCGCCGGCCGCTTCAATTGCGGTGCGAGCACCTGCTGTTACTGCTACTCCTTGGAGTGTAAATTTCTTTTCTACTTTGGTGTTGCCAACAATCTTAACGGTGTGATTTGCGTGGCCACGAACAAAACCAGCAGTGCGAAGAGCCTCTGCGGTAATAACAGTACCATCTGCAAACTCTTTCTGCAACTGAGACACTGTTACTGTAACTGGTTTACCAGACATTGATTTGAAACCACGAAGTTTTGGCAAGCTCTGGATGAGCGCCTTGCTACCTTTGAAGGCAAGCTTATGGCGACCACCTGAACGAGCACGCTGACCCTTGTAGCCACGACCAGCGGTTTTACCCAAACCGGACGATGTACCACGGCCAACATCAAAACTCTTCATGCGGCTACCTGGTTTTGGTGTAAGTGTATGAGTATTCAACATATGAAGAATGTTATGCGGCCTTTGGTGTTTTTACACGAGGGGCTTTAAGTGCGCCCAATGCTTCGATTGCTGCACGAACGTTATTGATTTTATTATTTGCACCCAAAATTTTGGATGATGCGTTTGGCACACCAGCGAGCTGGAGTACTACGCGAACTGGACCACCTGCAATAATACCAGAACCAAGTGGTGCAGGCATAATGAGAATGCTTGAAGCACCAGATTTACCACGAGTGGTATGTGGAATGGTACCGTTAGCCATAGGCACGGTGATCACACGTTTTTTTGCTTTAGTCGATGCTTTCAAAACAGCAGCCTGAACGTCAACACCTTTGCTGGTAGCAAAACCAACGCGGCCTTTGCCGTCGCCTACCACAACAGTTGCGCGGAAACGCATGCGTTTACCACCTTTGGTCACACGTGTAACACGTGCCAAATCCAAAGTAACTTGGTTAAATTCGCTTGGTTCACGTTCGCGTCCGCCACGGTCATCGCGACGACCACGTCCGCCAGCACCACCTGCGCCACCACGTCCACCGCCAGCACCACCGCGACCGTTGCGGCCACCTGCTGGGCGATTTTCTTCTGGCATTGAGCCACGAACCATTACTTCAAGTGCTACTGCTGGAGCGATGTCCGCAGGGCCTGCAGTTACTGGAGCTTCTGATTCTGTTGTTGTTTTTTCTTCAGACATAAAACTTAAAATTGAAGACCGCCTTCACGAGCACCTTCAGCGAAGGCGCGTAAACGACCGGTGAAACGAAAACCACCACGATCAAAAACTACCGTTGTGATTTTTGCAGTTTTAGCAAGCTCTGCAAGGGCTTTGCCGCCTAAATAACTTTCCGCGATTTTCCCGGTGCGTTCGCCAGCATCGCCTTTTAAACCAGCGGTTGCAGCGGCAGCCAAAGTTTTACCAGTGGTATCGTCAATAAGCTGAGCAAGGATTTGCGTAAGTGAACGATAAATTGAAAGACGAGGCACCGCTGGCGTACCAGAAATGCGTGCGCGGATTGCATGATGACGGCGTGCGCGGCGTGCTCGTTTGTATAATGGAGACTCTTTCATAGCGGTTATTATTTAGCTGACTTAGCAGCCTTACCTGCCTTACGGCGGATGTATTCGCCGGCGTATTTAATACCTTTACCTTTATATGGTTCAGGCTTACGGATGCGACGAATCTGTGCGGCCATTTCACCAACAAGCTGTTTGTCGATGCCAGTAAGTGTAATGTTTGTTTTTTCTGCGGTTGCAGTGATGCCAGCTGGGATTTCGAAGACAACTGGGTGTGAATAACCCACTTCGATCTTCAAATCTTTGCCCTGCATTGCAACGCGGTAACCAACACCCACGAGTTCTAACTTTTTCTCGTAGCCTTTGGTAACACCAACAATCATGTTGCGAAGAAGTGCACCTGCCAAGCCCCAAAGAGCGCGGTCAGATTTAAGACCTTCATCAGCGATTTTCACGCTCAAGATGTCGCCTTCTTTCACCGCAGTGGTGTGTGGGTGCAAAGTCATCTTTAAAGTACCTTTTGGGCCTTTAACAGTAACTTCCTGATCCTTGACGGTTACGTCAACGCCAGCTGGAATGGTAATAGGTTGTTTTCCAATACGTGACATATAATTTTATTACCAGACAGTGCAAACCATTTCACCGCCAACACCAAGCTTTTTAGCTTTTTTGTTGGTCATAATACCTTGTGAAGTGGAAAGGATTGCAACACCGTAGCCGCTCTGAATGGTTGGCAGCTCTTCGGATTTTTTGTATACACGATGACCTGGCTTTGAAACACGGGTAACTTCCGTGATTGCCGCGCGGCCACCTTCGTATTTCAGACGAATCTTAAGGTCAGGAAAACCTTGTTTGCCTTCTGGAACTTTTTCCACTGAGGTAACAAATTTTTCTTCAACCAAAATGTCCGCAACTGAATGCTTGAGTTTTGAGTATGGAAGGGTGATTTCATGCTTGTGAGCCATGTATCCATTACGGATACGGGTGAGCATGTCTGCGATTGGATCTGTTGTCATATTACCAGCTAGATTTACGAACACCCGGGAGTTCACCACGGTTTGCTAATTCACGGAAGCAAATACGGCATAAGTTAAACATGCGCATATAGCTACGTGTGCGGCCGCATTTAAAGCAGCGGTTAACCTTGCGTGAAGAGAATTTTGGTTTCTTTGCAGATTGTGCGATTTGTGCCTCTGTTGCCATATAGATTATTTTACGGCTTCTTTAAATGGGAACCCGAGCGCACGAAGAAGCGCTTCCCCCGCCTTGAATGAACCTGCGGTTGTGTGAATGGTGATTTCAAGGCCATGCACATTGTCCAATTCATCATTCTTAATTTCTGGGAATGACAAATGTTCTTTGAAACCAAGTGACATGTTACCATTCGCATCAATTGCTTTGGTAGAAATGCCACGGAAGTCGCGAACACGTGGGAAAGTAACTGCAACCAACTTTTGGATGAAATCCCACATGCGAGCGCCACGAAGAGTTACTTTGTAACCAACAACTTGGCCTTCACGAAGTTTAAAGTTTGAAATTGAGATGCGTGACTTTGTTTCTGCAGGCTTTTGGCCGGTGATGCGTGTAAGTGTGCGGATAACGGTATCGATCATTTTGCTATCTTTACCGATTTTACCTACACCAACAGAGACCACCACTTTAACGATTTTTGGTACCGCGTTAACATTATCAATACCAAGCTGTTTTTGCAGCGCTGGCACGATCTCTTCGCGATATTGTTCTTTTAATTTTTTCATATTACAAGATGGTTCCTGTTTTTTTAGCCACGCGAACCTTTTTGCCTTCCTTCACTTCCATTTTCACGCGAGTTGGCTTCTTGGTAGAAGGATCAATCAGCATGACATTAGAAATGTGCATTGGCGCAGACAACTCAAGGATCTGACCTTTTTGGTCTGAACCACGAGCACGCATGTGTTTTTTCATGAGGTTAATGCCCTCAACCACAATACGATCTTTTTCGGTGAAAATCTGAAGAACCTTACCAGTTTTGCCCTTGTCCTTGCCGGCAATCACCTGTACCTCGTCTCCAGTTTTGATATGATATTTTGCCATATGTTTACAAAACTTCAGGGGCAAGTGACACAATCTTTTGGTAACCCATCGCACGAAGTTCACGTGCTACTGGTCCAAAGATACGTGTACCCTTAGGTTCTTTTGTTTTTTTATCGATAATAACTGCTGCGTTTTCGCTGAAACGCACGTAGGTGCCATCAGCACGACGTGTTTCCTTGCGCTGACGAACAATCACAGCGGTAACCACGTCACCTTTTTTAGCGGTGCCATGTGGTTCAGCTTCTTTAACACTGCAAACAACCAAGTCGCCAATTGTTGCATAACGTTTTTTGTAGCCGCCGAGTACGCGAAAAGCATAAAGCTTTTTAGCGCCGGAATTGTCTGCTACTTGGAGCATTGAGCGATGCTGAATCATATTATTTAGTTACCACGAGCCAACACTTTGTTTTAGAAAGTGGACGGCATTGTGTGAAAGTTACGACATCCCCGACCTTGTGGGTGCCATGTTCATCATGAACATGATATTTTTTGGATACCACGTACTGTTTTTTATATTTTGGATGAATTTTGGTACGGTCAACCTGCACTGTAATGGTTTTCTGCATTGCAGCGGAGATGACTTTACCGGTAAATTCTCGCTTAACGTTAGCTTTTTGTTCCATATTAGTGACGTGTTAGTGTACCCTGCTCTCCAAGAATTGTCAAGATTTGAGCACGTTCTTTTTTGAGCATCGAAACCTCATTTGGTTTACGGAATGTTGCAGTTGCAAGACCCATTTCCAAAGCACGGATTTCTTCGGTGATTGTTGCAACACGTGAGGTTAACTCTTCTTTTGTGGCTGAGCGAAGTTCTGTGAGTTTCATAGAGTTATCCGTTACGCTTAACCATAATTGCCTTGAGTGGCAATTTGTAGTTTGCAAATTCAAACGCTTCTTTTACCTGTGCTTCTGGCACGCCGTCCATTTCGAACATAACCGTACCTGGGCGAACGATACACACGTAGTGATCTACACCACCCTTACCTTTACCCATAGGTGTTTCTGCACCTTTCTGAGTAATTGGTTTGTCTGGAAAAATACGAATCCACACTTTGCCACCTTTTTTGGTGTAACGAGTGAGCACCTTACGAACAGATTCAATCTGACGTGAAGTTACCCATGCGTATGTGGTTGCACGAAGACCAAAGGTACCGAAAGCAACAGTAACTTTGCTGGTAGCGATACCAGTGTTGCGACGGCGGCCCTTATGCCACTTGCGATGTTTTACCTTTTTAGGAATCAGCATAGATTATTTCGAAAACACTTTTTCTTTTGCATCGTCAGTGAAACGATCCTTGCGACCAAAACGTTCGCCTTTGTAGATCCACACCTTGATACCGATCGCACCATAAATAGTGTGAGCGGTGCCAGTTGCAAAATCAATTTCGCTACGAATTGTTGCGAGTGGAACCTTGCCCCATGACAACCATTCGCGACGTGCAATTTCCGCACCGTTCAAACGGCCAGATACTGCAACTTTAATACCAAGGGCGCCGGCGCGCTGTGCGCGTTCGATGGTTCCCTTAAGTACGCGGCGGAAAGGCATACGCTTTTCAAGATCAGCTGCCATCTGTTCGATAACAACGGTTGATGAAATGCTTGGGTTAGCAAGTTCCTGAACATTCACGCGAAGCTGCGCGTCTTTTTTTCCAGGGAAAAATTTCTGTTGGATTTTTTTGCGAAGCTCGTCGATACCAGCGCCGCCACGACCAATGATCATACCTGGCTTACCTGCCAAAATAGTAACCACGGTATCGCGTGCACCCATTTCAATTTTTGTTGAGTCAACAGCAGCACCCTTCAATTCTTTTTTGAGGTACTTACGAAGATCCACGTCAAATTCAAGTGCTTTAGCGTAGTTGTTCTTAGAGCGATACCAACGTGAGTCCCACGTCCAGAGCTCGCCCATGCGAAAAATTTTTGGATGTACTTTGTGACCCATATTATTTGGTATTAGTTACGGCTTTCGCTTTGGCTGCGGCCTTGCGAGCTGCAGCTGCCTTTACAGGCTTTGGCGAATCCGACAAAGTAACCATGACGTGTGCCATGTGCTTATGAATTTCTGCTGCGCGACCCATTGCACGAGGGCGGAAGCGCTTAATGAAACCAGCATTGTCTGAGCTAATTTCTGAGATCCAGAGTTTTTCTGGTTCTGCTTTGAAATTGTGCTCTGCATTTGCCATTGCTGATTTAATAAGTTTTGCAACCGGTGCTGCTGCGTCGCGACGCACAAAAGCAAGGCGTGTTAACGCTTCGGTAGCATACATGCCGCGCACCATATCAGTGATAAGGCGCACTTTGCGACAAGACATGCGGATTGTATTTGCGTGTGCCGTTGTTTTCATAGCTTACTTTTTAGGGGCAGACTTACCAGCGCCTTCATCTTTAGCGAGTTTACCACCGTGGCGGACAAACTTGCGAGTTAATGAAAATTCACCAAGTTTGTGACCCACCATGTTTTCTACAACATAGACTGGGAGGAAATCTTTGCCGTTATGTACAGCAAAGGTAAAACCAACCATAGATGGGGTGATTGTGCTTGCACGTGCCCAAGTTTTGATCACGGTTTTATCGCCAGCTTTTAACTTGCCGACTTTTTCCATGAGTTTTTGGTCCGTGTATGGTCCTTTTTTGGTAGATCGCGACATATTATTTCTTCTTTGAACGACGAGCAATGATAAATACGCTGCTCGATTTTTTCTTGTTGCGAGTTTTTACACCCAATGCATGCTTACCCCATGGTGTCTTTGGATATTTCATACCAATGGAGTTACGGCCTTCACCACCACCATGTGGATGGTCAACAGGGTTCATAACCTTACCACGAACTGTTGGACGAAAGCCCATATGACGCATACGGCCTGCCTTACCAACACGTACCAAGTTATGATCTGGGTTGCTTACCTGGCCGATGGTTGCACTGCAATCTGCAGAAACCATGCGAACTTCACCAGATGGCATACGAAGAGTTGCCATGTTGTTTTCTACTGCCATGAACTGAGCACCGTTACCAGCACCACGAACCATTTTGCCACCTTGAAGCGGTTTGAGTTCTACGTTATGAACAGTAATACCAACTGGGATGAACTTAAGTGGCATACGATTGCCATCGATAGGTTCGATTGCCTGTTGTGAAGACATAAGAACTGCACCAACAGCTACGTTGTTTGGAGCAATCATGTAAGCCTTTGTGCCATCTGGGTATTCAAGGAGAGCCAAACGAGCACCACGAGCTGGATCGTATTCGATAGCTGCAACAGTTGCAGGTACGTCGAATTTGTTTGAAACAAAATCAACCGTACGTGTGTAACGGCGAGCACCACCGCCACGATGGCGAACAGTGATTTTACCGGTGTTGTTACGACCACCATTTGAGGCGCGGAAAAAAATCAGTGATTTTTCTGGTTCAAATTTTGTAATGTCTTTGAACGCATCAACACTGCTGTTGCGGCGGCCTGCACTGGTTGGATTGTATTTCTTAATCGGCATAGTAATTAAACGCCTTTAAACAAAGAGATCGTCTGACCTTTTGCAAGAGTCACAAACGCTTTCTTAGTGTTGCTACGGCTACCCGAGTTGCGACCAGCACCAACTTTTTTGCCATCCATACGGCTGGTGTGAACACGGATTACTGAAACGCCATAGATTTTCTCGATTGCTTCTTTGATTGCGCGCTTGTTTGCAGTTGGAAGCACTTCAAACATGTGTGTGTTGTGCTCTGCAGTGCGTGTACCTTTTTCGGTAACCAGTGGGCGAACAATGTATTTTGCAGCACCGTTACCAATCGCACCCTCTACAGCAATTGGGCGAGCAGCATGAACCGCACCATGGTCGTGACCGCTGTGGTCATGGCCATCATGTTCATCGTGATCATGAGCAGCTTCAACTGCAGCAACCGCAACTTTTTTTGCTTTTGCTGGAGCCTTTTTTTCTGTAGCTGGTTTTTCTGCAGCAGCCTTACGTGCACGAGGCTTTTTTTCCTCAGCACCTTCTTCTGCTCCAACCAATTTTTTGACTTTACCAAGAATACTCATATTATTTGACGAACAAGGTTTCAAGACCCTTCAAGGTGTCTTCGCTTACAACCATATATTGATGCTCAAGCATGGCTGCAACGTTAACTTCGTTTACTGGGAGCACATCAACACGTTCAATGTTGCGAGCTGCACGGTAAGTTTTTGTATCCTTTTCTGGGGTTACCACCAAAATGCTGCGACCCAAAACGCCGAGGCCTTTAAGCATTTCTGCGAAGCCCTTTGTTTTGCTTTCGGTGTTCCAATCGGTGATAACAAAAAGTGCTTTGTCTTCAGCGCGGTTGGTAAGCATCATGCGAAAAGCTTTGCGCATGGTTGCTTTGTTGATTTTACGTTTATAATTTTTTTCTGAGCGTGGACCAAAAGTGATACCACCGCCAACCCAAATTGGTGAACGGGTTGAACCATGACGAGCACGGCCAGTACCTTTTTGTTTCCATGGTTTTTTACCGCCACCGCGAACTTCACCGCGTGTTTTTGTGTGAGCACCACCTTGGCGCATGCTTGAGGTCAATGAAGTGAAAACTTCATGAAGCACACCCTGTTTCATTGGTTCTGCAAACAAAACACTGTCGGTTTTAAGTTCACCAACTTTTTCGCCTT
This sequence comes from Candidatus Magasanikiibacteriota bacterium, assembly GCA_903893485.1. Classification (GTDB taxonomy): domain Bacteria; phylum Patescibacteriota; class Patescibacteriia; order Magasanikbacterales; family 2-02-FULL-50-9b; genus 2-02-FULL-50-9b. The sequence goes on from CAITMK010000001.1 coordinate 27,617, forward strand.
TTTTGTTGTAGGTAAGTAAGGTGACCGACATATTAAGCAGTTAATTCTTCAGTTACCTCAGGAGCAACTTCTGCTTCTGGGGCGGTGATCTCTTCTACAACAGCATCTGATGAATCTGGAGTATTTTTTACTACCAAATCACCTTCTGCTTCGAGAACGATAAGACCGTTAAAAGCGCCCGGAACTGCACCGCGGACAAAAATGTCGTTGGTAACAGGATCGATTGCGACAACTTCGAGGTTCAGTACGGTTACACGAGCATCACCCATGTGACCTGCCATACGCATGCCTTTAAAAACACGTTGAACACCACCAGCACCAATGGAACCAGGAGCGCGTAAGTTATCTTTATGACCATGTGAAGCAGGACCACCACGGAAATGATGGCGTTTTACAACACCAGCAAAACCCTTACCTTTTGATGTGCCAATTGCTTTTACGCGTTCGCCAAGGCTAAACGTATCGACAGTAATGACATCACCGCGATGTACGGGCTGTGTTACCTGAAATTCTTTGAGTACACGAAACATTGGCAAACCTTTCAAGTGACCTTGAATTGATTTGTTCAATGTTTTTGAGGTTGTTTCAAATCCAACCTGGATTGCTACTTGCTTTCCCCCACCAAGTTTAACTTGCGTGACAGTTACCGGTCCCGCTTTAATGCGAGTAACCGGAATAACCGCCCCGTCTGGGCGAAAGATTTGCGTCATGTTCTGTTTTCTTCCGATAATAAATTTCATACTGTATTTGTTTCCTGCTGGTTATGGTGCAGGTAACAAAAAACCAGAAGTTGTGTACAATCGTATCCCTTACGGGACGCATCGTGCGCAGCTTCTGATTTCTCCCCTCCAGAAAAATCGAGTCTTACATTTTAATTTCGACATCCACGCCGGCAGGTAATGGCAGAGATGTAAGGATTTCAACTGTTTTAGCAGTTGGTTCCACAATGTCAATGAGACGAGTATGCGTGCGCATCTCGAACTGTTCACGGGCATCTTTGTGAACAAAAGTTGAACGGTTAACAGTAAACTTCTTAATATTAGTAGGAAGTGGTACTGGACCCTTAACTTTTGCTCCAGAGCGTTCTACGGCCTCAATAATTGAGCGTGTTGCCACGTCAATAATTTTGTGATCGTACGCACGAACTTTTAAGCGAATGCGTTGCCCTGCGATCTCTTCTACCTTCTTTGTTTTGTCTGATACAACGGTACTCATGTGATTTTCTCCAGCCGCAATCGGTGGAGTATGACATGTTGCTGAGGCGAACCCCAGCAACACGCTGACTCAATCGATTACGATTATTTAATAATTTTTGTTACAACACCTGCACCAACTGTGCGGCCACCTTCACGGATAGCAAAGCGCATTTGGTCTTCCACAGCAACTGGAGTAATGAGTTTAACAACCATTTTCATGTTGTCACCTGGCATTACCATTTCAGTACCTTCTGGAAGTGTTACTTCACCGGTTACGTCAGTTGTACGGATGTAAAACTGAGGTTTGTAGCCGTTAAAGAAAGGCTTGTGGCGACCACCTTCTTCTTTGGTAAGTGCATAAACCTGCACTTCAAATTCAGTGTGCGGCTTGATTGAACCTGGCTTAGCAAGAACCATACCACGTTCAACTTCTTCTTTCTTGATACCACGGAGGAGGAGACCTGCGTTATCACCAGCCATACCTTCTTCGAGCTGTTTATTAAACATTTCGATACCGGTTACAACTGTTGCGCGAGTATCTGCGAGACCAACCAATTCAACGGCTTCGTTGATTTTGACCATGCCACGTTCGATACGGCCAGTTACTACAGTACCACGGCCTTCAATTGAGAACACATCTTCAATAGGCATGAGGAATGGCTTGTCTGTTGCACGTTCTGGGGTTGGAATAAAGGAGTCCAAAGCTGCCAAAAGGTCGAGAACAGGCTTTGCAGCACCTTCTTTGTCACCTGGGTTTTCAAGAGCCTTGAGAGCTGAACCACGGATGATTGGAGTTGTTGCACCTGGGAATTCGTATTTGTTAAGCAAATCGCGAACTTCTTCTTCAACAAGGTCGATAAGTTCCAAGTCTGAAACCATGTCGCATTTGTTAAGGAAAACTACGATATATGGAACGCCAACCTGACGAGCGAGCAAAATATGTTCGCGAGTCTGAGGCATTGGACCATCAGTTGCTGATACTACGAGAATTGCGCCGTCCATCTGAGCAGCACCAGTGATCATGTTTTTCACATAGTCAGCATGGCCTGGACAGTCAACGTGAGCGTAATGACGAGCAATGGATTCGTATTCAACGTGTGCGGTTGAAATAGTAATACCACGTGCTTTTTCTTCTGGAGCGCCGTCAATTTCGTCAACCTTCTTTTGGGTTGCTGCGAAACCAGCTGCGGTTGACACTGCCAAAATAGCAGCAGTCAATGTTGTTTTGCCGTGATCAACGTGGCCGATAGTACCAACGTTAACATGAGGTTTTGTGCGTTCGAATTTTGCCATAGGCTAGGTGAATTCGGGGCTTAATTAAGGGAAATATTATGTGTTTCCGAAAGTGAGCAGTACTATACCAGAGAACTCAATTCTCTGCAAGTGGGGATAAACTGAGCGCTTTTGGAACTTGCTCGATTAGTTTAGCGCAGATTAATGAGCTTGTCAAGCGGGTTTTATTGAGGTAGCGCGTAGCGTACCAACCCTCCTGCCCGAGCCACCAAAAATATAGCGTCTGCAAGGTGCGGCGGTGCGCCTATATCGGCCATAAGTGCGCCTAATGCACCATCAATGTTGAGCGGAATAGTTTTATTTTTTTGTGTGCTCAATTCTGCAGCCACGGCGCGTGCAAAATTAAAATGCGGTGTTGCAGATAATAATTTTGTTGTGGCCGCATATATTTTTTCTGTACGTTCATCGATTTCATAAATTCTATGGCCAACGCCAGGAATTATTTGTTGTGAAGCAATAAAATCTGCTGGTGAAATTTTATTTTGTACTGCCGCAATCCAATTGTGTGCCGCGGCGCTTCCTGCATTTCCATGCACAGGACCGAGCGTTAAAAGTCCTGCGACAATTTGCTGCGCAAAAATTTTGTTGTCTGCTGCAGCAGCGCGTGTTGCCGCGGCGCTTGGTGAATCAGGGCCATTATCAATGCAAAGTGTCAGGCACAACTCTAATAATTCTGATTGAATTTCAGTTGGCGCGGTGCCAGTCCAATTTTTCCAAAGTTCTGCAACAAAAGTATTCATAGATGTTTCACAAATTCTTCAACGGTTTGTGTGCACACCATACCATATTTTTCTAGCGATGCAATATCCGCAACGCCATCATCTAATAGTGCACCAGCATGCCCGTACGCAATACCTTTTGGCAGTAGCGCCATTGAATGACCCGCAATAAGAAGTACAATTTTTTTATTGTACATAGTTGGCGTAAATAAAAATGGGTTGCCATGCTCGATAAAAATACCAATGGTTTTAATTTCTGGTTCAGTATCCAAGCGTGCAACCATTTCTGCGATTGATGTTGCAGGTACGAGCGCACCACCAACGCCCCACGCACTGTGTATCCCAATTTTTTCTGCGACACACGCGTGTAGTAATTCATTAAGCATTCCGCCTGATGAAGAAATAAGTGCAACGTCACCGGTGGTAAGATTTTCAAATGGATGTTCGCCACCTAAATATCCAATGCGCACGCCGGATGAGATTACACCAATAGATCCGGGGCCCAAAATGAATGCGCCATGCGTGCGTGCCGCTGTACGAATCAAAATACAATCTCGCACCGGAACCAAATCTGTTAGCAGATGAATGAATGTAATACCCGCAGCGAGCGCTTCCTGCACAGCGCCAAGCGCCGCAAGTGGCGGCACCACCGTACAAGAAATTGTTGCGCGAGGAAATTGTATACGCGCGTCTGAAACGGAATTAAAAATTGGCGTGCCAAAAATTTCTTGGCCACCCTTACCTGGCGTCACACCCGCAACCACGCGCGCGCCAGCTTGTTTCATCCACGCCAACATACGGCTGCCTTCCGCACCCGTTGCGCCCTGCAAAATAATTTCGTCGTGCGAATTAAAAATCATATCAGAAGTTTTGCAGATTCAGAAAACGAAATATCTATGCGATCAAAAATTAATTTGATATCATTTCTTTCTGCCCACGCGAATGCATAATTTTCTGCTTCAGTGGTGAGTGGTCCATCACGACGAATAATAATTGGACAGGATAATTTTGCAACTTCATATGCATCTAACACTGCGCGCACGGTTTCAAAAACATTGGTGAAATTTGCGTGAGAGCCTGCGATCCATACGGCGATAATTTTTGGCGCGCTCAAAACTTGTGCGGCGATTGCACGCACCGCGCCGTACGAAGGATTACCACTGATCTCTGTAAAATTTGCCGGCCGCGCACCCGCAGCAAATAATGCATCAAGCGCGAGCAAACTTGCGCCACCGCCAAAAAAAATGCAGGCAATATTCCCATCCAACAAAATATTTTTTGGTGTAATACCGGATTGCTTATACAAAGCCCATTCTGGATGTCGCGCCGCAGCTGCATCATCTAACTCAACTTTTGCATCAAGCGCAATTAACGTTCCTGCAACCTCAACAAGTGGATTAATTTCAATAAGTGTTGCATCATTTTTTTTGGCGGCCGCAAGCAGCGCGCGTGCAATCGCAGAAAATTTTTCTGGAATATTCGTAGTCATGTCTGCGGGTGTAACCGCACCACCGCCAACCTCAGAAAATAAAATTTGATAGTCACCCACTGCACGATCAATCGTACATGCAATATAAAATTCTTTTTCATGCACAATAAATTCTTCACACAAAAATTTTTTACCACGTTCATCTTCAGTTAATTCCACTTCCGATTGAATATGCCGAATCAATCCGCGTTCACCACGCCGACCGCTCAAAATTTGCGGTTTTACTACTGCGGGAAATACAAATTCGCGCGGCGCTGCGATTCCCGCATCACGCAAGATTTTTTTTCCGTCACGTTCAAGTAATTTCATGAATTATTTTGTAATAAGCGCGCTCAAATCATATTGCGTCCGAGCAGCGCTATAAACAGCATCCGACCACGCCGTAATAACATATTCCGGACACATGTGTCAAAAAAGCCATCAAAACTATCCACCAGATCAACACGCTGTGTGATAATAATCGGCTTCATATGAGATAACGATAATTAATGTGGTAAATAGTGCACGTGTGTTAATAAAAAATATTTAATAACCCGCTCAAGATGGATTTGTGTTTCTTCAAGCGATCCTTCAGTAGAAATTTTTGCCACACAAGGAAGACGCTTTTGGGCATGCAGATAATACATTTCTACAGCAGCTGCCGTTAATTCCCCTTTTCGTTCTATAACAGTCGCTGGTGTGGCGGTGAGTAGAATCGTTTGAACCTTCGGTGGAAATAACCATTTCAATAACGGCCATAACCAAAACGCAGAATCAGCTCTTTGCAAAAACGGATCATAAAATGAGCGATCGAGAAGTATGAGTGGAGCGGTGTTTCGCCGCAATAACCGTTCATAAGCAAATCGCAACCCCGGCAAACTCTCACGCCATTTTGCTGAAATACGCTCACGAATACTCCAATGTCCTACAGGAGGAATCCACCCCTCACGTGCAAAACGCCATGCATGAATAAAACGTTTGGGGAAAATATTAAGTACATCATCCTCACAAACCCGTTCGATGTTTGAAAGTAATGTCGTCTTACCGACGCCATCAGGCCCAGTAACCGCAATTTGTACAGGTGCATGTCTCATTGTTTTTTCTATTCTTAATCTAGTACGGCTCACAGGTACTGCCAAATGTACATCCAAGATTTGTAAATCAAACAAACTATATACATATACCTTCACGTTATCACGCGAATGAAAAAAAATGCGATGATCGAGATGCGTATGATTGATTGCTTGTACAACAAGTGACAGATGTTGCAAATTTGGAACATAAATATCAACATCTTCACCTGGAACATCTGCGATATGTTCAAACTCGACACTTGGAATTTCTTTCACGATATCCCGCACCGAAAACGCCGTTAAAAACGGTTGCATATACGACACCAGCTCTTGAGGGGCATGCACACGTGCAAGTACCTCACGAACTTCCGCAGCGGTAAAAAGATACATGAGCCGAGGAATAAATTTTCTATAGTCACTAACTCGATCCTGCGCCTCATGCGTAACTTGCACGTCTTCAAAATCGATTAGATAGAGCCGACCTTCATTTGTAACCAACACATTTTTAGGCTTAAGATCCCCATGAACAATTCCCGCATTATGCATCTGGACAACGAGTGAAAAAGCTCGAATTAATAAATCAAGTCTTCCAACCACAGAAACTTCATCGATAATAGCCTGTACCAGATCTCGTGTGTGAGGTAAATATCGGTACTTAACATAAGTATCTGCAAGAATAAAATCTGGCATATATTCGCCAAGTCCACGTACTTTCATTTCGTTATGAATTGCAAGAAAACTCTTAAACGGCCGATCCCTCCGGAATAAAAAATGAATATTCCAACATTTATACACAAAAGTGCCGTATCGAAACGTAAGACAGTCACCGTTTGCACTTTTAAAAAACTCAATTTGAGGTGACCAAAAAAATACTGCGCGAAGCATGGAGTACGTACACGAATTAAAGATATTGCGAAATATTCTCTTCATAATTTGTTGATACTACAACACGAACGCCTCCGACACAAACATTCTACTATACACAGGTCGAAAGGCACGTACCTACATCTTACCACTTTTCGACTGATCGCCCATACCCAATATGCAGAAATGGACTGTCCTTTTGCGCAACACCACGTGCCCCTTCAAAATATTGATTAAATTTGCGCATATACGCCGGCTCCTGGGATCGTCTGTTGATACTGTCATCGCATAATCGTCCTACACGCTCCACTGCAGAATATCGAATCAGCCCACAACTGTTTGCATATATGCCTTCACCATTTCCTTGACTCTCAAGAACTCTATAGCGGTGATGCAGGCTACGTGTTTCAAAAACATCAGCAGAAAGAATACGTTCATGGATCTTATATGCTTCATTCCACGCACGATAATCACCCGGATATTTGCGCTCAAGTCTAACAATGCCCACATGCCCATCTTCATCCAAAATATCAAGCGCGTGCAGGATAAAATTATCCGTAAATTCACACACCCAGTCATCTTCAACATTCAACAAATACGTTCCTTGTGATTCTTCAAACCAAAATCGATTAATGTTATAAGAAATCCCTCGATTTACTTCATTAAAAAATATTTTATCAAAAAGTGTATTTTTTTTCGCCCAAACTTCTATTTCAGGATTCAGTCCGTCATGAAAAAAAAGTACTTCATACGCAAAACTTGAGCCAAAGCGCACAAGATATTCATTAAGCGACGCACATGTTCTCTCGAGCAAGTCAAAACGACCACACCCAAAAACACCAATAGATACCATCTTTTTTCGCTTTGAGGTTGTAGATAACTCCCCACGCTTCCCTTTTTTTTCAAGCTGTATCGCCGTAAGTGCGGTCCTTGAAATGAGTGTTGGTTTTTGCCTCCGAGAAAATAAAAGTATTATGGCACGCGCAAACATATTATTTCTTCTTCGATCAAGCCCAGCGTATATGCGACGCATATTCCATCTTGTACTCTCTATCCGATATTGACCATGAATAATTTGTTGAAATATTTGTATGGTTGTATCGCGGTTAATTTCCATACGTGGCAAGCAGTGCACGTTGCTGTCCAGCGTCACATAATTCTCGGCGGTTGAAACCGCGGAGGTAAAACCAATTTTTTTTACAAGCTTATGTAATCTATGATTCTCTCCGCCATATGGATACGCAAAATGCAGTGCCGGCTTGCCAATAAGCAATTCCACATCTTTTTTTGAACCGTTAATTTCATGGAAGGCTTCAGTGTCTGATAAATCAGTCAAACGAACATGTGTTTTGGTGTGTCCACCGAAATCAACAATCCCTGAGACTGCAAGTTCCTGAATTTCATTTTGAGTCAGGTATGGAATGAAAGCGTGATTTATCTTTGCCGTATGAATGCTGCCTGTTATCAAATACATTGTCGAAGGAAACTGATATTGTTGTAAAAAAGGAAATGCATCTGAATAAAAATCATGATATCCATCATCAAATGTGATCACCACCGCCCCTCTGAGCAGTTCCTTTGCAGCAAGTCGACGCGTCAGCTCATCGAGTGAAATCACATCGATATGGTTATCAGCTAGTAACGCCATTTGTTTTTTAAAATCTTCTGGAGATGTTGACCAAAAATAATCATTCCGGTTACTTACAGAGTGATACATAAGTATTGTTGCCCAATCTGTTTTAGGCAACTGAAACCATTTTGTGATCACCCTCAAAAAAGGTCGTGCACGACTTATCAGCCATCTCATATAATGAGAATATCCTATCACACGACCCTTATTAGCGTAAAGTGCAACAAAACTTAAAAAGTCACCTCGCAATGAGGTGACTTTTTATGAAATATGCAAGATTATTTCTTACGACCTTCAACAACTTCCTTCGCAACGTTCTGCGGAACTTCAGCGTAATGGCCAAATTCCATTGAGTACGATGCGCGACCCTGTGTCATGGAACGAAGTTCAGTTGCATAACCAAACATAGATGCAAGTGGGATTTCTGAATCCACCACTTTGGTACCCATGCGATCACGCATTTCCTTCACCACACCACGCTTAGATGAAATGTTACCGATAACATCACCCATGTTGGATTCTGGTGTCAAAACTTCTACGTTCATAACTGGTTCGAGCAAGATGAGGCCTGCTCGCTGGCAAGCTTCTTTGAATGCCATTGAACCGGCGATTTTAAACGCAGCTTCTGAAGAGTCAACTTCGTGGTATGAACCATCGTACACCGTTGCGCGAATATCGAGCATTGGATAGCCGGCCAAAACACCACGATCCATGGTTTCCTTAACACCTTTTTCGATTGGACCAATATATTCTTTTGGAATTGAACCACCTTTGGTAGCGTCAACAAATTCAAAGCCTTTGCCTTTTTCCATTGGTTCAACTTTCATCCAGCAATGACCGTATTGACCACGACCACCAGACTGTTTCACATATTTACCTTCAGCTTCCGCTGCGTTGCGAATTGTTTCCTTAAAAGCAACCTGAGGAGCACCCACGTTTGCTTCAACTTTAAATTCACGTTTCATGCGATCCACAATAATGTCCAAGTGCAATTCACCCATACCGGCGATAATTGTCTGCATGGTTTCTTCATCAGTATGAACACGGAAAGTTGGATCTTCTTCAGCAAGTTTCTGCAAAGCCATGCCCATTTTTTCTTGGTCCTGCTTTGTTTTTGGTTCGATTGCCAAAGAAATAACTGGTTCAGGGAACACAATTTTTTCCATGAGCACTGGTGAGTCTTCAGCACACAAAGTATTACCTGTTGTGGTTGATTTAAGACCTACCGCAGCTGCAATATCACCAGAGAAAACCTCTTCTACGTCTTCACGAGTGTTTGCATGCAAACGCACGATACGACCGAAGCGTTCCTTTTCACCAGTTGATGAGTTGAGCGCGTATGAACCAGCTTTCAAGCTACCTGAGTACACGCGGAAGAAAGTAAGCTTACCCACGAATGGATCAGCTGCAACTTTAAACGCAAGTGCGGTAAACGGTTCGCTATCATCTGCATGGCGGAAGATAACTTTGGTTTCGTCATCCGGATCAGTACAACGTACTGGTGGAATGTCGAGTGGAGATGGAAGATAATCAACGATTGCATCGAGCAAGAATTGAACACCCTTGTTCTTAAGCGCTGAGCCACAGAACACTGGTACAAATACACCAGCAATTGTTGCTTTGCGGATAATCACTTTGAGTTCGTCAACAGGGATTTCTTCACCAGCCAAATAGCGGTTCATTGCTGATTCATCGTTTTCAACGATTTTTTCAACCATGGCTGCGCGATATTCTTTTGCTTTTTCAAGCATGTCTGCTGGCACATCTTCATGGCGGAAGTCCTGACCCATTTCGTCGTAGTAAACTTCAGCTTTCATGTGCAAGAGATCGATAATACCCTTGAAACCACCTTCCTGACCGATTGGAAGCTGCATAGGTACCGCATTCTTGGTAAGGCGGTTGTGGATTGATTCCACATCCTTGTAGTAGTCAGCACCGGTACGATCGAGCTTGTTGATGAAACATAAACGTGGAACGTTTAATTCATCAGCATAGCGCCAGTTAGTTTCTGATTGAGGTTCAACACCTGCAACACCATCAAAGATAACTGCCGCACCGTCGAGCACGCGGAGTGAACGTTTTACTTCAACCGTAAAGTCAATATGACCTGGGGTATCAATAAGGTTCATGCGAGTGTCCTTCCAGAAACAGGTGGTAGCAGCTGCAGTAATGGTAATACCACGTTCGCGTTCTTGTTCCATCCAGTCCATGGTTGCTGCACCTTCATGCACTTCACCAATTTTGTGTTTTTTACCGGTGTAAAACAAAATACGTTCTGAAACAGTGGTTTTACCTGCATCGATATGCGCGATAATACCAAAGTTACGTGTATGTAAGAGTGAGTAATCTCGGGGCATAATTGATTAGTAAGCGAAGTGAGCAAATGCACGGTTTGATTCTGCCATGCGATGTACGTCTGCACGTTTCTTCATAGCATCACCTTCACCTTTTGCAGCGAGCATGAATTCTTCTGCAAGTTTGTCCTTCATCGCGCGGCCTTTTTTGGCGCGTGCGGCGTTAATGATCCAGCGCATTGCCAAAGCATTTTTGCGTTCTGGTTTAACGGGGACTGGCACCTGGTAGTTTGAACCACCAACGCGCTTTGTTTTAACTTCAACAGATGGACCAACGTTGTTCAAAGCTGCTTCGAACACTTCCATTGGATCTTTGTCTTCTTTCTTTTTTACGATATCAAAAGCACCGTACACAATTCCTTGTGCAACAGATTTTTTGCCGCTTAACATGAGGAAGTTAATAAACTTACCCAAGGTAACATTGTTATATAACGCGTCTGGCGCTGCCTCGCGTTTTGGAGCTTGTTTACCGCGCATATTTATTTCTTCTTTTTACCTTTAGCAACAGCTTTTACTGCTGGAGTCTTTGGACGTTTGACACCGTAAAGTGAACGGCTGCCACGACGATTTGCAACACCTTGCGCATCATAAATACCACGCACAATGTGGTAACGAACACCTGGAAGATCTTTCACACGACCACCACGAATCATAACGATTGAGTGCTCCTGCAAGTTGTGACCTTCACCTGGGATGTAGGCAGTGACTTCCATACCGTTAGAAAGGCGAACACGCGCGATCTTACGGATAGCTGAGTTAGGTTTTTTTGGGGTCATGGTAGTGACCTTGGTACAAACACCACGTTTAAATGGTGCGCCATCTAAAATTTGATGGCGACGGCGATGCAAAGAATCCAAAGTCCACTGCATTGCAGGGGATTTGCTCTTCGTCTTCGCCGTGGTACGCCCCTTGCGGAGCAATTGTGACATTGTTGGCATAAACACGGTTACTCTGCGCACGGAAACATTCCGAGCCGCGCGGCAGATGAGAGAATAAATTTGAAAAGGAATGTAGCGGTAGTTTAAAGGAAATTGGCTGAGCTGTCAAGTGATTGACAATGTCCTAGAGGTGTGTAAAAATATGCCCAAACAGCGATGGGCGCTTTTGTTACAAGTGGTCGGTAGTTACCGATGTGCGGGATCCCTTTTCGGGAAATGCAACTCTGACCCTCCCCTCTCTTCCTATTGCGTTGGACGAGAGGCATTCAAATAGGAGTTGCACAGCGGGCCGAAGGTCCAGGAGCTTGCGACGAGGTGGAGATTCCTCCCCGTCCCCACACAGTCCAGGCTCCTGGACCCGAGGCAACTCACAATCAACCCCACACCCAAGCCGAACGAACTGTTCGGCTATTTTTTTGAAAAAAAAATCGGCAGTAGTACGGACCCGTGAAGTTCTGGGGTACGTATACTACTGCCGATGCAGGGCTTACCTGCATGCGACAATCACTGAAGCGGCAGATCGGGCACTTGCCACGTGCGACCGACGAGCGAGACGCTCTTCAACATGTCGCCCGCCACCGGTTCAGCAGCCGAGGGAATACGCTTGATTTCGGTATCCTGCCCCGCCGCAATGACATGCAACGCGCTGTCTGCTTTGATAATCGCGTCGGCCTCGCTGATCTTGGTCGATGCCCGGCTGCCGCCCTTCACCACGAGGTCAAGGCCGTCAGACAGATACGCCGTGAGCGCCTCAAAAAGCATCCCCCAAGCCGCCTCGCTCGGAGATGCGAAGAAGGTCTTCAGCGCCTCAAGGTACGCATCCCGAAGCGTCGAGCTCCGAAACACGCAGATATTCTCAGCAGAAAGCCAGCCGATGCCTTCGCTGAGAAGCCAGCCGATGCGCGGATCATCGACCTGCCGCACGAACTGGCCGAGCAGCAAATTCGCGGGCGACGACACCTCGACCGAGCCGATCGCGTGCGAAGGCGACTGCCGAAGCGCGGCAAGCACTTGATCGCCCCGGAATTCCGGATGGCAGATCATGCTGCAGCCCAGCAGATCCGGCAGGTTGATCGAGTACGGCGCGCGCGCAATGTCCATGACGAGGTTCTGCTCGGCAACCGGAAGCGCCGGGCAGACGATCTCCTTCACGTACGTGTTGGTATCAGAACTGGCGTTCGCCCGAAGCAAACGGTCCACGATCGCCGCCGATTCCTCGCTGACGCCGAGCATCATGAGAAAATCGGGGGCGAGAACGCGACCGGCCATCTTCTTGTAGTTCGCGCCGATCTGCGCCGCCGGAAACGTGAGCGCATGCGGACCAGCCTCAAGGTCAAGCATCTGGGCGAATTCAGGACTCGCCGTAATGCCATGCATCTTGCCCTGCGAGACCGCCAGAAACTCCGCGAACGACGGCGCCGTGTCGCGACGAGCTCCGACGAGAATGCTCTCGCGAAGCAGGAGACGCCCTTCGGGCAAACGCAGAATTCCCTGAAGCGGCTCATTGGTCATGAGCCACGAGTCGGAAATAATCATCCGATCGTAGAGCAGCGCGTTGAGAACAATGCCGCGCCAAACCCGATCAACGGATTGGCCCGGAATGAGGTTGTCAAAGAGTACGCCGAACGCATCAATGAGAGTAACGGGACGAAACATGAGTCACCTGCCTTTATTCGCGTCAGTGCGAATTGTACAGATACTAGCAATCAGTACACAAATTGTCAACCCTCTCTTATACAACCCAAATTAAGCCCCCAAGAGCAATCGTGCGAGCGCTTCAACAGGCACGGTAATGTATTGTCCAAAAAAGAAAACTAAAATTAAAACAGCAAAAAAACCGTAGCGTTCGAGTTTGTATTTAATGTAGTCGTAACGCACGGGCAGCAGCGCAAGTAAAATTTTTGAGCCGTCGAGTGGAGGAATTGGCACCAAATTAAAAATCGCGAGTGAGCAGTTGATAATGACCACGCGCACCGCAATATAGGCGATAGCGCTATTAACACCAAAACCGCGCGCGACCAATGCAAATAAAATAGCAAGCACTAAATTGGTAATTGGCCCAGCCGCGCCAACAGCCGCAGGCCCCCACTGCTGATTTTTTAAATTGTAGGGATTATAAGGAACTGGTTTTGCCGCGGCAAAGAAAAAGGTCCCGCCAGACAAAAACCAAAGCCCCAGCGGCAACAAAATTGAACCATATAAATCAAGATGCACTAAAGGATTTAAGGTCAAACGCCCTGCTCGCTCCGCGGTTTTATCGCCGAGCGCGCGTGCGGCCAGCCCATGTGACACCTCGTGCAGCACTGCAGAAAAGATAACAATAATAATGTCGAAAATGAAATCCATAGAAGTTTTGGTTGCGGCCCTTGCCAAAAAACAGAATACCTGATAAACTAGGGCCCATAACGTAACTAGCGTAACACTATGGCACAGAACTGTAAACTCTGCGAACGTGGCACCACACGCGGCGCAACACGCAGCCACTCAAACATCCAAACAAAAAAATGGGTCGGTATCAATGTACAACCTATGAAATTATTTGGAAAAATGATTTCTGTTTGCACCCGTTGCAAACGCACCCTCGCTAAGATGGTAAAGGAAGCATAAAAAAAGCAGCTCGCAAGGGCTGTTTTTTTAATTGTAAAAAAAAAGTGCGCGTGTTACATTGTACCTACTTATATGAAATTTTCAGCACTGCTGCATAAATTGGAAAAGCTACTTAAGATCGACGTGCGCTACGTTTTATCGGGCGGTTTTTGGTTAACGTTTGGGCAAGTAGTTTCTGCAATCACCGGGCTCGCACTTTCAATTATTTTTGCTCGGTTACTACCCAAAGAAACGTACGGCAACTACAAATTCATCACTTCCATTTTTGGCATGATCGCGATCACTTCAATTCCAGGATTGGGCGCTGCAGTAACGCAAGCAGTGGTAAAAAAACACGATAACACGATTTATACCGCAATTAAAACGCGCATTCGTTGGGGACTTTTAGGGGCGCTCGCCAGCATTGGTACGGCAATTTATTTTTATGCCAAATCGAATATTGATTTTGCAATTATTTTTGGCGCGGCTGCACTATTTTTGCCGTTCATGGATTCGCTCAATACGTACGATTGCTTACTGCAAGGCCGTAAGGATTTTAAAAAATCAAATATTCTTTATAGTATTGGACAACTGATCGTACTTGCTGCGATCGCTGCAACAGTTGTGGTAACAAAAAATATTGTTTGGATTACAATAAGTTACATTGCGAGCTGGACGCTTGTTCGAGGTGCTTTTTTTCTGTATATAAAAAAAGATATTAATAAGGATTCAAGCTCCGACGCATCTGCGATTACCTACGGAAAACATCTTTCCCTCATGAGCGTACTTGCAACACTTACCGGTCAACTCGATAAAGTATTGGCATTTCATTTTTTAGGCGCCGCACAGATGGCAATTTATGCATTCGCAATCGCACTTCCCGAACAAGTACGCGTAATACTTGCGAACATTAATACCCTTCTATTTCCAAAATTTGTGCAACATGACGATCGCGTGATTCATGGCGCAATGCGCAATAAATTTATAAAACTTTTTATTTTTAGCTCCGCAATAGTCGGATGTTACATTATTTCAGCGCCGTTTGTTTTTAAAATTCTCTTTCCAAAATATCTTGATTCAGTTCGCTATTCACAAGTATTTGCTCTGTCAATGCTTAATTTAACGTTTACACCAGCAACGGTATATCTGCAGGCAAAAAAGAAGGTCAAACATATGTATATTGGAAATATTATAACGCCACTTTTCCAAATCACAACCATGGTTGTTGGAATTATTTGGTACGGCCTTATGGGACTTATCATCGCACGGGTACTAACCCGTTTTTTCGGCAGCCTCTTTAATTTATTTTTGTATCAAAAATCAAAAGATATCGATATGACTGAACAATCTGCGCAGTCCATCTAAAATTAGACCGGATCGCCAAATTGTTTTTCCGTAAAAATTTTAATAACATCGCTTTTCTTCCGCGCAACGACACCAATTTTTTGAGCCGACGTTGGTACCAATTTTACAAAAAGTTTATGCCACCAGCGAGTTGCCTTATCAATGTAAGCAATTTGTTCCACTGCAAATCCATGCATATTTAGCAATTGACGAAGCGATGCAGGGCTATAAAAAATTTTGTGTTCTGGCTGACTTTCAATCGCCTTTTGCACAGTGCGATATGCCTTGAAATTATCGATCGACTCCTCAAGTGTTAACTCTTGTACATCTCCCATCGTATTTTTCTTTTGAAAAAAAACATTTAAAACATTTTTTAGATCATACACATTTGGCGTATCCATGATGAGTGTACCACCTTCTTTTAAAATACGCGCGCATTCTGAAATCATTTGACCCGGGTGCCATGAATGTTCGATCACTTCACCAATATACACCACATCAAAAGTACCTGATTCAATAACACCCGATAAATCATGGAGGTCGCCAAAATATTGATTTTTCAGATTCATTTCTTTTGCTAAATTTTCATTCACATCAAGGCCAGTATATTCCCCACCAGATGCTTCAACAATTTTTCTAATTTCAATAGTAACGCCACCATCACCCAAATTACCAACATCAAGCACGCGGCCTTTGAGCGGACTTAAAAAATGCTTTACAAAATTAGTACGTGTATGAAATAAAATACATTTTTGTAAATAAATATACGTGTTGCGCGAAATTTTAGTTGTCATAGTTTAAATGCCCTGTTTAATATATGCACTCATTTTTTTAACCAGGCCTGCTAAATCATGGCGGCCTTGAACAATTGCGCGTAATTTATCTGGCGCATCCGGGGTCAGTGCTAAAATATATTTTGCAATCGCTTCCGGTGTTTCATTTTCAGGTGCTGCTGGATATCCAATCGCCTCGGCCTGCGCTTTCGTAATAACCGGTGTCACACCACAATACATGGATTCCAAAACGGTTTTATCAATCGTACCTGGAACCATATTTACCAACACGCGAAATTGTGGATATACTTTTTTTAATTCTGGCATCGGGCGTGAACCCATAAACGTCACGCGATTTTTGAGATCAGTATTTTCCACGAGCGCGCGAATTTCTATTTCATAATCTGGATCGCGCGTTGGATCGAGCGCGCGACCATAGTGTGTAAGTGTGTATTCGGGTGGTAAAAATTGCAGTGCCTTAATTACCAAATCAATTCGCTTTGAGCGAGAGATGCGATGCACCGCAAGTAAATTTATTTTTGGCTTACGATTTTCGTAATCCGTTATGTCAACATTCCAAAATTGCGTATCAATGCCATGCCCTGTTACAATCTTACGAGGATCTCCTTCATATTGCGGCAGACTTTCTTTGGTCGCCGCAAACATGCGCTTCACTATTTTGTCGCCAATTTTCATGGAAAAGGTGCGCGTATAGTGGGTATACCACAAATACGTTGGCGTTCGTTTAATTGCCCAGAGCCAACTACCCGCCGCAAGCCAACGCGGATTCATGTGCACAAAAACGCGATCATGCGGAATCGTGAGAATGAGCCACTGAAAATAAAAAAATGATTGGAGGCGTGACCAGCCTTTTTCGCGACCCAGTGAATACACGGGCATGTGTAAACTATTTTCACCTTTTTCTAAGCAGATGACCGTCACATCAAATCCTTCTTGCTCAAACGCTGCAGCCCAAAGTGCGCAAAAAGAAAAATCATCATCACGCTCATGAATTTTTGGTGTAATAAAAAGTAATCGCTGTTTCATACTAATATTTTTTCATGAGAATTTCTACGATTCGATCTGCCGCATGCCCATCCCACAGATGCGGTGCCGCACCTTTTTTCCAGTCACCCCGTTTAATTTTTTGCACCGCCTGCACAACATCATCACTATTCATACCAATGAGTTCGTTTGTACCTTCAGTAATGGTAATAGGCCGTTCAGTATCGGTGCGCAGTGTGATACAAGGAATTCCAAGCACGGTCGTTTCTTCTTGAATGCCCCCTGAATCAGTAATTACCCCCGCTGAGTCTCTCATTAACGAAATCATTTCAGTGTATGACAAAGGATCAGTGCAAATAACCGATGCAGGAAACGTAATATTGAGTGATTCCATTTTTGTCTTTGTGCGGGGATGAACCGGAAAAACGACAGGGATTTCTTCTGCAACTTTTTTAATAAGCGCTACCGAATTCAAAAGCGCTTCGTCAGTATCAACATTTTGCGGGCGGTGCACCGTAGCAACAATATATTTTTTAGCTGTCAAACCAAATCGTTCGCAACATTTTAAAGATTCAATTTTGGGAAGTATTTGCATCAGCGAGTCAATCATTACATTACCGACTAAGTGAATACGATCAGCTGCTATTCCTTCAACAGACAAATTTATTACCCCCTGCGGTTCCGTAACAAAAAGTTCATCTGCATTATGGTCAACAAAAATTCGATTCACCTCTTCAGGCATTGACAAATTAAAGCTGCGTAAACCGGATTCAACATGAATAAGCGGGACATTTGTGCTCAGCGCTGCAATGGTGGCAGCAATGGTCGAGGTAACATCCCCTACAACAACAATTGCAT
Organism: Candidatus Magasanikiibacteriota bacterium; assembly: GCA_903893485.1. Taxonomy (GTDB): domain Bacteria; phylum Patescibacteriota; class Patescibacteriia; order Magasanikbacterales; family 2-02-FULL-50-9b; genus 2-02-FULL-50-9b. Next base: position 45,718 of record CAITMK010000001.1, read on the forward strand.
CTGGCGTATTTTTTTGAATTACCGGCACGAGCGCGGCAATTATTTTTTTTGTTTGAGAAATTCGATCACCACCAGAAATACCAAGATTCACATCAGGTGGCGGTAATCCAAGATCAGAGAAAAAAACATCTGACATGTTTCCATCAAAATGCTGCCCGGTATGCACCAAAACAGGTACAATTTTTTGTGCAATAAAAGCGCGATACAGTGGAGCAATTTTAACAAAATTTGGACGCGTTCCTGCGACAAGCAAACATGATTTCATAGCGTTGTTATTGTAGTCGGGCCCACTTAAAAAGTCAATCAAAAAGGCTCAGCAATGTGCGGGCGCGCATATCCCACGTATATTTTTGGCAAACAATTTGCAACGCTTTTTGCGCGCGATTATTAGCTTCTGCCGAATTACTAAGTGCGGCAATGCAAGCATCAAAAAAACTGTTTGCATCATCAGGCAATGCAAAAAAAGCAGCATCATCTGTTAAAATCTCTCGCATGGATGGTAAATCTGAAACAACAATCGGTCGTGCCGATGCCATATATTCAAAAAGCTTCATTGGTGAGGTATACTCGCGAGAAATTTTTTCCACGCCTGAATTTGGAATAATAAGTACGTCGGCGGCTTGCAAATAAAGCGGCATTTCTTGATGAGGTTTTTGCCCAAGATACACAATAGTATCGATACCTTTAGCTCGGGCGCGATTTAGCTCAATATCGCATGCAACCCCGCCCACCACGACCAGCAACATCGTTTCTGGCAATTTACGTGCAAGCTCAAGTAACAGGTCTGCACCCTTCCAAGAATATAAGTGGCCCGTATATAAAATTATTTTTTTATCAAACGGAAGCCCAAGTTTTCGTCGCGCTTCATCAGCCAAAATTGAAATCGCAAATTTAGTATAATCGACCGCATCGGGTGAAATAATGATTTTTTTTTCAGCAATTCCCTTTTCAATAAAAAAACTTTTTAGTCCATTAGAAATTACAATAACATGAGCAACTCTTTTTGCTACCGCTCGAATAATACTATTCCACCGCCCGGTGTGCGCTTCATAGATTTTTTTTCCGCGCGCAAATACGCAGGCCAGCAGTAGTGCGTACTCATCACGACTATAAATAACATCAGGCTTGCGAGCCCAAACGGTTCGCAACGCACTACAGGCAAACGTAATTGACTGAAAAATAAATCCTGCACGCCCTAAAAAAACAGTATCAATTGTTCCAACGTATTGGATCTTAAAATTACTCTGAATTCCGTAATACAAAAATGGGTCTTGCGTAATTTCATTGCGCCGCCCTGGCACAACCAACGTTACTTCGGCCCCTGCACGCGCAAATGCCTCACACATGCTCATGATTTGAATGCCATGCGCCTTTTCCGTTGGCAATCGAGAATTAGTGAGATACAACAACTTCATAAAAAATGTTGCTCATAAAAAACGCGTGTTCCGAGTACAATAAGCATAAGTTGATACCGCAGCGATTGTGCAACAAACTTAATTGGTAATACATTTTTTACGCCGTATCTAAGATACGTCAAAATAACCCGCACACAAATTACCGCGGACGCACGTACATTCCGATAGATAATATATTTGAAATATTGAGAAACAGTGATGGTATGCCCTCGATACTCCTGAAGGGCAAGCCCCAAATAATAACTCGTCTTTTCTCGAAATTCGGCATAAGGACGATAACTAAAATATACAATATTTTTTGCAACCAACTCTTTTGTTTTTTCACCGATAATCCAACGCTCATGAACCTTTTTTCCAGCGCGCAAATAAGTATCGCCAAGTGTATTGTACAAACGAAGCATCGAAATATGTGGATATGACCACGCATGCTGAACCACCACACCATCACCATCGTCCAACACAATCAGATCTTTCGCCTGAAGAGCAACAAAAGGATCATTTTTTTTCACCACCTCGCGAATTTCATCAATGAGTCCTTCAGAAAACCATTCATCAGAATCAATATTTACCACCCAATGATGAGTTGCTGCAGCAAGACCCTTTTGACGTACCTCCGTAAAATTATCAATGCGAATATTTGGCTCATCAGTTTCCTTTTGTTTAATAATTCGAGCACCAAATTCTTTTGCAATTGCATGAGTCGCATCGGTACTATTTCCATCAACTAAAATAATTTCGGCAAAATCAGCAATACTTACAAGGCAGCGCCGAAGCACCTTTTCTGAATTTAATGTTGGAATGATTGCGGTACAAGGAATTCGCTCGTGTTGCATACTAGTATGATACGTAAAATTCCTTTATACACGCGATCGTATAATCCATTTCTTCTCGAGTCATCTCAGGAAACATAGGGAGTGAGAGAATGCGTTTACAAACAGCTTCGGTACGAGGCAGATCCCCCACTGAGTAATCAAGATGTTCGAGAGCTTTTTGTAAATGTAACGAGACAGGATAGTGGATACCGGTCGAAACACCTTTTTGAATTAAAAAATGTTGAAGTGCATCGCGCTGCGCGGTTTGAATCACAAATAAATGCATATTCGAGATGTTTCCATTTGCTATGGTTTCTACTGTCACATCGCCAACTCCTGATAACTGCTCACGGTAATATGCGGCATGCTCATTTCGAAGCTTGTTCCAGTGTGATATATATTTTAATTTTACACTCAAAATAGCACCCTGAATGCCATCCATGCGCATATTATATCCGAGCATCACATGCACATAACGTTCATAGCACCCATGATTACGAAGCGCTCGTGCCTCCATCGCAATTCGATCATCATTGGTAATAAGTGCACCGCCCTCACCATACGCACCTAAATTTTTTCCTGGATAAAAACTAAATGCGGCGGCCACACCAAACGCCCCGGGCTGTTTTCCATTTTGAAATGCACCATATGCCTGACACGCATCCTCAAGAACTTGCAAATTATGCAATTTCGCGAACACCATGACACCATCCATCGGTACCATCTGCCCATAAATATGAACCGGGATTATTGCCTTTGTTTTCTGAGTAACTTTTTTTTCTGCATCGATCAAATCTATTGCGTAGGAACCATCTGCGATATCAACAAACACGGGTATCGCACCGACCGACAAAATTGCTTCTGCCGTAGCGATAAACGTGTGCGCCGGAAGAAGTACCTCATCGCCAGGACCAATACGCATGGTACGAAGCGCGATAACAAGTGCGGAGGTGCCTGTATTTACCGCGACACAATGCTTCACACCACAAGCTGCAGCAAGAGACGATTCAAAATCAGACACACCTTTCCCCAAAACAAAATCAGCATTCTCCATAACTGAAGAAATCGCTAAAGATATTTCATCTTTTAGATATGCGTATTGGCGCTTTAAATCAATAAATGGCACTTCCATAAATAATTTTTATTAACTATTCGATCACGACATTTCGCTGAACGCCATTTATAAAACCTAACACATGTGAGTTTTCTTCATTGATAATATACGGCTTTGGTTTATAGGTAAGTCGATACAAAATTCGTTCAGCATACTCCGCACCAACCCCGAGGATCAAAAACAACACTGTCATATTTATCAAGAAAAACGGTACCCCAAAGACATCTGAGAGAGATTGCCCCGAATGCGTGGCAGCTGCTAATACCCAAACGCAAAGTAGTATAAAATTAGCCGCACTCATGATAAACGAAATACTGCGCGCAATCCGCAGAGGCTGAAAAGATCTGACAAACACAACCTCATACATGATACCAAACAATTTCTTCAAATCACTCTCTGCGTTATTCTGCTTGTGATATTGAAAAAGTTCATAGGGTAATCCATTTCGAATTGCCGTCAATAAAAACTCACGAGAGACATCATCGTCTTTTAATGCAACAAGCATTTCAGGACGCCCAATTGCACACAACGTGGTAGCGTGAACTGGAATTTTTACATGTAGAAACTTTTTACAATACCAACTTGAGAGTGCAAGGCAAGCTCGATACAGCACTGACTTATCCGTCGGAGGAGTTACCCCAACGAGCAATCGATCACCTTTAATGCGCTCTGCAATTATTTCAAGAACCGCGCTCACCGAATCATTTTCTGGAGCTACCACAACGACACAATCACCGATTACATTCTCGAGCCCTAAGCGAAACGCACGATTTTGTCCTTGTTTTTTAGACAAACGCAAAAACCGTAAATTAAGAATTTTTTGCAAAAGCTCTTGAGCCTCCTTCTGAACAAGAATGTCATCGGTATTATCAACGAACACGATCTCATAATTTTCGTATTCACTCATCAAAGAATCACCGAGGTCTGCAATATAGCAATCAAATTCCTTATGATATTTATTAATAACAATGAGCACCGAGATAAAGTAATTTTCAATTTTCATAGTGAGGTGATATCAAGTTGAATTTCCTGCAAAATATCGTAGATATTATCAATTTTTGAACCGAGTACCGCGTGGAAGTTTTTGATACCGCAATTTTTTTTAAATAAAATCGGACGCGCATCATCACTTTCCGTTACCGGTAAGATTGTTTTAAACTCCCATAATGACTCCCCAGAGTATACGACATCTTTAAGCGCAGGCACATACCGCATTCCATCACGCTGCATATACACAAATTTAGAGCGCGCTTCCGGCAATGCCAGCGGTACATGCGTATGCATATCTTGCGGAGAATCCTGCCATTCAACATGCGGCGTATAACGCACATGACTCAAGGTATGTTTTTGTAATGCCGGAAATGGCATGAGTGAAAAAAAAGGACCACACATTACGGTGATACCGATATTTTCGAACTGCGGTGGCACATCAACCAAGGCTAATTCAGTTAATTCATATTTAAGAGAAAGAAGTGGTAATCCCGAATCTGCAAGTAATCTATTAATTCCCGAATAGGTGCAGTTATATACACGATCAGCAGTAATGGTTTCAGTGGCCCCATGAACATCTTGCAATAATACTGAGATTTTTCCATCCGCAAGACCACTCACTTGTATCGCCGTTGTTTGCAATGCAATCGCTATCTTATTTTGAATCATTTTTTCCAAAACAATTTCTTTAAGAACTGTTGCGTCAAAAATAGATTCTTCTGCCAAAAATACATCCTCAATAATACTTGAATCAAAATAATTTAAAACTTTAGGTTGGGGCTGAGCTATTCGCGCACCAGCACGCTGCATAAATAAACGAAACTGCCCTGCATTAATTTTAGAATTAAGTCGACTAATTGCGTAATACGAATCAAAATTAGTTATAACCGCTCGCTGATAGTCTGCAATAAAATGTGGGTAATTAATTGCAGAACGCGTTGCTGTTCGAAGATTTCGAGGATAATGATGCCCCGCATGAATACGCGCCTGATTTGAAAAAGATGCACGAGAAAGTAGTGCATCTTTTTGTTCAATAACTGCAATGTGAGAAAATTGTAAACTTAAAAAGTTAGCTATTTCACAGCCATAAAACCCGCCGCCAATCACGATGACGTCAAAATGTTTTCTATGTAAAATAGCCACACAATATTTTTATGAATTATTCCCGTTCATCTTCGGTGTAAACGTGCAAGTAATCAGTGCGGCTATAATCGTACAATTCATCTTCTGAAAAGAAGCGTGGAACCTCAAGCATTGCATTTTCAACCGTGTCTGATGCATGAATTACGTTACAAGCAACACTCATCGCCAAATCGCCACGAATTGAACCTGCTTCTGCAACACGCGCTTTCGTAATACCAGTAATCTGGCGAACCGCAGCAACAACTTCTAAGCCTTCCAAACAAATTGCAACCACTGGTGATGACATCATAAAACGTTCAACACCTGGATAAAACGGCTTGCCTGCAATGTGCGCATAGTGTTCGCGGAGTACTGCTTCGTCCAAACGCATCATTTTAAGGCCGACAATTTTAAGGCCTTTGCGTTCAAAGCGGTTAATAATTTCGCCGACGAGTGCGCGCTGAATTGCGTCTGGCTTGATTAAAATCAATGTTTTTTCTGACAATCCGGTGAAATTCATATGAGTAAATAACAAATTATGCCCAAATCGTAACATAACTTTGACGATTCGGCAAGGGCGTCTTATACTATAAGCACTAATTAATTGTACCTATGAAAAAAACACTTTCAATCTTGATCGTGGCAGCAGCCGGCTTAGCTCTTATTGGCGCGGGTTGCGAAAAAAAAGCGGATGATACAAGCGCAAATACCGCGCAAAATGCCATCGAAATTAACAAAGCACCTACGCCAAATGTAGTGGCGGTAACCTATAATCCAACTGGATTGGCTCAAAAAACCATTACCGTGCAAGCTGGCGACTACGTTGAATTTCGCAACAGCGACTTAGTACCACACTGGCCAGCGAGCGCGCCACACCCAACGCACACCGATTACCCAGAACTTAACCCGGGCTCAGCAATTCCAGCGGGCGAACTCTGGCGTTTCACTGCCACCAAGAAAGGTATGTGGAAATTCCACGACGAATCAAATCCAACCGACGTTCGTTTCCAAGGCGTTTTGATCGTTCAGTAATTACAGTTCATCGATTGAGCGAAGGAAACTTTTTCCACGCCAATTCACGGATTGTTCATCTGGCTCGTAGGTTACCTCGGCGACCTGCGAGCTTTTGTGTTCTGAATCAAACAGCGCTTCGCTCAGCTCTTCCAAAAATGGCGACGGCGACATAAGATATTCATTGTTTTTGCCACCAAGCGATGCGTAGGTCAAAAACAAATTGCGGCGCGCGCGAGTCACCGCAACATAAAACAAGCGGCGTTCTTCTTCCATACCACCTTCTTCCAACGATGCACGCTCACTTGGAAACGCATTCGCAACCAAACTTACAATAAACACCGTATCCCATTCCAAACCTTTTGATTGATGAATCGTTGAGAGAATAACTTTTTCAGCAACATCAGTATTTTTGCCTTTGAACTGTTCTTGCAGCGCGGTCTCTGCTAAAAAAGTTTTCAGATCCGTTGAGCGATCCGTAAAATTTGCAAGCTGATCGATGTCAGCAATGCGATCATCGCCATTGGTAAATTCTTTATGCGCATAAAAATCATATGCACTTTTAATCACGCGGATTTTGTCGCCAACCGTGCCGTGCGAATGCGCAATATTTTCAAAGGTACGCACCACCACATCCCAACCACGCGCCGCACGTTTTTCAATTTCAACGGGCGAGCCCATAAAAAGTTCCGATGTTTGTGCGCGCAGTTTTACTTGATCATAAATTTTACGCGCCGATTCCAAACCAATTCCCTCTTGCTGCACGAGCATACGATGCCACGCGATAGAATCCTTGGGCGACGCAAACGCACGCAAATATGCCAAAACATCTTTGATATGCGCGCGTTCAAAAAAACGTTGGCCACCACGATATTCGTATGGCACCCCACGCTCAGTTAATTCAAATTCCAAAAGTTGTGAATGAAACGATGATCGAAACAAAATCGCAATTTCAGAAAGTGGGCGGCCTTCTTTTCGATACTTTTGGATAATATCAACGATGTGTTCTGCCTCATGCGCAGTAGTGTCGGAGCGAATAATCGTCGGCTTGGTGTGATTGCCAAGCGCACTGCGCAACTCTTTTTGAAACTGATTTTTATTTTGTTTAATTACTTCGTTTGCTAATTCCAAAATTTGTGGCGACGAACGATAGTTCGTAAGCAAATGAAAAATACGCGCGCCAGGATATTGTTTTGCAAAATCCAAAATATTTGCAATGTCCGCCGCGCGAAAAGAATAAATCGATTGCGCATCATCACCCACGGCCAAAATATTTCCATTCACACTACACATGTGTTGCACAATGCGTGCCTGCACGCGATTCGTATCTTGATATTCATCAACCAGCACATATCGAAACTGCGAAGAAAGTTTCACGCGAATTTCTGGAAATTCCGTGAGCAATTTAAGCCATAAAACTAACAAATCGTCGAAGTCAGCAAAATTACTTTCGCGCTTGCGCTTTTCATACATGGCAAACCAATGCACCATGTCGGTTGCGGCACCAAAAAATCGCGGCGCTTTAATGTCGACCGCTTCTTCCAAATTAATCATGGCGTTGCGCGAATACGAATACGTTTCCATCATCACGTTTACCGATGGAATTTTTTTTGATTTTGTATCAACGCCTTCATCTTTTAAAATTTGAGAAAATAAACTACGCGAATCTTCTGAATCTAAAATAGTAATGTGCGCAGAAAAACCAAGTTCCTTTGCATATTTGTTTACCAAACGAAACCCAATATTATGAAATGTGCCACTCCACAAATTTTGGGGGGCGCTGCCCATAAGTTGCTTTACGCGATCAAGCATTTGATTCGCCGCTTTGTTGGTAAATGTTAAAAGTAAAATCGAATCCGCGGGGATTCCATGTTCGAGCAAATATGCCACACGAAATGTAATCGTACGCGTTTTGCCCGAGCCCGCGCCGGCCAAAACCAAACAAGGCCCCTCACCATCTGTCACTACCGGTAATTGTTCTTCATTCAGTTCTTTTGCAAAATCAATAGGCATGTTATTGGATAATTAGGACTGCGGGCGATCCGGCTGAACCTGGTGTAGATGATGTCGTACGCGCCGGACCATCCCAGTCGTGAAGCGAATTCATAAAAACTTCCCGAGAATATACAAAGGATTCGCCATATTGCGTGCCCGGATCATTCACCACAATATCGCCCGATTCTGTTTCACCGCGCACCACAATCATGTGAAATGCTGGCCCGCCACTTTTGAAAAATGGATTTTTTAATGACTTACCATTCATTGGCGCGAGCACCACGGCACCGCCACGCGCAAGTGCAACAATCTGATCCGCGGTTGGATTTTTTTGAATGCGCACATTCGTAAAATTCAAATACTCTTTTGCAATTCTGGAAACTTCAGAAAGTGGTGTAGATTCGAAATGGCCAAAAGTTTGCTTTTCCCAATCGTGCATTGCAGCCAGTGCAGCTTCTTGATCGCCAACTGAAAAAGTTTTATTTTGTAAAAACGATTGCGCCATGAGCAGCGATGCTTCCTCGCAATAATCCTCGTGCAAAATATCCCAATTTTTGAGTGGCGCTTGAGAGATAAATGGAATTTGCAAAGAAAACGCCGTGTCCTGAATTCCGGGTGCTGGCGTCGAGGTTGCTGTTGAAGTTGCAATTACTGAATTGTCAGGAGTGGTTGTTGCAAAAAATACCGGTGGCAAAAGTGTACTTGCGTGATCGCGTGCGTCGAGCGCCGCAGTGGTGGCAACATGATCTGCCAAACGAGATTCGTAAATATGAAAAATATAGCCGCCAGAAAAGGCAGCCATACAAAACAAAATTCCCGCCAAAATCCATCCCCAATCGCGCTTCATAATATGCTCACTATACGCGCGTCACACCACCCCGTCAATGTTGACAATATGTGGAAAAACGCGCACAATAAGCCCAATATGTTTTTCCAAGAAACTGCTCGCGATGGTCGCGCTCGCACCGGCATTATTCACACCGACCACGGTGATATTTTGACGCCAACGTTTATGCCGGTTGGCACACAAGCAACGGTTAAAACTTTGGATTCGCGCGATGTTGCAGAAACTGGCGCGTCAGTAATTTTGGCCAACACCTACCATTTGCATTTACGCCCTGGCGAAGATTTGGTTGCAGCAATGGGCGGCGTACAAAAGTTCATGAATTATCCGGGCCCAATGCTTACAGATTCTGGCGGCTTCCAAGTTTTTTCTTTGGGCGCACAGCGCGAGGAAAAAGAAGGCGCGGACGCAGGCAATGTGAAAATTGATTTCGATGGCGTTTCATTCCGATCGCATTTGGACGGCTCAACACATCGCTTCACCCCAGAAATTGCAATCGATATTCAGAAAAAAATCGGCGCCGATATTATTATGGCGTTTGATATTTGCACGCCCGATAGCGCAACATTTGAACAAGCGCGCCAAGCAATGCAAACCACGCACGTGTGGGCAGCACGATGCATTGAGGCAATGAAACAGCCGGGCCCACACGCATGGAACCAATTTTTATTTGGTATTATCCAAGGCGCAAATCACAAGGAGCTCCGCCAAGAATCCGCGCGCGCAATTACCGCAATGCCATTCGACGGAATTGCAATTGGCGGCGAATCAATTGGGTACAACATGGAGATGACCGCGACTACGCTGGATTGGCTGCAAGATTTATTGCCCGCCGACAAACCACGCTACACCATGGGCGTTGGATATTCCCCACGCGATATTTTTACCGTTGTCGAGCGCGGCATCGACATGTTCGACTGCGTTGCCCCTACCCGCGTTGCACGCAATGGTACGCTATATACGCGCGCCACAGAAAATTTAAAATTAAATATTCGCAACGCAGAGCATGCTTTGTCACAAGAACCAATCGACGCATGGTGCGATTGTTCAACCTGCAAAAATTACACGCGCGGATATGTACATCATTTATTTAAAGCAGAAGAAATGCTTGGATACCGTTTAGCAAGCATTCACAATGTTCGGTTCATGTTAAAACTTTGCGAGGAGATTCGTGAGGCGATTGGTGCGGGGAAATTTGAAGAATACAAAAAAAGTTGGAATTAAGGAACGAATACGATTCCATAAATTGCAGCATCGTCATGTGTTCGTCTTCCAGTTATTTTTACCACCCAATGAGCGGGATATCCCATACTCTTCAACACGTTCTCCGCTTGCACAGCATCTAAAAATGAATTTAGGTACATTTTTTCTCCATCAATAAAGTGATCAGGGTCTTTATCTGAAAAAAGTTCAGAAAAAAATGGCATCATTGCAGAATTATGAAGTGCGGCCACATCAACTTCTATATTAATAAAAGCAATATTTTTATACAAACTTTTAATATACGAAACCATTGACGGCAACAAAATGGTATTGTGAACACTAATCACAGAGCCCTCCACAACCTTCTGATACTCTGCCATAGAGACGTCAGGAACCTCATCAGATGAAGCATTAATATACAAAGTACCCTTAAACTCATCTACTTGTATATCGTGTGAACGAAGAATGTTTACTAATCGCAGTAGTGATTGAGGCCTCAGTTCCAACCGCGCATAGGAAATACTATTCTCTGAAGAGAAATCCCGAGCTGCTTCAAGCATCTTTTGAACATATACCAAATTTTGAAGTCTCACATCATCATCACCTAATGTGACAAGACTATGAAAATGCAGTTTGCCTTTATAGCCAGCGTTACGTACACGTTGTATTAGCGCACGAACAGTACTTGGAGATTCTCCCCTATTCTTTCCTTGAATCACAAGTTCAGTTACGGTCTGTGGAATCGCCATAACAAGGTTTTTAGAAATATTTTCTAAATCACCTGTATCTAGACCGATTTTTTGTAAATTTTGATTTACATGAAATACATCGATTGCACCTGCGACATTCTGTGCATCTCTTAAATAAAAACCCACTTTCTTAAGGTTTTTATACATGGCAAAATCTTTCAAAGGAATACGTGCATCATCGTACCATGATATATATACAAGAGACTCAGGATCATATTTTTTAACACCCTCTAAAATAATTTGCGGATCAAACGGTCTACCAACTTCTTCAGTAACTATTGCCCTGGTTTCTTGATCCAAGTATATTAAATCTTTGATATGATGAAACCGCTTGAGCTTCTGTACCCACGCTGGAATATATTTTTCTGGATCTATAGATAGATACATCTGCTCAGTCGATTCAATATCCGAAACCTCGGTGAGATTCAATAAATCATTTTCAAAACTAATTTTTGATTCTGAGTATCCGGAAACATTCAATACAAAGTCATGCTCGAGTTCTTTCGTATACGATTCTGCCTCTGACGAAGCTTCGGTGTCTATTTTTTTTCGATAAGCAGATTCTTTTATGTCTGAATTATCAACCCACGGATTAAGCGGCAAATCTCCAATTGCCCGACTTAATTTCGACGTCGTCGCACCAAACTTTGAGGGCTGGTTCACGTGCTTTTTAAACACCTCAAGTGCTTCGACCTGCTTAAGATCTTTTCCACCCAAAAACGGATCAACCCAAGCCTCCATTGAGGTAAGAAGTGGAACATGTGCTAGTAGTTTTTTTGGGATTTCATGAAGTATGCCAGTGCTAATGTCATAAACTTTGCCATTAGGCGCTTCATATGCGAGTGATTCGTGTTCATGCCAAAACGCAACTTTGATATGTGCAAGAAGCTCAGGTCGAAGCGCTTCGATCAAACGATAATTTGATCGTGCTCGCGCTTCACAATTGCCGATCATGTTTTCATCTGCGAAAAGCTCAAGTGATGAAGCGCGTAAATTACGACTATCGAGAGAATCCTTAGGAGATACCGGATACTCAGATATATCACGAAGCAAATCAAAGTCCGTTTTACCCAAAGATTTTGATCGAATAGCGTCGAGCACTTGTGCAAATTTCTGCTTCCCCGCATTTTTATCTGCCTCAGAAACACCTTCAAGGGCCGGTTCCACATCATCAAAGTATGCAGAAAAATTTACTACACCCTTTTCTTTCAACGTTCGATATTTTTCTCGGAGCATAGTCAATTGCCGCCCAGCCTCATCTTTACCACCCTCTTCGATTGCTGGCAGCTCCACAGGAATAACTTCAACATGTGGCGTCGGCGGCGGAGAGGGCAATTCATCTGCAGGCTCTTGCGCAAATGAATGCAGCAATGTACCTACCGCTATCGTCGCCCCAAGCGGCTTCAACAAACTGTTTTTTACCGCTTCAAACCGGTCAGAAAACAACGACCGTGCTGGCGGTGGGGCCAAATCCATAATTTCACGATATAACTTTTTGATTGGCTCTGCTCGCACCGCATTATCTTTATACTCATAACGAAGCTCCTGCAAATACCAAGCGATCCTCTGCTTGAATTCGGCAAGCTGCTTGCGCTGCGCTGCGGTAAACCCCTGCTCGTCTAAATCATGAACCGCCTCCCGAAGTAAATTTATGCGATCATCAAAATCTTCTGTTGGAGTAGCTGCATGCAAATTCAAAATCTCCGCCTCAATCTGATGCAGCGCTTGGCTTGGATCGTGGAGCAAAAAACGATCACGAGCAATCTCTCTTAAAAAATCATTTTCTTGAAAACCTGGCTGATTCATAACAACAGTATACCAAACAAATCGCCAAGCGAGTGAGAGTCTTGACAAAATATGCATTATGGTGTAGTCTCCTCCTTCCAACACTGGAGGCCCACCATGGGAAGGTTACACACACTCAGAGAAGCGCACGAAGCGGCGAAGAAACGTCTCGACGAAGTCTATGCCGAGGACGCGGCTGCGGCCGTCGAAATCCTGAAGGCAAAGGTTCCGGAGAGCTTGAGTCAGTGGAAAGAAAAGACAAAGCTCTTTCATTATCTGACGACAATCGGTGGCTTTACCGCCGAATACGAAACAGGTACCGCGGAAGACAGGTCGTTCCTCAAAGAACTGGGGTTCACAAACCTTCGCACCTTCACGAAGGCCCTGCAGACACTGAAGAAGGCCTGGGCCGGGGAGGTGGGTATCTGGATCACCCACCAATCCGGACGCCACATCACAGTCACGTTCTCCGCGATCTGATCGCACGCCATGTCCCCAACCCGGACCTCTGGCGGTTTTTTATTTTATGAACATTCCATCTCCAAAACTGAAAAACCGATATTCGCGATTAATCGCGTCGGCATAAATTTTCTTTAAATGTTCCAACCCGCCTTCCCCTAAAAATGCACTGACGAGTAAAAGTAATGTCGATTTCGGCAAATGAAAATTCGTCACAAGTCCATCGATGATTTTAAATGTGTAGCCAGGGTTGATAAAAATATTTATGTCACCTTCGAATGATTCGCCTGCCAAAATTTTTTCAGCGGCACCTTCAAGCGCACGCGTCGTAGTGGTGCCAACAGCAATCACACGCCGACCCACTTTTTTCGCCTCCGCAATCGCTCCTGCAGTTTCACGATCGACACTTACCCACTCACTGTGCATTGGATGCGCTTCAACTTCTTCAGTTTTCACAGGCTGAAACGTACCAATCCCCACGTGCAGTGTAACTTCCAAAAATGTCACGCCCGATGCCTGAATCTTTGCACGTAAGTCCTCTGTGAAGTGAAATCCTGCGGTTGGAGCCGCGACAGATCCAGTATGACGCGCATACACGGTTTGATACTCACCAAGCGTTGTAGGGCCATTTTTCACGTAGGGCGGGAGCGGAATCTCGCCGTGTTCATTTGCGAAATCGATAACCTCGGCAGCTGACATTTTTTCACCGCCTCGTGAAAATTTCATTTCGAATTCACCATCTTCGTGGCGCACGGTAACCTCACCAATAACAGTACCGGGTAATTCAACCCGCATTCCAGGCTGCAACTTTTTTCCAGGCTTTCCAAGGCAGAGCCATGCCTCACTCGATGGACGAAGCAATAAAATTTCAACCGTACCAACACGAAGTCGTGCGCGAAACACTTTTGTGTTATTAAAAACCAATACATCATCTGGGCGTAAATATTTTACAATATCAAAAAATTGTTCGTGGCGTGTTTCCCCGCTTGTGCGATCCACAACCAACAACTTCGAATGATCACGCGGCTCTACAGATTTCTGCGCGATACGTTCGGTGGGTAAAAAATAATCAAGTTCAGAGGTTTTCATTTGAGATATTTTTTATTTGCGATTTGCTCATCGAGTGTACGCGCGTAATGTGCAACACCGTCAGGTCCGACTAAGAAAAAAATATAGTTATTTGGCGTTGGATTTTCTGCAGCTTCAATTGCGTCAAGTCCTGGATTACTGATCGGCCCTATTGGCAGTCCGCGCGCCGCATATGTGTTCCATGGCGAATTACTCTTTCGTTCAAGCGCCGTTGTGTACACGCTATCACGCGCGCTTGCATATGAAACCGTGGAATCAAATTGCAGCGCCATACCCATTTTTAATCGGCGCCAAATAATGTCGGCAACCATTTTGCGATCAGCTTCGCTACGCACCTCTTTTTCCAAAATACTTGCAACGGTCACCACATCGTGCGAGGCGCGACCATTAGTCCTACGACCAAAATTATCAAGCATGGTGTGCACCAGTCCATCAACACCAAGACCCTTTGCATCATAATAGTACGTGTCAGGAAATAAATATCCCTCGAGTGAAATAGTATCTGGCGCATCTTTTAAAAAAGAAAATTCGCTGCGATATTTTTTGTCTGCTCCACCAATTTTCGCGGGCGTACCCACAAGCGCATATAATTTTTTTGCGCCAGACGGATCAACCGTTGCAATAATTTTTTGGATATCGCGCAAATCACTTCCTTCGGGGATTGTAATGCGCACCGCCGTATCGGCCGGCGAATCAAACAAATGTGCAACGCATAAAAAATTGCAATTCGCTGGAACCGCCACAGCGCCCGGATACACATGTTTAATGAATGGTCGAATCAAAAACCCAATACGAATTATTTTTGCAGCAACTAATTTTTGCGCCGCCGCAGACACCGAATCGCCCGGCGCAATTTCAATAACACCCGGCTGCACACGCGTTCCCCACCATCCAAAAAATAAAATCGCCAAAAGCAAAACAGCAAAGAACTTTTTCATATTATTTATTAAAACGTTCTGCAAGCGCGCTCACCTGCGACGCCAAATCTGCGCGGCACACCAATACATACGCATCAGTTTCCACCACAATTAAATCATCGACACCAACACACACAACGGTTTTCTTTCCGTCGCCATGCACCATATTGCGATGCGCATCAACAAATTCCGCAGTTGCATGCGATGCTACATTACTCGATTCATCTGCGGGCAATAATTCCTTCAGCACCGGCCATTTGCCAACATCAGACCAACCCCACTCGCCCGCCATAAATGCAGCGCGCGCTGGTGCTTGCTTGGTCAGCAATGATTCGATAGAAATAATTGGCAACTGCGCAGCTGCAGCGCGCGCAGCATCTTCATCACCAGCAGCTAACAATTTTTGCACCTCACACACTTGCTGCCACACCTGCGGTGCAAGCGTCTCAAACAAATTCTTAATCGTATCCAAACGCCAGACGTACATACCTGTGTGTGCATACCACGAATGCGATTTGATCATCTCGCCACATGTTTCTGCATCAGGCTTTTCCACCCAATCGGTAAGCGGCCCAAAGTCGCCGTCAAAATTTGCGCGCACATAACTATATCCGGGATCAATTAACTGTGGCGTTACCACCGGCATAATAATTTCATCGGGATGCGCGCCAACATGCGCCGCAATTTTTTGCAGCGACGCCTGAAATAATTCTGGATGCGCAATAAAATCATCAGCGGGAATTGTTGCAACAACAGCGTCACCAGAAATGCCGCGCGCCAAAAGCGACGCGACTTCAAATGCAATCGCCGGCCCCGTATTCCGTTTTAAAATTTCCGAAAAAATATTTTGTGGCAAAATTTCTGGCACTTGCACGCCAACTAAATCTGCATGGCGCTGATTCACCGACACAAAAATATTTTCATATCCAAATGGCGCCACGCGCGCTACAGTTTCCTGCAACATCGTGCGATCCGAAAAAACCGGAACAAATTGTTTTGGCAATGCGCTGGTTGAAAGTGGCCACAAACGTGTGCCCGTGCCGCCTGCGCGAATTACAATATATAACGCTTCCATATCTTAAGGGTGAGAGCAGATATTACCATGCCCAGCACCCATCCGGCAATAACATCGCTCGGATAATGAACCCCCACAAAAACACGTAAAATACCAATACAAAACGCCAAAATTCCGCCCCAAATTGCAGACTTTTTATGGCCAAATTTCCAAAGCCACACCGCCCCTGCGGCTGCCAGTGTTGCATGCTCAGAGGGAAACGATTTTAACACACTTGGCGGACTAACAAACGGAATAAACCCAATCGTTACAAATGGCCGCGCGCGAAAATAAAGCGCGCCAAAAAAACGATTTACCAAATACGAAACCGACAAAATTAAAACCAGCAAAAGTAGCGCATTAAATCGCCGGCGTTTTTGCAGATGCCACCACACCGAAATGGTAACGCCGGCAAGCACCACAGGCAAAATATAATTCAAAAAAACTACTAATTTACGCCAAGCCGGTGCTGAGATTCCAAGTCCGTGAAAAAAGATGACGATATTTGCATCCAACATATATTCAGTATACCAAACTAAATAAAAAAACACTTGCAGCCGCCCCCGAAGGACAACTGGAAGTGTTTGCTCGCGCCTGCTACGAGAGGCTTACTTATCGCGCGCCGTGACGATTGCACGCTTGGCATGCCGCATCACGAATCGCAGGATGTGGCTTTCGTTCGGATCAACGAGCGTTACCGCGAGGCCGACAAAGTGTGACAGCCGGCTTTCGATGTGGCACGGTACAAACTCAAACGAAACCGGAACACCGCGCGCAACCGCGTGCCCCACATACCGAATTCGTCGCTGACTTTCTCCAAGCGCCACCACCTCTGCACCAAGTTCGTACAGATGTGCAATGGCCGCGAATTCCTGTGAGCACGAAAACGCCCACATATCTTCAATGGGCCAACCATCGAAGGGCGTGATAATGTCGTCACTCATGAGCCCCGAATGGCCAAGTAAGTAATCCTTGCCTGACCACGCGTAGGACTTACCGTTTCCATGATGATCGCCGCCCAAAAGCACGATTGCTTTGTAACCGCCTTCGTTGTACAGCTCCACGGCCCGATCGAGCAGCGCCTTGAATCGATCTTCAATTTCACCATCAGCGCTCACTTCTCGGCCGAGCACAACCAAGTATTTCCAACCAGCAAGCGGTGCGCCGGGCATCTCCCCCAGTTCTTCCAGTTGATCCAGCCGCCGTTCCAATCGCAGACTGTAAAAAACCCACTGTAAAAAGAAAGGTCCAAATACCACCAGAGCCGCAAATCCAAAATACTGCATCGTTCGCCTCCTCGCCATTTCGGCAGGTTGCCAGAATCCTATCTCTATTTTATAAAAAAGTCAATGCTATTAAATCAGCGCCCGTCCACTCATTTCCACTGGCTGCGGAATTCCCATGGCTTTTAAAATTGTTGGCGCAACATCAGCGAGCATGCCAACCGGTGGCAAGAGCGATAAATCACCTTCAATCACATCACCCGATGGGCCGGTCTGCCCTTCCCAATCGCCGCTAATCGCCAAAAACGGAATTGGACTGGTTGAATGTTCTTTATCTTTTTCGTGCGTGTGCAAATTCACCACTTCTTCAGCATTGCCATGATCCGCGGTAATAAAAACCGCGCCATGTTTAGCCAGCGTAATTGCAACTACAAGCCCCATTGCCTTATCCACGGCCTCCACGCCGCGCACCGTGGCGTTATAGTCGCCCGTATGCCCGACCATGTCAGCATTCGCAAAATTAATCACCACAAAATCGTATTTGTTGGATTCAATCGCATCCACTGCAGCTTTTGCAACTTTCATCGCGGACATTTCTGGCGCTTCGGCATAACTTGCAACTTGCGGCGAAGGAATCACCAAACGATCCTCGCCAGGCCACGCTTTTTCAACCGTACCATTCAAAAAAAATGTGACGTGCGCATATTTTTCTGTTTCCGCAACATGAAATTGCTTTTTGCCCGCGTCCGAAATAACTTCGGCAAGTGTATTTTTTATAACCTCAGGCGGATAACAAACCAAAGTTGGCAGTCCCTTTTCATATTCCGTCATGGTTGCAAAAAGAAGTGGCGTAATTCGGGTGCAACTAAATTTATCAAAATCAGGCATCACAAATGCGCGCGTTAATTCACGTGCGCGGTCCGGGCGAAAATTAAAAAATAAAACCGTGTCACCCGGCGCTACCAAACCGTCGGCGTTAATAACGGTCGGAATAAATTCTTCGTCATACACTTTTGCCGCGTATGATTTATCAAGCGCATCGATTGCATCCGCATTCTGCGGGCCCGCACCTTCAGTCATGGCGCGATACATTTTTTCAATGCGATCCCAGCGATTGTCACGGTCCATCGCATAAAAACGTCCGCCCATGGTGGCAATTTTTCCAACGCCAATCGATTTCATTTTGCTTTGCAGCCGCTCAATAAAATATTTTCCCGAATCAAATTTAGAATCGCGGCCATCTAAAATTGCATGGATATATACGTTATCTAATTTTTGCGTTTTACAAAATTCTAATAACGCAAATAAATGTTCGTCGGAACTATGCACATTACCTGCCGAAACAAGTCCAAGCAAATGCAGTTTGCCACCTTTTTTTGCCGCCGCTGCAACTTTCAGCAGCGTTTCATTTTGAAAAAAAGTTTTATCCGCAATTTCCTTGCCAATGCGCGGCAACGTCTGATAATACACGCGCCCCGCACCAATATTTAAGTGGCCAACTTCTGAATTTCCCATTTCGCCCCACGACAAACCCACTTCAACACCCGACGCCTGGATCGTCATGGCCGGATATGTTTTCACCCACTTTGAAAAATTCGGCGTTTTGGCGCGGGTAATTGCATTACCCTCTTCATCCGGCGCCACGCCCCATCCGTCGTTAATAATAAGTACAGTAGGTCTAAAATTATTCATCACAGGATTATAGTAACCACATTACAGCCCAGCAAATTCAGCAGGCATCTGATAATCAGGAAATTTCTGGGAAAATTTATCGCCAGATTTTTTTATATCTGCCGCAACACTTTTGTATTCTGGTGAGTTTGACAGCTTAAGTCCTGCAAATGCCTGCAGAATCGCATATTTTTGAGACATAGCATCCAAATCCATCTTTATACCACTAATAAACATGTTAGGAGAACGATGATGTTCAGCCATGTTAGCCTCCATCGATGGAGTAAGTCCTGTAAATTTAAACATCTTTTGTTTTTCGGAAAGCGTACCCTCGGAAAGAACACGTGATTGCGTACCAATTGCCCCATCTTCATCCTTCCCCTGAAAAAATGAATATGAGATCTGATATTCACTATCTGCATGATTGACCAAATTTAATTTTGATGTATGATCACCATCACCGCTCTCAAGTATAGAGAACGAAGCTGTTCCAAATTGTGTCTCTCCTTGTGCTAATAACTTAAGACCATTTTCAGGTCTTGGTGCTGACGGAGGTCGTTCATCTGCATGAGCATTTGAAACAGCGCCACCCATTAAACTCATCGCAACAAGTGCGCCGGAAATACGTTTTGCGAGTAACGAAGAAAGGCCTGTTTTTTTAGGTCCTACTGAAGATGACTCTTGATTATTTGTCGATGGTTTTTCAAAACTCATAAAATTCTGTTATTACATTATTTATTTAAATGCTTCAATTTCCATCACGCGATTATATTTTTCAACGCGCTCGCTGCGGCTCATTGAGCCTGACTTTAAAAAGTCTGCCCCAACCGCAACTGCCAAATCGGCAATAAACGTATCGGTTGTTTCGCCGCTGCGGTGCGAGACAGAAATTTTGTATTTATTTTTTTGTGCGAGCAAAATAGTATCAATCGTTTCAGAAACCGTACCGATTTGATTTAACTTAATGAGCACCGCATTTGCAACTTTGCGATCAATTCCCATTTGAACACGTTTTATGTTCGTGACAAATAAGTCGTCACCCACGATCGTAATCACGCGACCCAATTTTGCCGTAAACTTTTGCCAGTTTTCCCAATCATCTTCGTGAAGCGGATCTTCAACGGAAACCAAAGGATATTTTTGAACCCAACCCGCAACCATTGCGATCATTTCATCACCGGTTTTTTTAACACCTTCAAAATTATAAACACCACGCTCATAAAATTCGGACGCTGCCATATCCATGCCTAATTTCACATCGATTCCTGGTTTATACCCCGCTTTGGTGATTGCAGTTAATAATGTTTGCAACGCTTTTTCCGAGCTGCCCAAATGCGGTGCAAAACCACCTTCGTCGCCAACACCAGTCGATTGTTTTTCAGATTTCAAAAGCGCTTTCAGTGCTGCAAAAACTTCTGCACCAACACGCACACGCTCCGCCAACTTTTTCTGTTGCGGAATAATCATGAATTCCTGTGTTGATAAACCTGAATCCGCATGCACCCCACCATTAATCACATTCATGGTTGGATATGGCAATTTTTTGCCGGGTTTTAAATGAAATGTTTTTTGCAATGACTGCCAAAGTTCCATTTTATTTGCTACCGCACCCGCACGAGCCACCGCAAGTGACACGCCTAAAATCGCATTTGCACCCAATTTTGTCTTATTTTCAGTGCCATCAAGCGCGCACATGAGTTCGTCAATGATACGCTGTTGACGCACGTCTGCCCCAAGCAGCAACGGTGCAATTTTTTTCTCAATATTTTTAACCGCATTTAAAACACCTTTGCCGCCAAAACGCTTTTTATCGCCATCACGCAGCTCAAGTGCTTCGTGAGAACCGGTTGACGCACCGCTTGGCACACTTGCGCTGACTGTTATTTTATCATCAATGGTTAAAAAAACACGCACCGTAGGATTGCCACGCGAATCTAAAATTTCTTGCGCGGCGATTTTGGTAATTTTTGGCATACGATTTATTCTAATTCGAACGTTACATTTACCTGACTTGTTACATCAAGAGATCCGGCCTGAACATCTGGCGCCGCAACAGGCCCACCACCCATGCCTACTGCATCTTTTGCAAACATAATTGGCCCTGGTGGAATATTACCTGCAGATTCATCGAATCCGACAATCTTACCCAAATGCACACCTAACTGATCGGCTAATTTCTGTGCTTTTTCTTTTGCATCAGCAACAGCTTTTTCACGAGCCTGCGCCTGCAAATTTGATGGTTCATCGATGGTGAACGTCACGCCATTTACCTGATTTGCACCAAGCTCGCCAGCCTTCGCAAGCACTGCTGAGATTTTAGTTAGATCACGAATTTTTACTTCCAAACTTTGGGTAACTGAATAACCCGTTATAGTGCTGCCAGTTTTTTGATCGTACGAATAGTTTGGATTGATCTGATATTGTGCGGTTTGTACGTCAGCAGCTGCAATACCCAACGTCTGAAGTGCAGCAACCATTTTGTTCATACGATCGGTATTTTCTGCTTGTGCGCTCGCAACGTCTGCTTTTTGTGTTACCAATCCAATGTTTGAAACAGCGATTGTTGGTGTTGCAATAATTTTACCCGTGCCTGAAATAACAATTGTGCGTGGCGATTCTGGCAAACGGCCAATTTGACCATATGCTTTAATATTATTCACAATCAGCGTGACCAAAAAGACAGCAAGCGTGAGCATGACGAGTTTCTTGAGCGGCCCGCCATGATGTAATCCGCAGGGTTGAATATGTTCCATATGTTTTGATTATATCACTTTTTAAGAAGCGGCGTGACCCCTGGCAACTTTGCGCCGCCCAAAAACTCAAGCATGGCGCCACCACCTGTAGAAATATGCGCAAAATTCCGCGTTAACTTGAGCTTTATAATACGCGAGGTTGTTTCGCCCCCACCCACAATGACACACGCGCCCTTCCCGCCAAGCCGAGCAAGCAATCGCGCGAGCAGTTCAGTGCCTCGGTCAAACGGTTTTTTTTCAAAATACCCTGCAGGACCATTCCAAATGATGGTTTTAGCGCGCGTAAGTTTTTTTGCCATGGATTCAATTGCGTCTGGTCCAATATCAAAAATTTTGTGCTGAAAATAAACTACATCTTCAGGAAGAAGAACATTTTTATGTTTTAACAACGATCGCGCGACTGCAATTGAAGACACATCAACAAGCGACTCGCCCACATCTTGTCCATCAGCCGCAAAAAAATTATTTGCAACCGCACCGACTACAAATATTTCGGCAGCAATTGGTAAAAACTTTTTTATAACCGGCACTTTTGTTTCTAGTTTTGCGCCGCCAATAATTAAGGCAAGTGGTTTTTTTGGTGCAGTCATGGCACTACTCAGTGCAACAAATTCTTTTTCAAATTGAATGCCTGCATACGATGGTAAGAGTTTAGTAATCGCAGCAACTGACGTATGCGCCCGATGCGCCGATGCAAAAGATTCATTCACAAAGAGGTCCTGCCCCGTCGCGAGCTCGCGCGCATAACCTACATCATTTTTTTCTTCACGCGCATCAAAACGCACGTTCGGCAAAAAATGTAATTTTGTTTTTAATTTTTTCTCTAAATATTTTTGCACGGGTGCAAGTGACAATGCGGCAACTTTTTTTCCATCAGGCCGGCCCATATGCCCCATCACCGTAATCACCGCTTTTTTGCGAAGCAAAAATTTAAATGTTGCAAGTGCGGTGTCGAGTCGATACGATTCTTCCGGCGCAATACTTCCGCGACGCACCACAACATCAGAATCGATACGCACAAGCACGCGTGTACCTTTAGTAATCGGAGCATCAGCAAGTGTACGGAGTTTCATATTATTTCTTTCCCACCTTCTCAATCATCTCAACTAACCGATGTGAATATCCCCATTCATTATCGTACCATGCCAAAATTTTAACCAAATCACCATCGATAACTTGCGTAAACGCTAAATCAACAATGCACGAGGCAGTATTACCAACCACGTCGTGCGATACCAGCGCTTCTTCAGAACAAACTAAAATCCCTTTCCAGCGCGTCAATTTACTCGCTGCAACGAGCGCTGCGTTTACTTCGGTCACCGTTGTTTTTGTTTTCGTGATAAAACAGAAATCAGAAAGTGAACCAACTGGCGTTGGCACACGAATTGAAATGCCATCAAAAAGTCCTTTGAGTTCTGTAATCGTTTCAGTCACTGCAATTGCCGCGCCGGTTGTTGTTGGCACCATATTTAATGCTGCCGCGCGGCCACGACGAAAATCTTTGTGCGGCCCGTCCACCAGCGCTTGATCCGCAGTATACGAATGAATTGTTGTCATTGCAGCTTTGGCAATACCAAATTTTTCGTGGAGCACTGAAGTAACGGGTGCGACACAGTTAGTGGTGCAACTCGCATTGTTAAAAATTTTTGTGCGGCCAAGTTTTTCGTCGTTCACACCACGCACAAAAGTTGGCACGTCACCACCTTTTGCTGGCGCAGATAGAATTGCCGCACCAGCGCCCGCGGAAATATGTTTTTGTAAACCTTCTAAATCCGTAAAGCGCCCCGTCGATTCAATAACCACGTCAACCTCAAATTTTTTCCATGGAAGCTGCGCCGGATCTTTTTCTTGCACAACCGGAATCGTCACGCCATCCACCACAAGCGCGCCATTTTTTGCCGATACGTCATGTGGCCATACACCATACACCGAATCGTGCTTCAACAAATACGCCAAATTTTCTGCATCACCCAAATCATTGAGCGCAACAAATTCAATTTTTTTATTTTCAAAACCTGCCTTAAAAACCTGGCGCCCAATGCGCCCAAACCCATTAATTGCTACACGAATTGCCATAATTTTATAAAATATACAAATAGTATAGCATAAAAAAATGCCGACAGAATCTCCGAAGAGAAACTGCCGGACTTAAAACTTGAATCGCGCGATGAGACGCTATTCCTCGATCGGCTCCGTGCCCATGAGAAGCAGGGTGCGGCGCAGCGGCTGCCGACTCTTCACGTAGCGGTTCAGCAGATCCCAGTGCGACGCGACAAAAGCCCGTGCAAGCCGTCCGTGGCTGAATGCCGCATTGGATTCAGCAAACACGCACGGGTAATAGGTCTGCCCGTCCTGCTGCCAGGCCGTACCAGGAAACACCAGCACCGTTGAATTGGTGTCGAGCCCCAGTTCGGCGGGCAACTGAGCCCCCGCTTGAAGATTCGCGAGCAGCTCGATAGCATGTTCGCGACCAGCAGCGCTCGGCGGCATGTCACGCGCAATGCGCTCTTCCAGCTTGCTCTGCGTGTTCCTGCTGCGCGCAATGCGCGTAGCGCTCAAACGCTGAGGACCGAACGGCCCCGCAACATCCCAAGCCAGACGACGTCCGTCGACTTTCGACTTGAAGATATGCTCCGCCTCTGCCAAAGCCACCGTTATCAGATATTTTTTCAATGCCGCATTTCCCACAAGGCCCCCCTTTGCCGCGCTGGTTGTAGCGCGGGACAAAAGTTACATTAGCAATAATATAAGCCGGTGTCAATGGTGATTATTTATGAATCATGCTAATCTAACTATCTATGGAGCACCCCGAAAAATTCCGCCCTTACGCGGCAGCATATTTAGTTTTAATTAAAAATGACAAAATTTTATTATCGCGACGCGCCAATACAGGTTATCAAGATGGAAACTACAGTTTAGTTGCTGGCCATTTGGATGGTGGCGAAACTGTATTACAGTGTATTACACGCGAAGCAACCGAAGAGGCTAATATTATTTTGTCGCCACAAAATTTAGACGTAATTTTAACCTTACATCGCCAGAGTCCATCGGATCGAGAATATTTTGATTTTTATGTGGGTGCTACAAATTGGACCGGTGAAATAAAAAACATGGAGCCGAAAAAATGCGATGATCTCGCGTGGTTTGATCTGGCGAATTTGCCAGAAAATATTTTGCCTGATGTAAAATTTGCACTGGATCAAATTAACGCTGGCAACCATTTTGCTGAATTTGGTTGGCCTTTAAAATAAAAACACCGCACAAGGAAAACCCCGTGCGGCACGCATTGCTGCTTGAAGCGCTGGTTGGCGCTATTTCGGATCGTCTGTTTTGACCCGCTTGCCGTCGGCCCCCATACCAACGACTTCGAATTCAAAACCTTCCGAGCCTTCAAGCGGTGGCGTCACGATTTTGACACCAGCAGCGCCAAGCGTGTTCTCCGTCGCCGCCCGACTATTCGGTACAAGTACCTCATTACCCACCCGACGTTCAGACCGCTTTGGACGCGTCGGCAACACCACTGGCAAATCCTCTGGCCGTTCATTACACATAACTTCCCCCACAATTGCGCTCGGTTAGCGCGGTTGGACCTCATAATAACAAAAAGCTGGCCTTTCGGCCAGCCCTTGCGATTTGCAACCAAGAAATTATTCCTGGCCCAAATGAAAACGCACAAATCGCTTCATCTGGATGTTTTCACCCATCTTAGCGATACCTGATTTCACCAAATCTTCGATGGTCATGTTTTCATCTTTCACAAATGCCTGTTTCATCAAACAAACGTCAGTGTAAAATTTAGCCAACTTACCTTCAACGATTTTTGCAATCATTTCTTCTGGTTTGTTTGCGGCTTTCAACTCTTCCTTGTAGAACTCACGTTCTTTTTCTGCCAATTCTGGTGGCACTTCTGATTCGTCCAAGTACAATGGATTCATTGCAGCAATGTGAATCGCAATGTCGTGCGCAAGCTGCTTGAAACCGTCAGTGCGTGCTACAAAATCTGTTTCACAACGGAGCTCAACCATTACGCCAACTTTTTGGTTGCCATGAATGTATGAGTACACGATACCTTCACCTGCAACGCGGTCTGACTTTTTGCCAGCTTTCAAAATACCCTTTTTACGAAGTAATTCTTCTGCAGCAGCCATGTCACCATTGGTTTCATCCAATGCCGCTTTGACGTCTACGATACCAGCGCCTGTTTTTTCACGAAGTGCGACAACTAACTTTGCATCGATTGCCATACTAATGAACAATTATTGTTGATTGATAATAACTTTTTCTGCTTTGCCTTCTGACTTTGCAGCGGCTGCAGGAGCTGCGGCGCGGCCTTCGATAACTGCGTCTGCAATTAATTTGGTAACCAATTCAATTGCGCGAACCGCGTCATCGTTTGATGGAATTGGGAATGTAACCAATTCTGGGTTTACGTTTGTATCGGTAATTGCGATGGTTGGAATTTTCTTTACCAATGTTTCGGTGATTGCAGTTTTTTCGGTGCGGATGTCAACCAAGTACATGGCATCTGGCATGCGCTTTAAGGTTGCAAGACCTTCAAAAATCAAATGTTTTTTCTGGAATTCGTCTTCCAAAACAACACGTTCTTTTTTGGTGTACTTGTCCCAACCGCCGTTTTCACGGTCAGCTGCTGACTTGCGGTAGTGTTCCAAACGTTTGCCGATTTCATCGAAGTTTGTTACCAAACCACCGATCCAGCGTTCTGTGATGTAAGGCATACCACAGCGATTTGCTTCGCGAATGATGATGTCCTTAGCCTGACGCTTGGTACCAACAAACAAAACAGTTTTGCCCTGAGCTGAAAGTTGCTTAATAAAATCCAAAGCCTCAGCGATTTTTTGCTGGGTGATTTCCAAGTTAATTACATGGATACCCTGGCGTTCGCCAAACAAATAAGGCTTAATCTTAGGGTGCCAACGCGTTGAGCGATGGCCAAAGTGCATACCGGCTTGGATCATATCCAAGAGTTCTGGTGTTTTTGGCATAAATAGTCCTTTTTACGACATCGGCATCGCGCGGGAGCCAGGAAGGCAGGGCCCGAGCGGTTTGTAGCCGACTGATTGATTAATGCGCGTAGTTTAGCAGAAGGTGATAAAAAGGTCAAGAATAAAAAAACCCACCAGCGAGTCGCGAAAAGCGGCGACTACGAACTGGCGGATTTATGCCTTTTGCCGTGCATCAAAACGGCGCGGACTTTTCCCCGATGAAATTCATGAGGTCCTGCCCGATATCGGTCATGTCGGACTCGCTGAATCCAATGAGCCCTTTGGTAAAGCAGTCCTTGCCCGTCGTGTAAAGAAACCTCATCACGAGCGTACGACGCTGACCTTCGAGTTCCACTGGGGTCGAGACAGTCAGCCAACACAGGATTTCCTGAATAGCGGTTCCGTAACGCTCAAAGTCGTCGATGGTCACCACCTCTTCATTCAGCCTGACGAGCGGATCGAGCGCCCTGAATCCGGCGATGAGCGTCGGGATCATGGGATCATGGATCTCGCGGGGCATGCGAAATGGATTTGACTTATACTTCCGTTTCGGCGGATTGAGCGTGCGATCGACCATCCGTTGCAACGCTTCACAGGCACATGAAGCCGCATGAATCGCTCGCATATCGAGCGCAAGTCTAACCCCTACCAAATTTGTAGTACCCATGGTTTCACCTCAATTGCGCAAGCGTGCGCGAGCAAATAGTACGACTCAAATTGAGTATTGTCAATCCTCCGCCTCGTCCACCTTCTTCAACGCCAGAACGATTTCCTCAATATTCCCATCCATGATCTTCGGCAAATTGTGCCATGATTCTTCGATGCGATGATCAGTCACGCGGTCTTGTGGGAAATTATAGGTGCGAATTTTTTCGCTGCGGTCGCCGCTACCAATTTGCGATTTACGTTTCGCGGCGCGCTCGGCGGCAACGCGCGCAACTTCGGCTTCAAAAACACGAGCACGCATCACTTGCATTGCACGTTCTTTATTTTGCGTTTGCGAACGTTCGTCCTGACAGGTCACTACAATGCCCGTTGGAATATGCACCATGCGGATTGCACTGTATGTGGTGTTCACGGACTGGCCGCCCGCGCCCTGGGATGTGGTGGTTTCAATTTTTAAATCCTTCAAGTCCAAAACAATATCAACTGCTTCTGGCTCTGGCATGATTGCCACGGTCACGGCGCTGGTGTGCACGCGGCCGGCCTTTTCGGTTTCAGGTACACGCTGCACGCGGTGCACGCCGGATTCAAACTGCAGCTCGCCGTACACGCCGCGGCCTTTAATTTCAAAAACAACTTCTTTAACACCGCCAATGCCCGTGCGGCTCATGGAAATGAGATCAACTTTCCATCCGCGAGTGCCCGCGAACATGGAATACATGCGATATAATTCTGCGGCGAAAAGTCCTGCTTCATCGCCACCCACACCTGCGCGGATTTCAACGATAACGTTTTTGTTTGCAAATGGATCTGGTTCGCGGAGCAAATCTTTCAGCTGCACGTGTAAATTCTCGAGCTGCGCTTTCAAATCTTCAACTTCGGCTTTCGCCAGGTCAATCATTTCAATATCTTCTTCCACAGCGACCATTTTTTCTGCGTCAGCCAGCGCCGCTTCTTTTTGATCAATCTCACGGAGCACTTCTGCAGCAGGTTTGATTTCAGAATACCGCTGCGAAACCTGTTTTAATTTAAAAGCGTCTCCAATGACCGTTGGGTCTTGGAGCGCTTTTTCGAGCTCTTCAAATTCGGCGAGGATGGTATCGCCTTTCATGGCAAATTATTTACCAGCTGCAGTTTTGTCTGCACGCTTTGCTTTGCGCGCCTGTTCCTTTTCCGCTTTAGAGCGAGTTGAAACAGCAGCTGCGGCAATTTTGGTAGCTTTGTCTTGAAACTTCTCGATACGACGAGCAGTGTCAACAAAGTTCTGTTTACCCGTGTAAAATGGGTGACATTTGCTGCAAAGTTCAATACGAAGCGCTGGCTGCGTTGAACCAACCTCAAAAGTGTTACCACATGCGCAGGTCACGTTAGCATTTGGAGTGTAGTTTGGGTGGATGGCCTTTTTCATAGTGAAAGTAGTGTACATTTTAAGCCGGCGGTTGTCAAGAGTAAAAAAACAGACCCACCCCGCGCAACGTATGTCGCGCAAAGGCAGGTCAAATTACCACGGGTCCTCACCCCGCAGAAGCTTCGCTTTTCGATCATCCCGAGTCCTTTGCTGCCAGTCAAGCTTTGCTCTCCAGCGTGCCGGGTCAGCGTCCATTCGCTCTGCATACGTCAGCTGCCTCGGCACGTTTCGTTGCAAACGCAGCTCCTTAGAGGAGATGCCGATGATGTGTGCAACATGGGCGATTGCGGTCATTTCGTCGGCAATATTTTCAAACTCCTTGTAGATTCTGACAACCGATCCGCCTGCACCACATGCCTGGCATAGGTATTGATTTGACCTACGATTCACGCGGAATGAGGCGGTCTTCTCGGCGTGAAACGGGCAGATGAAAACGAGCGCTCGCGCATTTCGCCGCACTGGCAAATAGCCGAACGATTTGAGTGCCTTTTCAATTGGATATGCCAGAACTCGCCTCATGAGTTCTGGACTGAACATCATGTGACGCTTTGACATTTTAACTCCATCGAGTGTGCCCGCCGGGTTTGGTGGTGGAATCCCCTTGGAAATGACGGTTCTGCTCTGTCATCGTTGGCCGCCGGCGGGCACGTCCTGCTGCCAAAGCATCAGGTACCAACGAATCGGGGCCAACTGGCCAAAGAGATTAATAAAACGGTACAGTGATAAAGCTGTCTCTGTCAAGCATGCTTAGGACAAAACTAAATTGTATTAAAGTGTAATACAATTTAGTTTTTATTATTTTTGTGCTACCATAACCACATGAAAATCCGTGAAATTCTAAAAAAATCATCCCCAGACGATGAATACTTATTACGTTTTGTATTAAAAAAATCTCGTGCAGAATTGTTGCGCGATTTTGGCGCCGAAGTCCGTCAAGCCACACTCACCAAATTTCGTGAGCTCAAAAAAAAACGTGCCGACGGAATACCAATGCAATACATTGTTGGCGCCGCATGGTTTTACGGATTAGAATTTTTTGTGACGAAAACAGTATTAATCCCCCGCCCGGAAACTGAAATTTTAGTTGAACGAGCACTGGCAGCGCACGCTGAAATCGTAATCGACATCGGCACGGGCAGTGGTGCAATCGCCGTCTCTCTCGCTAAAAATTCTCGCTCTAAAATTATTGCCGCAGATATTTCCGAATCCGCTTTAAAAATTGCACACAAAAATTCGCGCCGCCACAAAACAAAAATTAAATTTTATAAAAGCAATTTGCTCACCACGATTCCCTGGCCTCGAACACAATCCGTGCTCATCGCTGCAAATCTTCCATATCTTTCGAATGCACGCATGAAATCACTCACCACCGAAGTTCGCCGTGAGCCACGTCTCGCATTATATGGCGGCCCCGATGGCCTGCAACTATACAAAAAACTTTTCGCACAAATTCGTGCGCGCAAATCGCCGACCCAAACCGTAACCGTCCTCGCCGAAATCGACCCGGAGCAGAAAAAAAATCTCGCCGCCCTGGTGGGCGACGAGAAGATTTCTTTCTTCAAGGATCTGTCGGGCGCCGTGCGCCTCGCAGAAATTATTTTTTAGCAGCAGGTGCTTTTGCAGCTGGAGCAGCTTTTGCGCCAGGTTTTGCAGCAGCATCAGTTGCAGCAGCTTCGTCTTCTTTCTTCTTACCAACAACTTCAACTTTAGTAACATCGGCTGCATTTGCAGCTTCCATAGCCTTGAGCTGATCTTCAGTAAGTGGAGCTGAAACCTTAGCAACAACTTCGTCTGCTTCGTCCAAAATGGTAACACCTTCTGGAGCTTTGATGTCGCCAATGGTGATCACCGCGTCAAAATCTGACAATGCTTCCAAAGGAATTGCGATGGTACGTACCAAATGAATTGGCAAACAGCGAACAGTAACCGCGTCTTTAATTTTAAGCAAAGTACCACCCATGTGCTTAACCGCTTCTGATTCACCAGTAAATTCGAGTGAAACGTCTGTTTCGAGTTCTTTTTTCATTGAAACCGCAAAGAAATCAACGTGGGTAAATGCGTTGGTAACTGGGTTGGTCTGAACTGCTTTAATCAAAGTTGGGATTTTTTCGGTGCCAAAATCCAATTCAACCAATGTTGATTCACCAGCTTCGCGAAAAGCTTTCTGAAAAAGATGAGCATCAACAGAAAGTGCGCGTGAGCCTTCTAAATCTGGGCCGTACACAATTGCTGGGATTTTGCGTGTTGCACGAATATTCTGTGCAATGCTGTGTGAACCGGTGGTGCGATCTGTTGCAGTTAAGACAATTGACATATTAGTTCAAAAAAGTTTCTTTGGTAATTTCTCCGTGAAGTGAAGCTTCATGCCACGAGATCACATCGTCGAAATCGACAGCGTCGACTTCTACAAAACGGAGGATATCATCGGACGAAGCGTCGGTAATGAGGCCGAGCGAAGAGACACCATTTGGATTATGCGTGATAAGCGCGGCCACCGAATGTTTGCATTTAGCACACGTAACGTGGACCAAATGTTTGTTGTCTGATTCGTTTAAAACCTTAATCTCGAGTGGCTCATACACGGTTTCACACAGGGGACATTGTTGAACGAGTTTCATCCCGTCCTCAGCGTTTGTGCGTTTTTTTCGCTTCGGGGCCATAGAAATAACCAGCTAATAGAAAGAATAATAGCAGAAGGCTTAAAAAATTGCAAGAGGGTTATACCTGGTGGCTGGCGATGCTCTGAACGATGCCGACTAAGACCAAATTCATAACAAGCGAAGACCCACCATAACTCACAAAAGGAAGCGCGATACCGGTAAGCGGCAATATTCCCGTGGCGCCACCAACATTAACCACAATTTGAACCAGCCAAAGCCCCAAGGCGCCCATAATAACAGGTTGCGTAAAGTCATCGCGGCAACTACCCGCAATGCGTACCAAGCGCCAACCAATAATGCCATAACAAATAAACAGCGCCAGCACGCCCACAAAACCTAATTCCTCGCCAACCACGCTAAACACAAAATCAGTTTGGCGTTCTGGCAAAAAACTCAACTGGTTTTGCGAGCCATATCCAAATCCACGGCCCCAAAATTTGCCCGAACCAACTGCAATGATTGATTGTTGCACGTTATACCCCGCCCCGAGCGGATCCTTGCCTGGATTAATAAATGAAACAAAACGTTCTTTTTGATATGGCTTCAAAATACCGACCCAACCAACAACACCAATTACCATGACCGTACCAAGCAAAAGTAAAACGAACGATCGACGTGTGCCCACAATTAATACAAGCAAAAACCAAAGTGCTGCCAAAACCAGCGAACCACCCAAATCTGGTTGGAGCATTACCAACGCCATTGGTAAAATTGCAACCAGTGCAGTGCCAAAGAAAAACAACGCACTGGTAAACACGCGGCCACGCCGATCAATCACACGGGCTAATGTTAGCAGCAACGCAATTTTTACAAATTCAAGCGGTTGAAACGAAAAACCACCTAAAACAAACCAGCCCTTTGTACTACGAATAGTTGCGCCCACAACAAGCACGGCGCCGAGCAAAAGCAAACCAATGCCATACCACATGCGGCTTGTGGCACGATAAAATTCAGGGTGCACGGTGCCGAGCAAAAGTGCAACTATGGATCCGATACCCAGCGCGAGCGATTGACGCCCAAGCAAATAAAACCCAACGCCACGACTCAAATCAACACTTGCAATTGCCAAAAAACCAATCGCAACGGCTCCGAGCACTGCCCCACACAATATCCAATCAAAATGTCTAAATTCGTATCGCATATTTCAGCGATTACCTTATCACAATCATTGGCTCACGTACACGTTGTTATCAAAAACATCCACGGTTGGAATAATTTGAATGTCATCCACGGTCATACCCGTGACATAATTTCGCAAATCAATTTGGCGCGTTTCGAAGGTTTTAAAATCTTTTACCGTTATATATTCAAAACCAATAACATTTCCACCGCGCATAAGCAAAATTTGCAGCGGCACTTCGTAAAAATTAAACGCAGTACGATTTGAAATGCTAAACGTAATTTGATTTCCCGGATTTGTATCCACGGCGCCCGCAGAAATAACACCTTGTGGAGTAAACGTTGCACCAGTTATATCAAACGTTGCGTGCGATTTTATAAAATTTGGAATATCCGCCACCACATGTGGATCAATGCGTGTCCAAGAAATATCAACGACTTGCAGCGACGTGCTAGTAAGCACGCTGGTATTTTTTTGACCAAGCGCTAACAAATATTTATGCTCGCCCGGAATTACAAAAGTGGTTTGCGTATCAGTTGTTTTGTCGCCATCGAGCGTAAAATTAAAATGAACCGTTGCGTACCAATTTGCATTTGTGTTTTGCACTTCAGCCGCAAAATCAACAGTTCCATTGCCGCCATCGAATGTTTGCGCGCTTCCGAGCACCAGCGGCGTAGGCGCCGTTGCCTGCAAACGGTTGACTGACGAAATCTGCAGTCGCTTTGCAAGCGCAATAACTAGCGCGTCTTCGCGTGGTGAACCCGCAAATAAATATGAACCAAACTGAAACACCGCATACACAATAAGAATTGCATCAATCGCGATGAGCGCCATGATCATTAAATTGCGCAGCAAAATTTTGTGCGTGACAATCCAATAACTGCGCGATAATTCTTTTGAAGAAAATTGATCCGCGCTGGACGCTTCAAATTGTTTTATTTTATTATCAAAGGAGCTTTGTGCCATGGTGGCAGTATATCAGATGTCCAAGTTTTTTACAGTCTTGGCATGTGTCTGGATAAAACGTTTACGAGGTTCAACTTCTGAGCCCATCAAAATGTCAAAGATTTCGTCAACTTTCGCCGCGTCTTCGACGGTAACCAATTTCATCATGCGATGCTCTGGGTTCATGGTTGTTTCCCACAACTGATCCGGGTTCATTTCACCCAAACCTTTATAGCGTTGGATGTTAACTTTCACACCACCCACAACCATTGCCTCAACAACGCTTTCGTCGCCTTCGGTGCTGATTGTTTCAGTTGAAGCCTCGGCGGTTTCTGTTGCGGATGCCGCGCGCTTTGCATTTTTATCTTTGGTCAATTCAAGAATTGTTTCTTCTTTTTTATCATCGGTATACACGTAACGCACATCCTTGCCCACCGCGATGCGATACAGTGGTGGTTGCGCAATATAAATTTTTCCCGTGGTAATAAGATCTGGGAAATAGCGGTAAAAAAACGTCAGTAACAAGGTGCGGATATGTGAACCGTCAACGTCAGCATCAGTCATGATTACCACGCGATGATAGCGGAGTTTTGAAATATCGAACTGCTCACCGATGTTGGTACCGAGTGCGATGATCAAAGATTTCAATTCGTTGTTGCCCAAAATGCGATCCAAACGTGCACGCTCGACGTTCAAAATTTTACCACGCAATGGCAAGATCGCTTGAAATTCGCGGTCGCGGCCCATCTTTGCGGAACCACCTGCAGAGTCACCCTCTACGATGTACAATTCTGATTGCGTTGCGTCTTTGCTGGAACAATCAGCAAGCTTACCTGGAAGCGTAAAACCTTCCAAAGCACCTTTACGCAAAACTGACTCACGTGCCAAACGCGCAGCCTGACGAGCCTTTTGTGCCAAAATAACTTTACTGAGCATTGCTTCCGCTTCTTTTGGATGCTCTTCCATGAAAATTTGCAACGCGTCCGCAACGATTCCATCAACCGCACCTTTTACTTCGGTGTTACCAAGTTTTGCTTTGGTCTGCCCTTCAAATTGTGGCTCTGGAATACGCACCGAAATAATTGCGGTGAGACCTTCGCGCACATCATCACCACTCAAATTTTCATCTTTTTCTTTTAACAAATTTTTCGCGCGTGCATATGCATTGAGCGCACGAGTGAGCGCGTTACGGAAACCTTGCACGTGCGTACCACCTTCTGGATTAATAATCGAGTTGGTAAACGCAAACAATGTTTCTTTAAAATCATCGGTGTATTGAAGCGCAACTTCAACATGCACATCACCCGAATCTTTTTCAACGTAAAATACGCTGTCGTGTTTTGCTTCTTTGGAATGATTCAAGTGGCGCACATATGACATGATGCCACCCTCAAAGAAAAACGCCTGGCTACGAAATTCCATTGGATCACGCAAATCAATACACGTGATGCGAATACCACGCGTTAAATATGCATGCTGGCGAACACGATCAACAATGGTGTCGAAATCGTATTCAATGGTTTCAAAAATTTTCTCGTTCGCGCGAAAAGAAATTGTGGTGCCGGTATCTTTCGCTGGGCCACCTTTTTTAATTTTGGTAACCGGCTCGCCCATGTGATATTCCTGAGTCCATACAAAACCATCACGATGAACTTCGGCCTTAAGCCAGTTTGAAAGCGCATTAACAACCGATGCACCCACACCATGCAAACCGCCAGAAACTTTATAGCCACCGCCGCCAAATTTACCACCAGCGTGCAATTTGGTCAGCACCAATTCGAGCGCAGAAATTTTATATTGTGGATGTGGATCAACTGGAATACCACGACCATCATCGTAAACAGAAATAACTGAGTCTGGCAAAATTTTAACAATGATATTTTTTGCATAACCTGCCATT
Source organism: Candidatus Magasanikiibacteriota bacterium (assembly GCA_903893485.1). Classification (GTDB taxonomy): domain Bacteria; phylum Patescibacteriota; class Patescibacteriia; order Magasanikbacterales; family 2-02-FULL-50-9b; genus 2-02-FULL-50-9b. The sequence continues at coordinate 81,623 of CAITMK010000001.1, forward strand.
GCTTCATCGATGGAGTTATCCACGATTTCGGCAACCAAATGATGCAAACCGGTTGGACCAGTTGAACCAATGTACATGCCCGGGCGACGGCGCACCGCCTCTAAACCTTCGAGCACTTGAATGTTAGCGGAGGAATATCCTGATTTTTCTTCTTTTGCCATAGATCATTCTTTAAATCATTTTGCAGTTTACCATTAAGCGCTATGTGTACGCAAATAAAAACGCCGACGCATCGCCCCTCCCCAGGCAATGCGTCGACAAAGTTGTACCGCTACGTCGCTTCAGCCGAAAAGCCGAACTGCAACGCGGTCTGTTGTTGGTGCCACGGCTTCTTCACGTCGTACATGGCAAGCGCTTGATGAAACGCATCGTCCAGCACCTTGTAGATCGGGTGATGAACGCTGCCGCCCACGACGTGCTCCTGCAGGAACTCCATCTGATCGATCAGCATCTCGGCGCGCAGATGCAAAAGCGCGAACAGGTCGTTGCCGCGAAACTCTGCGAGCTCCAGATACAGCAGATGCATGTACGCGAGGCCCGTTTTCTCATCCTCTTTCATCCAGCCCCACGCAAATTCCGTGCGCGCGATGACCTGACGGAACTTGGCCGGCACCGTGCACCGCACATACGGCACCGGCAAACCGGACGCCGTGTCGATGAGGTAGCCCGACGCCAACTTGGGCAGCAGATCCGGCGGGTCCAGCTCCGTGACGAGCAAAAAGCGATCTTGAAAACCGCCATGCGTGACGAACCGACGCCAGCCCGTGGTAGCGTGCAACCACCAGCGGCCAGGATCCACCACGACTTCAACATCTTGAACCAAATCTTGAGAACTCATTTAGAAACTCCTGAGCAAAGGTCAGCAGGTTTGCCGACAAGAAAAAAGGATACTCGTAAATCGCTCTTATGTCAATATAAAAAATATCGTCGCCAACCCAAGGTAGTGGGCCAGCGACGCGTAACCGCTCTAAATATCAACTCGACGTTGGTGTGGGTTCATCCACCTCGATTCCGTTAGACGAAAGGTTCTCGACCATCATCTGTAAAAATGCGATCGTGAGCAGCTGCTGAAGCATCATTCGTGCAACTATCCCAGTGAACTCATGAAGCTCCGCCTTCTGACGAACGATAAAGTCTTCATCAGAAAGCATCCGCAGCTGAATAGCCTTCCACTCATTGGCATCCAAAAGCGGTTGCAGCTGCTCCATCACCCCGAGCCCGGTCTCCGAATCCGGAATCGCATATAACCGGTACTCGGTAAATTCCTGGTTACGAATCGCGATGTAGAACACTCCAACGAGATCCTTGAATTCATTGTAATCGAGCAGATGGCCAATATGACCGCATGTTTCAAGAACATACGCCGGCTTTGTGGCTGCGTCTGGTTTGCTCATCGTGTACCTCCTACTTCTTCACAGCCAGAAACAAGCACAGCTCGCTCCAACCAATATTGTTGAATGAAATGTCCAACGCGCGGCCACCTGCGAGCTCGTCCAAAAACGCGTACCCCTTGAAACCGAGTATTTCCAGCTCTGTACCGAGGCACACAACCGGGAACTGAAGTTGCATATTGCGATATTTCGCCGCAAACGCCAACAGCTCAAGCAGTGTCGCCGGTCGAAGCCCACATGCACCCATCTCAAAAAGAGCTTCCTCGGCCGTAACAACCCGCCGAAAATAAATCACCTCGAACCGAATTGTACGCTGCCCGTACTCAAAGATGTGGCGCAGCACTTGTATGCGCGTAAATTCTGGATGCTTCCAGTCGAACGCTGCCGCCGCAATCAAATCCTTGAACAAAATCTCGTAGTCCATGCGCACCAGCGCACTTACTACCCTAAACGCCGTTGCAAGCGCGGCCGCTTTTTTTGCCAGCTTACCCAAGTCAACATCTCTCCAATCTTCAAATGTCGCCATGATACCCTCCCAGAGTTTGGTACCCAAAAATTAGCACCAAAATAGCCACAAGTCAAGATTTGACAAATCACACCCAATTCGCTACACTATTCCTATCTGCGCCCCACGGGGCTCTTTTTTAGATAAAATTATGTCACCTATCGACAAGCTCGCAACGTACCTGAAAGGCGCAAACGAAGAACTGCGCAAAGTAGTTTGGCCAACAAAAGACGAAACGATTCAAGCAACCATCGTGGTTATTGCCATGAGCATTGGTTTAGCCGCTTTCTTCTGGGTCCTTGACCTCATCTTCACAAAAGCCCTTTCGTACCTTATTAAGTAATATGCCAAAACAAACCCAAGAACTTGGTCGCCGATGGTATGTGATCCACACCTACTCCGGCTACGAAGACAACGTGTCTCGCAATCTCCTTCACCGCGTCGAAACCATGGCAATGAGTGACAAAATCTTCAACGTCCTGGTTCCAACAGAAAAAAAGATCAAAATCAAAAACGGCAAACGTCACACCGTAATCGAAAAGATCTTCCCTGGCTACGTGTTCGTTGAAATGAACGTGCAAGATGACTCATGGTATGTGGTGCGCAACACACCAAACGTTACCGGCTTCGTTGGCTCAGGCAACACACCAACCCCAATCTCAGAAGCAGAAATGAAAGCCCTCCAGAAGCGTATGGGCGTGGACGAACCTAAATATCACATCGATGTTACGGTTGGTTCTGCGGTCAAAATCGTTGACGGACCATTCAAAAACCTCGATGGCAAAATTAGCGACATCGATGAGGCACGCGGCAAAATCAAGGTCCTTGTTTCCATGTTCGGACGTGAAACTCCAGTGGAACTTGACTTTTTACAGATAAAGAAAGTATAATCCTGCCACTATGGCTAAAAAGATCAAAACCGTTATCAAATTGCAGATTCCAGGCGGCGCAGCTACCCCAGCACCTCCAGTAGGTCCAGCTTTGGGTCAGCATGGCTTAAACATCCAGGAATTTGTTACCAAATTCAATGCAGCAACTGCAGATCGCCGTGGCGAAACTGCTCCTTGCGAAATCACTGTTTACGATGATCGTACTTTTACTTTCATCCTCAAAACTCCTCCAGCTTCTGACCTTATCAAAAAGGCAGCAAAAATCACTTCTGGCTCTAAAAAGGCTCCAGGTGACAAAGTTGGCCGCATTACCAAAGCTCAGGCCTTGGAAATTGCAGCTCGCAAGATGCCAGACCTTAACACCACTAATCCAGAAGCAGCAGCTCGCATGATTGCTGGTACTGCTCGCCAGATGGGTGTAGATGTTATCTAATCTCACGCAAAATTAAAAACCGCCCTTCGGGGCGGTTTTTTGTTGCAAAAAAAAGACGCCAGTTGGTATCAGTAGCGCGCAGCCACCGACATACCTTCTGACGTTTCACTTCCTGAACAAGGCCCGCAGCACGCTCAGCGAAAATTCGAATCGAATCACGCGCAAGTCGCCGTCCGCCAATTCAAGATGTTTCTTCATGGCGCTGTGCGAGGACATGGTCCGCGCCTGTTCGTAGACCTCAATCGCAGTACCCGGCGGAAACAGATTGATCTGATCGACCGAGGTAACACGCTGCGAAAACGCGGTCGGCGCCTCGCTGCCCGCTCCCTGCACCTCCACGAAATGCGTGTAGTGCTGACGAACACGTGTCTGACCACCAAACGGTGCCGCAATAACCCCATGCCCCTTTACTGGTAGCGCAAGCTCATGATACGGGCCGGAAGCGTCGGTAGCACCCGGCCGCAGTTGCTGCCGAAGCACCCAACGATGTTTGCCGCCGTCAACATCAGACCACCAGATCACCAGCGTCGCGTCAGCCATGAGGCTGAGCACCGCGCGATCCCCTCTACGAATCGCGATGCCCGCGAGCAGTCCACCGGCGAACGGTGTCATGCACACGACACCACTTTCCGGCGTAACGGACATACTTTCGCGACTAAGCCCGACGCTTTTCAGCGCTTGGATTGCAGGCAATGTCACCCGACCATCCAAGCACTCAAACAGCAGGTCTTTGGGTTTCTTCACAGATACCGGCGGCTCCTCGAGCCGAATGTCTGACTGGCACATGGCCAACCTCCTTCGAAATGTGGTTTAAGATAACAAAAGAGCACCGCCAACAATATCAAATTGTTGGCGGTTTGTCAATAGTAGCTCTTAAATTATGCTGAACGCTCTGAGGAAACCTTTACGGCGTATTCAATAAATTCGTCCGCGGACAAAATAAGCGGCTCTTTTACACCACGAACACGGATCTGAAGCGCACCGCCGTCAACTTCTTTTTGACCAAACACAATAGAAAGTGGGATTTTTTCGGTTTCTGATTTGCGAACTTTCGCACCAATTGTTCCGGCGTCCGCGTCCATTTCAGCGCGAATTCCCGCGGCCCGCAAACGACGAACAAATAACATTGCCGCGTCTGCAAACGCATCTGAAACTGGCAGTAAGCGTACCTGCACCGGAGCAAGCCAAATTGGAAACGCGCCCGCGAAATGCTCGATTGCAATACTAATAAATCGCTCAAACGAACCCATGATCGCGCAATGGATCATGACGATTTGTTCTTTTTCGCTCTGCTCGTTAACACAGGTCAAACCAAAACTCTTTGGCTGGTTAAAATCCAATTGAATCGTTGCCACCTGCCATGAACGGCCAAGTGAATCTTTTGCCATGAAATCAATCTTTGGACCGTAAAAAGCTGCTTCGCCTGGACCATCGGTCCACTCGACCTTCTTTTCGCTCAAAATATCACGAAGTGCCTGCTCTGCCTTATCCCAATCTTCTGCAGCGCCCAAATATTTTTCTGGCGCTGCAGAATCACGGCGTGACAAACGTGGCACCAACGTAAAACCAAACGCGTTATAAAAAGTCTGAATAATATTCCACACAATTTCAGCCTCTTGGCCGATTTGCGACACGCGGCAAAATACATGCGCATCATCTTGTGTAATCGAAAGCACACGTGACAAGCCCGACAATTCACCAGATTGCTCATCGCGATACACCATGGTGGTTTCGGCGTAACGAATCGGCAAATCGCGATATGAACGCTGTTCGCTTGCATAAATCTGCGTGTGATGTGGGCAGTTCATCGGCTTCATTGCAAACAAATGATCTTCACGCGTTTTGATTTTAAACAAATCCTCAGCGTATTTTGCCCAATGGCCAGATGTTTCGTATAAATCTTTTTTGGTAATGTGAGGAATGGTCACACGCTGATAATCGTATGCCTTGCGGAGGCTCCACACAAAATCATTCAATGTTTCGCGGAGCATGGTTCCCTTTGGTGTCCAAAGCGGCAAGCCCGGACCAACCAAATCGGAAAACACAAACAAACCCATTTCCTTGCCCAATTTACGATGGTCGCGCTTTTCAGCTTCTTCTTGCCAACGCAAAAATTCGTCCAACTCCGTTTGTGTTGCAAAAGCCAAACCATACACGCGAGTGAGCTGATCGTTTTCTGAATTGCCACGCCAATACGCGCCAGCAATTTTATTCAATTTAAATGCACCAATTTTGCCCGTGTCAGTTACGTGTGGTCCGCGGCACAAATCAACAAATTCGCCAGTTTCATAAACACTCGCAACCAATGGTTTTTCTGGATCAAAATCCTGCAATTCTTCTTCTTTCAAATTTGTGGTGCCACGAGTTTTCAAATCGCGAAGCAATTCAACTTTATATGTTTGCCCGCGGCCAGCAAAAAATTCAATCGCTTCATCGATTGGCATTTCGCGGCGCGTAAATGGCAATTTGCGTCCAGCCAATTCGCGCATTTTGTTTTCGATCATTTCAAAATCTTCGGCGCTTAACGTTTTTGGAGTTTTAACATCGTAATAAAATCCATTTTCAATAACTGGGCCAACACCAAACTGTGTTCCTGGATATAATTCATTTAAAGCAGCCGCAAGCAAATGCGCGGTTGAATGGCGCATTGCATCAATTTCGGTAAATTCGTGAATATGTTTTGCCATAGAAGATAAAAAAGGCCCTCGCGGGGCCTTTACTATACTGAATTATGTATTTTTGCGCAAGGATTATAAGCGCTCATCAAGTGGAGATTTTGTGGGCTGCACTCGATTCTGATCTGCCATACGTTTGAGCACGGCCATTGGATCTTCAGCTTGTGGCGCAACTACCGGAGCGGGCGGTTGCTGCACAGGTTGCCCTATATATTGTGGTGGTGGCTGAGTTGGTATTGGCGGCATCACAGGCTGATTATTCATCGGCGCAACTGGCATCTGACCAGATCCATATTGCTCTGGCCCGCCATAACCAGGGGCATATCCGGGTTGTCCCGTCCAAGGCATTTGTGGCGGTGCAAACCGTGGATCTGGATTATAATTTGGACCATACACGCCCGGTGTATTTACTGGGTGATACTGTGGCGCACCAGAATAAACATAGCCTGGAGGTGCCATTTGTGGCTGCGGGTATCCTCTCATATTTGGTGGTGGTGGCGGCATTGGCCCACCATATCCCATATTTGAACCACCCATCCCCATGCCACTATAACGTGGACTGCCATCTGGCCAAACAGCCTGCCCTGGCATCGCTGCTCGACCGGTGCCGCCGACCATACGCATCTGAGGCATGTTTACACCAACTCCACCAGAAACATAAACATTAATTCCCGGATTTGCCTCGGCTTCAGCTGGATGAATTGCGTTTAAAGCGCTTAAAGCACCCGCAGCTAAAAGTGCATTACGAACTGATCGTGATGCATGCGAACCGGTCATGCGGAATTTAGCAAAAATTCGACTCAACACATGTGGATTTTCTGCACGTAAAGTTGTCGCAGCTTCGCTCGCACGCTGTTTTGTATAAACTTCTACACCACTTAACCCATGAGCAGCGCGATCTTCTGGTCTTGGCGCCCAATTATGTTTATCCATGTTCATATTATTTTTTCTGAGTTGCTAAAAATTGCTCCCGAAAAGACTCGCGTGATTCTGCCAAAATTGCATCCCCCGCGCCAACATGTGAACGTACAAACTCGATGATTGCGTCTTGATCCGGGTCATCGCGCATAAAATCCTCAAGATTATTAAACTCGGTCTGAGGCAACTTATCAAGCAAATTAAGCACAAAAAGTTGCTTAAGCTGCAGTTCCAAATCTGCAATCAGCTCTTCGTGCTGATCTGGCGCTAATTCAATAGCACTTTCGGCCAAAAGACCCTCGACAAAAGAACGTTCATCCATACGATTTCAAATAATGTAGCTAAAGTATATCACACTTGACGAAACACACCGTAAATGATATCCTGTGGACACTTCATTCATGTGGGAGACTGGCCTTGGCCGTCGCTAACCACGTAACAAAATCACTATGGCACACGTTGGAAAAACGTACGCAGCAGCAGCTTCATTGATCGACAAGAAAAAAACGTATCCTTTAGACGAAGCAATCGCTTTGATTGAAAAGTTCCCAAAGCGTTCATTCGACGAATCAATTGAATTGCACATGCACTTGGGCATTGACCCAAAAAAAGGTGATCAGCAGGTTCGCGGTACATTTGTACTCGCTCACTCAGCTGGTAAACAGAAGCGCATTATCGCTTTTGTAAACTCTTCAGAAGAAAAGGAAGCGAAAGACGCTGGCGCTGACATTGTTGGCGGCGAAGAATTGATTGAAGAAATCATCAAAACTGGTAAATTGGACTTCGACATCGCCGTTGCAACTCCATCAATGATGCCTAAGCTTTCAAAGCTTGCTAAAACTTTGGGGCCAAAAGGTTTAATGCCTAACCCAAAAACAGACACCGTTTCACCAAACGTAACCAAAATGATCTCGGAACTTCGCCGTGGTAAGGTTGCTTTCAAAAACGATGACACTGGCAACATGCACCTCCCTGTTGCAAAACGTTCACAGACAACAGAACAGCTCAAAGAAAACTTGACGATCGCAATTGACGCCGTAAAACGCGCAAAGCCTGCATCATCAAAAGGTACTTACATTGCAAGTGCGTTTCTTACCACTTCAATGGGTCCAAGCGTAAAGATCAACTTGGCATAATCGCCAAACAAAAAAGCCTCCGGGAAACCGGAGGCTTTTTTAATTCAGCTTTTAGCGCTGAACCATCGAGATGTTAGAAACTTGGATCGAAGCATCTTCGGTGTAGAAACCATATTTGCCGTCGGCTGTTAACACGTCCTTTGCAGACATGGTGTACTGCATGGTTTTTTTGCCGTTAATCGTCATGGTGATCACATTATTCGCTACATCAAGTGTAACGTTATAATTGGTGTTGATCGGAAACATATCTTGGCCAAAGTTTGAGGTATACAAGAAATCTTGCTTGTTATTCAAAAGCGATTCACCCATTTCAACACCGTAACCAGCTGGTTTCAAAATAATATATTTGAAAGCGCCGGTATCTTTGTAGCCAAAAACCAACCAACCAACTTCCCATGCATTTGGCGCAGATCCGGTACGGAGCTGGCTTACTGTTTTCATGGTGTAATTCAGCTGGAATGGCTGATGAACACTAACGTTACTCACGGTTAATGCAGAATGGGTTTCGCCAGGCTGCGTTGATGCCATTGGCGCCATTGCAAGCATTTGAGTTGCCGGATTCCATGTAACAGAGCCGTAACCATCAAAAATAGTAGTGCCACCCCAATTTGCAGTGCTTGCTTGCACCTGCGTTTGTGCCGGTGTTTTTGTTTTAATTTTTACCTTTGTCTTAGCCAACGCAAAACCCTGTGGCAAAACTACCACAAAAACCGCTAACATTGCGCCCGCTAAAAGGTTATATTTTTTCATAGAATTACGAAAAGTAATACCTTATTATTACCACAAAATCGCTATTTTGTCAATGCTGCAATCGCCAAAGCAATATTCGGTGCGCAATCGGCTGGCAAATTGGCAATATCATGCCACGCCCATTCGCGAACTTCTGCGTCAGGCGTAATTTCCCCGCCGATAATTTTGGCTACATAATGTATCAAAATCACCCATTCACGCACCCCATTTTTAGTGCGTTCAAATTGCAAAACCGCCGGATCGCCAGACAATTCAACATCCACACCTAATTCTTCTTTCACTTCGCGAATTGCATTTGCGCGCGGTGAATTATCGTCGAATAATCGACCACCTGGAAATTTCCAAAACGTGTCGTCACCATGTTTTACCAGCGCAACTTTGCCATCCTGAATAATCACAGGCCCGGTTGCAATCGTCAGTGCCATTGGTTCACCCGCCGGCGTAACACTTGGATACGAATAGTATTCAATCATATAAATCACTGTATCAAAAAAATAACCTCCGGGCCAGCGCGAACGCTAACACCGAAGGGTTACTGCTCGCGAGGGTTATCCCGCGGCGTGTGGCTCATCCACCAAAGAGACGGAAAACGGCAGCCACTGCGCAAGCGCGGCGCTCAGCTCAAGCCGAAACGCACCTTCGCCAATCATTCCGGACAATTCGATGAGTTTTCCATGCCAATTCACAAACGCCTGTACTTGTTCACGATCATGCACGTCGCTGAACTCGACACGAATCTTGTATAGAATCTGCGTTGGCCTCTGTCCACGGTTGTGTGCCACATGACACATTTGAAAATCCATTACTGGATCCACCGTGAAGATGCGCTGCATATCCCGCGAATGCACGCCTGGCGGCGGCACATAAACATCCAGCGACGGATAATACGGAAGCCACCAGAAACTGCGGTTCGGTGAAAGATCCTTTGGCAGAACAATAACCAGTGTTCCACGCGCCTTGAGCCCGTCGGAGACGTGTGATGCAAGAAGAAAGCAGACTCCGGCAACGAGCAGCATGATCACTGTCGGTACTACTGCCGGAAAAAGTGGGTACGCCAACGCAAGCGCCACAAAGAGGATGCAGCCACCAGAAGAGTTCAGAAGATAAAGCAATCGCCGACTCGCAGGCGGAGCAACCTTCGCCAGACAAGGAAGTTTATTCGTAGAATCCGACATGACCGACTCCCATAGCTCACTTGGAGCACGTCCTTCATTGGACATTACAGGTATACCAGCCTATGGCCATAGTGTCAAAATAGGATCAAAGACTACAATCACTTGCGAGTATCAAAACTTTCCTTTACAATGCTTCCAACTATGCTTAGCGACCGCGACATCCGCGCAGCCTTGGCTGCAGGAAAAATCAAAATCAGTCCATCTGTTCCAGACAACGCGGTCCAGCCTGCGAGCTTGGATTTGCATCTTGCCAACACGTTTTGGGTCTTTCCTCCAAGCAACGAAATTTTTGATCCTCGCAGCCCAATCACCGATGATTCACATCGCACCCCAACCATCACCGATGAATTTGATATCTATCCGGGCCAATTTGTTTTAGCATCAACCACGGAACACGTGTCGCTTGGCCCTGCGCACGCTGCGCGCATCGAAGGCAAATCTTCACTTGGCCGTCTTGGATTGTTTGTACACATCACCGCGGGTTTTATCGACCCAGGTTTTGCAGGCAATATCACGCTCGAACTTTTAAATGTTTCTGGCCGTCCGCTTCGTTTGCACGCTGGCATGAAAATCGCGCAGCTCAGCATTCAAGAATTAACTTCACCCGCTGAACGCCCATACGGCCATCCAGAACTCGGCAGCAAATACCAAGGCCAAACCGTTGCAACCCCAAGTTTGTATCACCTCAATAAAGACACCGAAGTATGAAATTAATTTTGGGTTTTGTCGGCCACATCGGCAGTGGAAAAGGTGCGGCTTGTAAATACTTACAAGAAAAACATGATATCGGCTATTACCGATATTCAACAATGCTTCGAGATATTTTAACGCGTTTGTATTTGCCACAAGATCGCGATCACATGATCCATACCTCCGAAATGATTCGCCGCGAATTTGGCGAAAATATTATTGGTCATGTAATGAAAGAGGATGTCATGCGCGATACACACGAAATTGTGTGCATCGATGGCATTCGCCGTTTGGAAGATTTATTTGAGCATCCAAATTTAGTTTTGGTTTTTATTAACAGCGACGAACGCGTACGATTTGAACGTCTTGCGGCGCGCGCAGAAAATACTGATGACACTAAAAAAACTTTTGAAGAATTTTTAGCCGATGAAAAACGTTCAACAGAATTAACAATCGATACGGTCGCCGCACGCGCCACAGAAACGATTTATAATAATGGCACGATCGAAGAATTTCAAGCAGCGCTCGACGCACTGATTACAAAACATGCCAATTAAGCGTACTAAAATCGCAACGTACAAATTTGACGCGCCGCTCCCCGGCCCGCCCATGATTTTATTTTCCGATTTGCATTTGTACGGCAAAAAAAATAGTTCGATTAGTGTTTTCCCCGAAGCCGTTGAACATTTATTTACGCTGCTCAAAAAATATCAATCGCGCGGCTACGAACTGTATGGCCTTGGCGATATTTTAGAAGGTTGGCGTTTTAATGCCAAACAAATTTTAAAACAGCATCCAGATTTTATGTGGCTCATTACGCGCCACGTGCATATTATTCGCGGCAACCACGATTGGGACGCGTGGAAAAAAATCCAAGCGCAATTTGGTAAAGAAACTTACGAATTTTTGCAGGTCGGCCCCATTTTTATGAGCCACGGCCACGAAGCTGACCCGATGAACAAACACCACGCCTGGTACAGCCGCTACGCAACAAAATTTGCGGGCGTTTTAAAACGCGCCGGGCTCGACATGGACGCGCTGCATCGCCGCGTTCGCACGCGCCACAAAGATAAACTCAAAGAAATTTATCGCACGCATTCATTGCGTTTGCAACACACCATTGCCAAAGGCGCCACGATTTTTTGTTTTGGACATTTGCACATGCCCTACCTCGATACCACGGACCCAAATTGCGTGGTGGTAAATTTAGGATCCATTGCCAACTACCAACGCGCCTTTTCGTACGTCGAAATTACGGAGCGCGAATTAATTTTGTGGAAAATCGAACTCTAGCATGATATACTAATCGTATATGCATGCACGCTCTTTATTTTTTTCATCACTCGCACTTTTATTTATTGGCGCAGGTTGCGGCGCAGCGCCCACACCGGTTGCAACATTTCCGGTTGTAACGCCAAATATTACGTCATCAACGCAGCCAACATTGCCGCCAATTGCGGATCCGTCGGCAAACGCTGCAATGCTGCCGGCAGCTGCAACAAGCAGTACAATTTCTTTAGCCGTTGATCAAGCCGTTTTTGCAAACTGGAAAAATGGCGCGGTTTGGTACGAAGGAAAAATCACCGCAATTTCTGGTAAACTTTACACTATTAAATACAACGCGGGCGACACCGAAACTGACATCACCGAGAATCGGATTCTTGCAAAACCACCCGCCCCACCGCAAGATACCTACGCGGCAAAAGAAGTTGTCATTGCAAAAGAAACAAATGGCAGCTGGTACAAAGGATTGGTTAATAAAGATCACGGCACAACAATCGATATTAATTTTGACGACAAATCATTTGGCACCGTAACCCGCGAAAATATTGTTCCTGCGGTTCCACACAAAACTGGCGCGGCAGCGGCAGCGAATATAACAACCCCAGCAGCCGCAATCAAAACCGCTCGAATTTTCCTTGATCACACCAAAGTTTTAGTTAACTGGAAAGACGGTCCACGTTGGTGGAATGCAGTATTAAACCAACAAATCGGCGATCAATATTCCGTAACCTACGACGACGATCACAGCACTGAAAACGTGCCTGCAACGGCAATTGCGAATTTACCAACAACCGCGGCTCGTACCACAACAATTGGTGACAAAATTATTGCCCGCGCTGCAAATGGTTATTGGTACAATGCAACCGTCAGCTCAGTAAACGGATTGTCAATTGGCATTACCTTTTTTGATGGATTTGCCACTACAATTTCACCCACAGAATTTACACGCGCAGGCTCTTGACGCAGATTTCTTTTTTTGCCCCCTGTCTGGTAAGATAGGCGGCATATGCCACTTGAATCACACGACCGCGACATCTTCGCAATCACCGGCCTTTCCCCAGAAGTTCAAGCAGTTGCTTTTGCAAAATATTCTCGCTCGCAGGAGTCGGTGAAAACAACCATCGACGACTTAACCGACGAAAAGTCAGCCGAATTCCACGAGAAGTGGGTTATTGGCTATGGCGACGCGTCCGTGGCTGACATGGCAATGGTTGCAATCGCCATGGAAAATGTTTCCATGATCGCCTCAAAGGCCGTGGAAGACCATCGCATGGCAAGTTACCAGGAAAAGTCCACGCGCTACGTGCCGTTCGACCCGACTCGCTACCACAAGCCAGCGGTATTCATGGAAGACCCAGCGGCCCGCGAAATTTACATTAATGCCATCGAAAATTTAATGGCTGGCTACACCGAATTAACCGAGGGAATGATTGCCTATTTCCGCGCAAAATATCCAAAGCCCGAAGACAACACCGACAAACAATATGAATCACGTTTGCGCGCGCGCTCCTTGGACGTTGCCCGCTACGTTTTGCCAATTTCAACGCTCACCAATTTGGGCATGATCGCATCAGCGCGCGAAATCCGTTATATGGTTTCACGTTTGCTTGCATCGCCACAGCAGGAAGTCCGCGAAATCGGCGCAGAAATTAAACGCGCTGCTTTGGAAACCGCGTATAACCCGCAAGTTAAAAAAATTGAACCACTGATTGCGCGCCTCGCAGAAAACGGCGCCGAACCAGAAATTTTGGAGGCTTTGCGCGCAAGTTTGCGTTTGTCTGTTAAAGGCGCGCCAACATTAATCAAGCATACGGACCCACGCGAATATTTACTCAAAAAAGATCGCGTTGCAAAAATTGCCACCATGTTTTTGGAAGACGAAGCGCCCGTATACGACGAACCACGTGTTGAATTATTATTAAATACCGAACCTGAAGACGAATTAGTTGCATCGTTACTATACCCACACACGAGCTTGTCGCTCCGCGCGCTTTTGGAAAAAATTTCATTACTCAGCAGCAACCAAAAACGTGCATTATTTGAATCTATCAACGAAAATCGCAGCAGTCACGACAACCTCAGCCGCGAATTTGAAGTAGGCAACTATTTTATCTTCGACACGCTCATGGATTATGGCGCGTACCGCGATTTGCAGCGCCATCGTTTAACCAGTCAGCTTTCGCAGCCGCCATCGCCAGCGCACGGCTACGAGGTCCCACGCGACTTGGCAGAAGCCGGATTGCTTCCCCGCTTTGAAGAACTCATGAGCGCCAACCGCGACGCATTCGAACGTCTCGCCGAAATTAATGTCGACGAAGCACGCTACGTTTTAGCAATGGCATGGCGCAAACGCACCATCTTTAAAATGAATTTGCGCGAACTGTATCATGTGGTTGAACTCCGCACGCGCTCGGGCGGCCATTTCTCATATCGTACTTTGTGCTATGATATGTACGAATTACTCAAAAAGCATCATCCGATTTTGGCCAGCCACATTCGCGCAGTAAAAATGGATTTTGATGCAGATTTTTTTGGACGCTAATATGTTTGTCATGGTAGACGGAATCGACGGGTCCGGCAAAAGCACAATCACCAAAGCGTGGCGCGAAATGTTTGAAGCGCGCAGCGAGAAAATTTTTGACGCGGTTGCATTTGCAAAAGCGCAACGCCGCATTCCAACCATCGAAGACGTTGGCGACGCGCACATTATTTTTTCCGCAGAGCCAACTTACGCAGGACTTGGCAAAGAGCTGCGCGACCACATGTTGTCGCCCGGCTCCACCGCAACGCCACGCGAAGTAACCGAAAAATTTGCCGAAGCGCGCGCCGAATTATATGAAGCAATGATAATTCCTGCACTTGCCGCGGGCAAAGTTATTATTCAGGATCGCGGACTTACGTCATCGCTTGCCTACCAGCCAACCATGAGCGAAGAGATTACCGAAGAATTTGTTGCGGGCTTACCTGGCAATCAGTTAGCGCTGCAGCATCGCCCCGATTATGTTATTTTGTGCGACGTTCCCGCCGATGTTGCCATGAGTCGTCTTGCAGGCCGCACCGAAAAACAAGATGACTCAATTTTCGAGAAAAAAGAATACATGCTTCGCGTTGCCGCACGTTTTCAAACCACATCGTGGCAAAAATATTTAACCGATGCGGGCACTAAAATTATTGTGTTCAATGCCAATCAACCAATCGCGCTGGCAATTCGTGCGGCGCAGCGCCTGCTCATTGATTTAGTGGTATAATACTGCCCTATGTCATTGCAATTGGAGCCTGTTATCGGCCTTGAAATTCACGTTCAGCTCAAAACAAAAACAAAAATGTTTTGTAGTTGCGATAATCGTGGCGAAAATTTGCCGCCAAACACGGCAATTTGCCCGATTTGTTTAGCGCATCCGGGCACATTGCCATGGCCAAATGAACAGGCGGTCCGTTTTGCAGTTTTATTGGGAAGTGCGCTTGGCGCCCAGCTCGATCCTGTTTTGCGTTTCGATCGCAAACATTATTTTTATCCGGATTTACCAAAGGGCTACCAAATTTCACAGTTTGACCACCCAACTTGCAGCGGCGGCAGTTTTACCTTTGAAGTTCCTGGCACCAATGTGCCGCGCAATTCAGCGACCGTGCGTATCGAACGCGCACACCTAGAAGAAGACGCCGCAAAATCTTTTCACGGCACCGCGGGCGAAACATTGGTTGATTTTAATCGCGCCGGCACGCCGCTCATCGAAACTGTAACGCATCCAGATTTTAAAACACCATTTGAGGCACGCTGCTTTTTGCAGGAATTACGATTGCTTGTTCGTACACTTGGCATTTCCGAAGGCGACATGGAAAAAGGTCATCTCCGCTGCGACGCAAATATTTCTATGCGCCCGGTTGGCGACGAAAATTTATACGCAAAAACAGAAATCAAAAATTTAAACAGTTTCCGGTCCGTTGAACGCGCACTTGAATTTGAAATTAAACGCCAAAGTGAATTGTGGGAAGCTGGCACGCCGCCAACGCTCACCACCACACGCGGCTGGGACGATGCAAACCAAAAAACAACCGAGCAGCGCAGCAAAGAAGGCTTAAAAGATTATCGTTTTTTTCCAGAGCCTGATTTACCATTCTGTGATATTTCTGCAATCATTGCCGAAGAGCGCCGCCATTTGCCAGAATTGCCGCATGCCAAACGTGCGCGTTTTCAGGCTGAATACGGATTTACTGCACCAGATGCCCGCCAATTTGTTGAGCACGAATCTTTGGCCGAATACGCCGAAAACGTGATGAGCGAATTTTTGGCATGGGTCCGCAGCGAGCTGCCCGAAACCAGCGAAGAAGAATTTAAACCGCGCGCCGCAAAATTAGTTTCCGGCTGGTTGCTTTCAAAATATTTAGGTGCCCTTTCCGAAATGGGCCGCGAATTTTCGCGCGACATAATTACGCCAGAAAATTTTGCAGAACTTTTGACGTTGCTTTACCGCACAAAAATAAATTCAACCACCGCGCAAACTGTTTTGAAAAAAATGATCGAAACCGGCGCTGATCCGTCACACATTTTAGAAGACGAAAAATTGACGGGCGCAGATGAACAATCAATTGATTTGTGGATCGCCGAAGTCATCGCAGCAAATCCTGCGCAAGTCGCAGAATTTAAAGCCGGGAAATTTTCTTTGCTCCAATTTTTCCTTGGCCAAGTCATGAAAAAATCTCGCGGCACCGCGGATCCAGAAACAACCGCAGAAAAAATCAAAGACGCGTTAGAATAAAAAATTTAACTCAATCAAACGGAATATCCCGAATCTGCGGTTTTGGCGGCAAAATTATTGGTTGCGCCATTTGCAACGGCGAACCACTAGCTACACCCGCCATAGTATGTGTGGTCACCCCGCCGCCAACTGAAACATGCGGTGTACTTCCCGGCCCACCAAACGCCGAAACTTTGTGCTGACTTGTCGCATCACCAAAAATCGAAACTGAATGTTTTTGTTCGCGCACCACACTATCATTCATGCGTTCTTTATTGTATTCAGCCATGCGATCATCGCGACGGCCTTTATCTTGTACACGCGCCGCAACATTTGCAACTCGTTCGGCTTTTCTAAAAGTCGCTTCAGCAGCACGCGCATCATCGATGACGCCTTCACGTTCTAATCGACGCAAAACCATTTTTGCGTCGCGCGTAGTCGTTGTGGTACCTTGATTTACCACCCCTTGCTGACCTATTCGCGAGAGTGCTCCACGCAGCGCGCTACCCTGCAAACCAGTTGCCGAGCTTAAGACATTTGTAAATCTTTGTGCAGAAAATCGTGGAGTGACTGACATACTTCGTTAACATCAGTATACCATACGATATTTTTGTTACGCTTAAACCAGGTAATTTGGCGTTTAGCATATTGCGCAGTGTGCGTAATAAGTAATTCCTGCGCACTGGCCGCCGACATTTTACCATCTAAAAAATCGCAGATTTCTGGGACACCAATGGTTTGTATGCCAGGAGCGTCGGCCGCATATAAATTACGCGCGGCTGCGACCTCCGCAACCATTGCATCCCACGATACTAAAATACGCGATCTAATCCGTGCCAAAATTTGTTCCCGGCCAGGATTCCAACCAATCAAAAAAACTTCGTATGGTGATTCACCCGGCTCGCCAAATTCAGTGATTGATTTTCCCGTTGCCAAAAAAACTTCCAGCGCGCGCGCCACGCGACGTGGATTTTTCATATCAATTTTTGCAGCAACCGCGGGATCACATTTTGCCAATTCTTCGCATTGAACATCCGTGGACATTGCCAAAACCCGATTTCGAATCTCGGCAGGAACCCGCGGCGCCGCACCTTGACTGCGAAGCAATGCATCAACATATAAACCGCTGCCCCCAACCACAATTGGCAGATCACTTACATTTTTTATTTCCGTATCTGCTTTTAAAACGTATTCCGCAAAAGAAAAAGGTGCTGACAAATTCAAAAATTCATACAGCAAGTGTTTTTCATCGGCTTTGTGCGCTGCGGTAACCGCGGTCAAACCCTGATATACCTGACGCGCATCAGCATTTATCACCGCGCCGCCAAATTTTAGCGCCAAAAAATCCGCCAGATCCGACTTTCCACTAGCCGTTGGACCGACAATTACCGCCATGCGTTTTTTTTGTGCAAATTCTTGCGTCATATATGGTATACTATCACCAATATTTTTTTCGTCAACCTCTATGCAAGATCAAAAACCAAAAGTGATCATTAATCTTCCCCAGGCCAATCCTGAACAAGGAGATTCAGACCACTTTTTTGCGCAATTTCAAAAACAACATTCTGAAATTGCTGGATTGCTCCGCGATCTTACTGCGGTGCAAAATGAATTAACCGCAATTCAAAATGGTAAATTTGTTACCGCGGTCAATGAAAGCAAAGCAACGCTCGAAGCTTTAAAAAAGCTCACGCCAAAACTGAACCAGCTAGGCGACAAACTTGATGGCTTATATGCTCAAGGCGACGAAACGCTCGCGGCAATGGGTATGGGCGAAGACTCGCCAGCGCGTCAATTATTCATCGAAGAACGTCAAAACTTTGAAAATCGAATTGATAACACCATTACACTTGCCGAACAGCTGGAACATGCGCAAACACGCCCAGAACGAGCGTCTGCCGCATTAAAAACTGAAAAGGCTCAGGATGTATTTAATTTGGATGCAGCTTTTGACGATCAAAAAAAGAAAGCTCTTTTGGCAAAAATGCATTTCGGTGCCTTAAAACGTGAGGTTCAAAATATTGCCGACAATCAAAAGATGCCTAAAAATAAGGCACTCGATGAAATTTCAAGACTATTAGGCGACTATACTGAAAACGCCATCGATTTGCGTGCAACCAGTTCAAAAATACGTTTGGCAATTCTAAATGCTCCAAAATCTCTCGACAAAAAAACTGCCGCGGATAAGATTGATAGCATTTCAGATATTACCGGTGGCGTAATGAAAGAGGTTTTAACACTTATTCTTAATACTCGCGAAAAACTTCTGCAGGGTGAGCCTGAAGTTGCGCCGAAAGCCGCAGAAGCTGCACGACCAAAAAATACCGCTCGCGAAGACTGGGGTGCCGAAGCAGCAGAAGCAATTGCAAAATACGATAAAACAATGGCGCGCACAGCGTACCCTGTTCAAGAAACAATTGCCGACATGGACTTACAAAAAGCTATTGATACCGCCCCTGGCATGGGTTCAACGCGTGTACCAAGCAAAGCTGGCCCCGTAGGAGGTTATGGTCTCAACAAACCAAACACTCAGGCAACCACAGAATCACATGGGCCAGAAATGCCTGAAACAATTTCTCCAGAGCTCATCATGGCAAAAATTGCGGAGCTACAAAACCTTGAAAATCGTATTATGAATTCATATGGTACGGGCAAAAATGCCGTCGTAACAATTGAATTTGCCAAAGATCCTGAAACCGGCCTACCATCCACAACCGAAATTGCTGGAATGAAACATAAAGAAGGTTTTTTTGCAGGCCTTGGACGCCTTGGGCGCGCCGCACTTGGCAGATTAAATGCCGATGAGATGAGAGTTGATATGCATATCAACGAATACAACGAAAAGCTTGCTGAAATTAAAAATCTCAAAACATTGGCCAAGGTTGCTTATGACGAAACCCGAATTATGCGGCCAACAATTTCAACCGCAAATCAGTCGATAATGGAGCGCATTGAAAACCGTCGCATGGAAGCCGGCAGACCAAATCAAGCTGAAATAATCAAACCCTACAACTATGCGGGAATTGATAATTGGTTAAAAAGCGGGGACGAAAGCGGAGACAGTCTGACCTCACAGCATGAAATTGAAATGCAAATGGCAAAAAATTACGAATTAAAAGCAAGTAAACTTCATGAAGTTTACCAAGATCTTAGTGAACCAAATAGCAAAATCACCTCTGTCGAAGCTTTGAAAATTGCATTGCAACAAGGAAAGCTTTTGGAAGATGGTGAACTTATGCCAGGCGAAAATCTCGAAAAAATGGTGACATCGTTTGGCAAATTCAACAAGAAAAATGCTGAGATATATCTTATCAAAACATTGAACCGCTTAAACGATCTCGCGGGCTAAAAAGCTCTGGATAAATTAAAAATACGCGGATCAAACCGCGTATTTTTTTATGCCAAAGTTATAAGTTTATTGAATCGTAACTTTTATTCTTGATGGCACCTTTGGGGCATGATCAACCCAGAATGGAAAGAACGAAATATCCACATGCGTAATTCCCTTAATGCTGCTAAGCGCATCTACAATTTCCTGTTTACTACGACCCAAAAATTGCGCTGGTTGAAAGGCACTTGCATGCGCATCAAGCACTGCCTTGCCCTCGCGATACACCTGCAGCTTGGCCGTTTTTGTTTCAGCCGATAACGATTGCAACGAAACCGTTGGTGCATCACCTTCAAAAATTACTTTGTGATAGGGTGTTGGCGCTTGATTTGAAACCTCTGTATCAGCGGCACTATAAACCGAGGATTTTGGATATGCCACAAATGCCATGGTTCCCTGCGCAGTCACTACAAAAGCGCTTGTTTCATCACCAGGCTTCGCGCTTGAATCTGCTTGCACAGAAACTGGCGAATGCAAAACAGCGTATGAATCTGGGATGGTAACCGTGGTAAGTGCGGTTTGGCCAATTTCAAATAATGCCTTACGCGCATTTTCCTTGGCGGCATCAATGTCTTGCTGCGTCACAATCCCAACTTTACTTGAACCACCCGCCGTTGACGCAATTGATTTACCAAAAATTATTTTTTGATTCGCCGCAGAAAGACCAGGGATGGTAAAATTTCCAGCAGCCACGTCTCCTTCAGGACCTGTTTTATCAGCTACAATTTCCGCGGTTACCTGCCCACCCGCTGGAGCCGTAACCGATTTGATTAAACGAAATAATACACCACCATCGCTCAAAAAACGCGTGGTTGCGACCAGTGATTGCACTGTTTTACCTTGATTATATATTGTAACCACGCCATGTGATTTACCCGGCTTATCCGTTGTTGTCTGTGGCGAAACAGTAATTGAAGTGCTCGTAGTCACACTCAAAATAATACCTTGAAATGTGTCCGGCGCTACTGCAGCAGTACTCGTTGAAACCAAACTTGCGTCAGTAATAGTTACTGGAAATGTTGCAGCAACCGGAATCGGTTCCTGCGTAATAACAATCGTGCCACGTTGAAATGTAAAAAACGCGATCACCCCAGCAACTACAATGGTAATTCCAAAAAATGCCAGTGAGATTCGACGGTATACATTTACTTTGTGAGGCGCGTGCGTCGCGGTATCAATCGAAATACGAGGGCGCTCACGACGTGGCGCTTCAACTTCTTCCACAACAGGGCTGGCGCGACGACGAGCCGTTGGACGACGTGTGACTGTTTTGCGCACAGACTTTACGACGCGCTTTTTTTTGGGTGTTGACGGTTCAAAATACTCTCCGTCAATCGGTAAATCATTAAATTCTTCTGGCATATTTTTTATTCACTAACGCGGAACACTTCGGACAAGGCCGTTAAGCCATCCGCTGCCTTAAGTATACCATCTTGAGCCATGGTGACCATACCATCGGCCTGTGCCTGCGCCTGAATATCAAATTCAGACATTTGACCGGACAAAATAATCTTTTCAATGGACGGTGTCATAGTGAAAATTTCGTACACACCAACACGGCCCTTATATCCAAGCATTTTACACTCTTTGCAACCCGGCGCGGTCATAAACTTGGCATTTTCAAGATCAAAATGTTCGCCGCTAGCTGGCGACAAGGTTTTCATAATATCGGCAACGCGCGCCTTATCTGTGTCAGAAAGCGCGGTTACCACTTTACACGCAAGGCAAAGTCGACGCACCAAACGTTGGCCAATAATTGCGTTTAATGCCGGCGCAAGCAAAAACGGCTTAACGCCCATGGAAAGAAAACGTGGAATTGCGCCAGACGCACTGTTGGTATGAATCGTTGAAAGCAATAAATGACCAGTCAGCGCGGCTTGAATTGCAACTTCAGCGGTTGGCAAATCACGGATTTCACCAACCATACAAATATCTGGATCCTGACGCAAAATTGATTTGAGCGCGTCAGCAAACGTATACCCTTTAGTTTGATCGATCTGTGATTGATTCACGCCTTCCAATTTATATTCAACAGGATCTTCAAGGGTGATAATTTTAACACCTGGCTGGTTTTTCTTTTTCAAAATGGTATACAACGATGTGGTTTTACCGGAACCAGTTGGACCGGTGGTAATAATCATGCCATTTGGACGATCAATTTCATGTGATAATTTTTCAAATGCTTTGCCACGAATACCAAGACCCTCGAAACTAGCGTCGCCCTGCGGCTTCAAAATACGCATTACAACGCTTTCGCCGTACGCAGTTGGAATTGTGGACACACGCACATCAATCTTTCCTTCTGCGAGCACCAAGGTGATGCGACCATCTTGCGGTTTGTCATCGATGTTGATTTTTAAACCTGCGAGCAGCTTCACACGTGAAATAATTTTTTTCCACGACTCCGACGGTACATCGCCAATTTCATGCAAAATACCATCTAAACGCAAACGAACAATCACCTTGTGTTCTTCCGCTTCAATATGCACATCAGATGCGTTCATTTTAAATGCCGCCGCAAACACCAATGTCACAAAATCAGTGGTGTTAATTTCCTTCATTTTCGCCGCTAATTCTGGAAGCGAATTAAAAAGCGATTGAAATTTTTCCAAATCTTCGTTCGTAATTCCAACATCACGCGTTACAGTAATAATTTTTGGAAGCGATGCGTAAAGTGCCATTGCTTTGTCAAAACTTTCTTGCGAAATGACGTATGGAATTATTTTATTTTTTTTATCTACCGCAATGCGCTTTAAAAATTCCTGCACCGCGGTATCTGCAATGCTCACGACACCAACACGCGCTTCTTGCCCTTCTGCAAAAAAACAAACCACGGAAAATTTGCGCGCGTCATCTTCGGAAAAAAGTTGCAGGGCTTCTGGCGGAATTGGAAACTTACGCAAATCCATGTAACGCAAATGATAATCCGCCGCAGAAGTTTGCGCCTGCTGCTCAAATTTTTCAAGTGCAACGGCATGCAATTTTTCGTGCAACCGAAGATCGGCTGTTTCTTCATCAACCGCAATGCCAGCCGCTTTTCCAGGAGTTGGCGTTCCTTGTTTTTTTAAAAGATCAGAAAGACCGGCAACAGCTCCCATAAAAATTTATCCACGACGTGCAAAGGAACCTAAAAATCTAATCACTTTACTCACTGGCGAATCTGCAACCATGTGGTCGAATAGCGCCACGACTGACATGAAAAACCAAGTGGTATAGATAGCCATCACCACCCAACAGGCGATAAATAATACGGCTAAGTTTACGATTACTGCTGGTGCAAACAATCCAGTTGTTAATTTTACCAGTATTGCAAAGTAAAAAAGCGGCGCCCACAAAACGGCAAATACCAATTTTGATACAATAAGAAATACGGTATTGAGCACTAAAAATATTACACCAATTTCCAATGATGCAAGCCAATGTTTTGCAAATAAATTAGTTGCGCATGCCAACGCTTTACGTAATTTCATTTTCTCTAAGACGATATAGCATGTGGCGTACAATGCAATAAACGTAATGCAGATATCAAAAACCGCGAGCAATGCAAAACCGAGCACAAAAATAACTTTTGGCCACCAAGCAAATGGAAAAGCTTCCACCATGTAACGAATTGCCGAAACACCACCAGTTACAATTAATGCAGAAATTCCTTTGACCACCAAAATGCCGAGAATTGCCCAAAAATGTTGGAACGCAGCAATCCACGCCGCCTTGAATGAATAAATTCGCTTACGAAAAATAAATTCACCGGCCGCAACAAGGGCACCTTGCGCCTGAATCACTAAAAAGAAAAACAGGATCATCAAAATGCCAAGCAGCGCCGCAGAAATAATACCCCCAAAAATATCCCAGCCAGACGCCGCAACAAACGAAGGAAAAAACCATGATTGCCCCGTGGCATTCACATGCGCCATGTCCAAACCTACTGACGTGATTTTAAAAAGTCCCGCGAGTGAATAAAAAAATTGTGTTTGCCCCATGAAAAAAGCAAATGCGCCAAGCACCCAAAGCGCGGGATGCCGCCAGGTCACGCTCCACGCGTCTCGCAAAATGTGTCGATAAATTTTTTGTGCCATAGATAAGAAGAACTATATGGCAACAGTATAACACATCCGCAAAAAAATGTTATGCGGCTTTGTCGCCTCTAAAAAAACTAAGAAATCGAGATCCTAAACTTTTTTTATTAGCTTTTGCCTCCTCACGAACTTTACGCACATCATTTAAATAACGCACTTCTGCAGAAACATGGTCTGCCGCTGCATTTGCAGGTTCACGCAATGGACTTGTGTATAAACCTTGATGACTTCGAAGTCGATCGCTAACTTTATTCTTTCCCAACAATGCACGCGCTTGTTCTGGATTTGCCCCCATATATTCCTCTTGAGGTTCTTCCATATTTTCATTTGCAGGCTCAATGTTTTTTGGAAATGTAAGCGCAGAACCCAAGCCCATGCTGCGGCGAGCCGCGATACGTGATCGATCTGCGGTACTACCAAGAAGTTCGCTAGTGACATCTTCCATCGATTCTTCAGCAACATCTTCAGTATGATTAGCAGGTACTTCTGGCACCATGTCCGATGTAATTACCGTTTCTCCTTCCGCGGTATTTCCAAAAAAACGTTCCTCAGCCGTCTGATTATCTGCTGTAGCCAAACTTTCAGCTGATTTACCACCACCTATTCGACTCGATGGCATTCCCGAATGCTCACGCATTGTACTTGCCAAACGTGTCTGAATATTTTTAGGAACGCTTTTTGCCATATCTGGAGCTGCGCCAAAATGCAAACCTGCGCGAACGACATCAGCACCTACTGTCTCTGCAGACAGTTCTGGCAACTCTGGCATACCTTCTGCAGCTTGCTTAGCTTGTAGTTGCGCAATATATTCAGGAGAAACTTTTACACCAGGCGCACCGCTCACAACGCCAACTGATTTGGCAGCGATTTCCGCATGTTTGGCTAAAACATTTTTGCGCAGTATCGCTTCGCTTCCATCTTGGATGCTTAAAATTTCGCTATCATATTTTTGAATTTGTTTAAACATGCTGTCCAAAGGCCCTTTCCAAGCAGGATTTTTACCTTTCTCGGTTTGGTACTTACTATAAGTTTCAACAAGTTTTGCACGTGCTTCCTGTTTTTGTTTCAAGATACTTGGAACACCCTCACGTTTTGGGGGTAATTTATTTTCTTGAGCAGCTTCAGGTTTTATATTTTCAAATTTTTGAGCCATACTAAAATTGATATGAAATAGTATAGCATACTTTTATATCAAAAAAATAAAAATTAAAAAACCGCCCTGCATGGGCGGCTTTTTGTTTTATATTATTCAGCCTTTTTAACTCCGACCAATGCAACAAATTCTTCTTCTTCCAAAGTTTCTTTTGCGAGTAAGTGATCAGCAATTTTATCGAGCACTGCGCGATGCGTGGTCAAAATTTCAACCGCGCGACGACGTGCGTCTTCAACTAAACGTACAACTTCGGCATCGATCGCCTCTGCAGTTTTTTCACTGTAATCGCGAGCTTCCATGCTACCACGGCCCATGAACATTGCTTCTTCGGTTTCGCCGAAGGTGCGGGCGCCAAGTGAATCACTCATGCCGTAACGCATCACCGCGTCTTTTGCAATTTGTGTTGCGCTACGCAAATCACTTGATGGACCAGTCGAGATCATGTCATCACCAAAGATTAATTTTTCTGCAGCATAGCCACCCATTGCAACGGCCAAATCATCATAAAATTCGGCGCGAGTGTGATAGTGTTTGTCTTCGGTTGGCATTTTGAGTGTGTAACCGCCAGCATGGCCACGAGAAATAATTGAAACCTTACGAATCGGATCTGAGTATTTAAGCAAATGACCAACAAGCGCATGACCACCTTCGTGATATGCGGTCATCTTGCGTTCTTGTTCACTAAATACATGGCTGCGGCGTTCTGGACCAAGGATTACCTTGTCCACTGATTCCAAAATTTCGGTAACACCAACAGATTTTTTGGCGCGGCGTGCAGTTAAGATTGCAGCTTCATTCAAGAGGTTTGCTAAATCAGCACCCGTAAACCCTGGCGTGCGTTCTGCAATGTTACGAAGTGAAACATCTGCATCGAGTGGTTTATTTTTTGCGTGAATTCCCAAAATTGCTTCACGTTCGTTAATGTCTGGAAGTGAAACGGTTACGCGACGGTCAAAGCGACCTGGGCGAAGAAGTGCTGGATCCAAAACATCTGGACGATTAGTTGCGGCGATCACAATAAGGCCGCCATTTGGCTGAAAGCCATCCATTTCCACCAAAATCTGATTCAAGGTCTGTTCGCGTTCATCATGTGAACCGCCCATACCCGAACCACGACGGCGACCAACAGCATCGATTTCATCGATAAAAATAATTGCTGGAGCCATTTTTTTTGCGCGACCAAACAAGTCGCGAACACGTGACGCACCAACGCCTACAAACATTTCTACGAATTCAGAACCTGACATGTGGAGAAATGGCACACCTGCCTCACCCGCAACCGCGCGAGCGAGCAATGTTTTACCCGTACCAGGCGAACCCATAAGCAGCACACCCTTTGGTGTTTTTGCACCTAAATTTGAAAACTTCTCTGGAGTCTTTAAAAATTCAACGATTTCCTTTAATTCTTCTTTTGATTCCTTCATGCCGGCAACATCGTCGAAGGTAACTTTAACCTTTTCGTCGATGTCCATTTCCTTGCCAGCTGCCTGGCCAAAACCCATGGCGCGATTATTGGCACCAGAAACCTGACGTGCCATGTAATAAAATAACACGCCAATAAGTACAATTGGAGCAAAGATTGGCATAAGCATGCCAAACCAATATTCCCAGCCATGCTGATCAGTAACGGACAAATTTGCCGCCTGAAGCTGCTCTGGTGTAACACCCATTGCGCGCAAAACGGTTGGCAATGAATCACCAGGTTCCTTGCGAGACACAAGCGCGCTCCCGTCGCGCTTGGTCACGGTCAAGTTTACGTCGTTTACCTCAATTTTTTGAACTTCATTTTTTTCAATGGCTGCGGCCACGTCAGACAAACCAACTTCCGTTGGTGCCTGTTTGGTGCTACGAACCCCCTGCGCAATGAGCGCAAGAAGAATCATAGCCACCACAAAAATTCCAATGTTTTTGAGGAACGTACGCATAAATTTTTTGCTGATTAAGCGATTATGCCGCTTTTTCTTCTGTGTCTTCTGTTTTCTCTGCTTTTTCGGCATGTGTTGATTTTGCTTTTGGTTTTACACCAGGAACGCGAAGGCCCAAACGGTGCTCTTCTGAATCAATTGATACGATATCAAATTCGTATGTATCGCCGATTTTGAACTGCTTTGCAATGTCTTCGATTGTTTCGTTTGAAAGTTCAGAAACATGAGCCAAGCCCTGAATTTCTGGATCCAATTCTACGAACAAACCGTAAGGATTGATTTTAACGATTTTACCTTTGACCACCTGGCCAACCTTATACTTATCATTAATAGTCTTCCAAGGGTCTGGAGTCAAGCGCTTCATTGAAAGGAAGATCTTTTTTCCGTCGATTTGGATGATTTCAGCCTTTACCATGTCACCTAAGCGGACAACGTCCTTTGGATGATCAATGCGCTGCCATGCGAGCTCTGAAATGTGTACCAAGCCTTCAATGCCATCGAATTTAACGAAGGCGCCGAATGCGGTGATTGCAGAAACTTCGCCTTCTACGGTCATACCAACCTTATATTTGTCTGGTACTACGTTTTTAACTTCGTCTGCAATTGCTTTTTCAGAAACAATCAATTTTTCTTCTTTTTCGTTCACGTCGATTACCTTAACAGGTAAATCTTGGCCAACAAATTCTTTGAGTTTTTCAAGAATTTTGTTTTTGTCGCCACCAGCAACACGTGGATAATGATCCCCAGATAACTGAGAAACTGGCAAAAATGCGTCCATGCCGTCTAAATCAACCATGAGACCGCCTTTATTTGCTTCCTTAATACGAGCCATTACCGTAACGCCTGAGCGACGGAGTTCTTCCAATTTTGTCCAAACGCGGGCGTGGCCTGCGCTGCGGAATGAAAGTTCCATTTCGCCGTTTTCGTTTTCAAGTTCGATAACTGTTGCTTCTACCTCTGAACCGTCCTTAAGGTTGCGGTATTCTGAGCTTTCAGCATAAAGTTCTGTGCCACGGATCACACCAGTGCGGAGCCCCTCGATATTAATACGCACTTCGTTGCGGCCAACTGATAATACTGTTCCCTTCAAAATGTCGCCTACCTTTGGCACGTTGCCAAAATGTTCGTCCAGGAGTTTAGCGAAAACGCCCGTTTTTGTTGCTGTGTTAGTCATATGAATTAGTGGATGGATTGTAACAGAGTGAGGCCGGGGCGTCAACCCCCAAAAATAAAAGTGCGCGGAACCTGTAGACGGTGGTGTCTGCAGGTTCCGCGCGGAGGGCGCGTGAGAGTTGTTCGGCTTAGCAGTAAGCCAAGCCGCGACCGCCGGGGCCGTGCCGCACGCGGTCAATGGCCACAGGATCGATCGGCTGACCAGGCGGCCGGCGATCAGCTGCGCGGAACGGATGCCGATTCAGTGCCGCGCGTGCCAGCGGCAAATCAAGCGTCTTCAACTTAGCGCCGAGATAGCTGGGCTGTTGCCCGACTTGATTCTGATTCATGATCATCTCCTTCAGCCCAATATTGACGGGCTTGCTTGCGACACATTAAAGCACAATAAACACATTTTGTCAACCCTGAATTAGCGCCTCAGGGCATCCAAAACCGAACGAAATTCTGCCGGCAGCGCTGGATACTGTTCCAACGTTTGCTTAATCAAGACAACACTTTGAGTTGCCGTACACCAGGCGGCGGAACCTCGCGCCAAGAGCTGACACGAAATCGACCGCGGCAACACGTCGGTTTCCTTATGGAAAAACAGCAGGCTCCACTCGGTCTGAACCGAAAAAACCATATTACGAAGAACCATTTCGTCCCAACACGCAATCCACGCGTGAATTTCGGGTACAATCTTATTCTTCGCTCGCTTCATACGCATGATTTTTACAAATCGACGGTATGAGCACGTGTCATCTCCAAACAAGTCGTTCGCACCAAACGGCGGCAATCGATGATTGCTGTTCGTGGCCAAAATTTTCAAATCGTCATCCACGGTTCGCGCACCAAAACCATCATTCATTTTTTGTCTCCCCAAATGAGCTATGGCTCGCAACGAGCACAAAAAATTATTACATTCGCTCCCCCATTTGTCAATTACCAAATGTGTGCTACAATTTGTAAGAATTTTACTGTATATGCACATTTCATGGCTCGGTCAGTCCACGATAAAAATTGATTTCAAAACCAGCATGGGCGAAGGCTCACTGCTTTTTGATCCTTACAAAAACGCAAAAGAAGATACCTTGCGCAATTCAAGCGCGGATTTAGTTTTGGCATCACACGGCGTTGATGATTTAATTACATTAGGCAAAGATACCCTAGTAATTTCGGGTGCTGGCGAATACGAATACAAAGAAGTTTTAGTATACGGTTTCCAAACCGGTACCACCGCTGAATCGCCATTAATTTTCCGTACCGAAATTGAACACGTCACGGTTGCGCATCTTGGCATGATCCCAAAAACATTAGATGAAAAATTATTGAACGAACTTAATGGCGTTGATATTTTACTCATCCCAGTTGGCGGCGATGGCACCTTAACCCCAGAGCGCGCCGCAGAAATTGTCACTAAAGTTGAACCGCGCGTTGTAATTCCATACGCATTTAAAGCAACCGGCACTGGCGCAAACTTTGGCCCGGTTGAACCATTCTTCAAAGCCATTGGCCGCACCCCAGAAGAAACGCAGACAAAAATTAAAATCACTAAAAAAGATTTGCCTTCGGATCAATTAGTTGTCATGGTTCTTCAAAAGCAATAATATGTCACAGCGCTCTTTCACTCCTCATTTGCCTCCACATGAACTTGCCCGCCGCCAACGTTGGATTGCGGTTGGCGTTTCAGTGCTTGCCTTTTTGCTCGTTGCAACATGGCTTGTTACATTGCCAAGTCGCTTAACCGGCGATCTTCCAGGCCACACGTGGGACACCTGGTGGGGCAAAGCGCCAGCGGCAACCTATATTAACGTTGAGGATTACACCAAAGACGATAACACCCAAGCAACGCTCCAAAAAACACTGCAAATGTTGCAGGCAAGAACCGCAACGAGCACCCCAACTTCAACAGCCGCAGTTACCACAACTTCTTCCGCAGCACTTTCCACATCGACTCTCAATTTCCTGAAAAAGAACATAAAATAATATGGCAAAAGAAGCACCACATCAATTCCAGATCGGCAACATTACCAATCAGTCAATCGTCAACGAGGTGCAACAATCATATTTGGACTACGCAATGTCCGTTATTGTTTCGCGTGCGCTTCCAGATGTTCGTGATGGTTTAAAACCAGTTCATCGCCGTATTTTGTACGCGATGTTTGACATGGGCCTTAAGGCAAATGCAAAATTTCGTAAATCAGCAACCGTGGTTGGTGAAACACTTGGTAAATACCATCCACACGGCGATAGCGCAGTGTACGACTCAATGGTTCGTATGGCGCAGGAATTTTCCCTGCGCTACCCAATGGTGCAAGGCCAAGGTAACTTCGGTTCCATCGATGGCGACAGCGCCGCTGCAATGCGTTATACCGAAGCTAAACTTTCAAAACTTGCCGAAGAAAAATTAACCGACATTGAAAAAAATACGGTTGACTTCATGCCAAACTACGACGGCGTTCACAAAGAACCTCGTGTGTTACCTGGCAAATTCCCTTTCCTTTTGTGTAACGGTACGCTCGGCATTGCGGTTGGTATGGCGACCAACATTCCACCACACAACTTAACTGAAGTGTGTAATGCAATCGCCCATGTTATCGACAATCCAGATTGCACCATCGACGATTTAATGGAATTTATTACTGGTCCTGATTTTCCAACCGGTGGTATCGCGTACAACGTAAAAGATATTGCAGCTGCATACGCAACCGGTCGTGGCGGCATTGCGGTTCGCGCAAAAGCAGATATCGAAGAAGGTAAAGGCGATCAATTCCGCATTATCATCACCGAAGTTCCATACATGGTGAACAAAGCAACTTTGGTGGAAAAAATTGCAGAATTGGTACAAGAGAAAAAAATCGAAGGCATCAAAGATTTGCGTGATGAATCAAATAAAGATGGTATCCGCGTGGTGATTGAACTCAAAAAAGATGCGTATCCAAAAAAAGTTTTGAATCGCTTGTTTCAAATGACGCAGATGCAAGAGACGTTCCATGTGAACATGCTCGCGATCGTCGATGGTATCCAGCCGCGCGTTTTGAATCTCAAAATGATTTTGGAAGAGTACATCAAGCATCGCAAATTGGTGGTTACGCGCCGCACCGAATTTGAACTTGCAAAAGCAAAAGCCCGCGAACACATTTTGCAAGGTTTGATGATTGCACTTTTGCACATCGACGAAGTTATCAAAACAATTCGCGCGTCAAAAGACAAAGACGACGCTCGCGTACAATTAATGAAGAAATTTAAATTGTCAGAATTGCAAGCCAACGCAATTTTGGAAATGCGTTTGCAATCTTTGGCAAACATGGAGCGGTTACGCGTTGAAATGGACTTAAAAGAATTGCTCAAATTCATTAAAGAAATGGAAGCAATTTTAGGTTCTGCAAAACGCATTTTGGCAATCGTGAAAGACGAAGTCACCGAGCTCCGCGAAAAGTTTGGTGATGAACGTCGCACCAAAATTATTAAATCTGGCATCAAAGAATTTACCGCTGAAGATTTAATTCCAAACGAAGACACGATTGTGATCATCACCCGCGACGGTTACATCAAACGCATGCCACCAGACACATTCAAAACGCAATCACGTGGGGGCAAAGGTGTTATTGGTCTTACCACCAAAGAAGAAGATATTGTTGATCAACTTTTTTCAACCACCACACACGCTGATCTCATGTTCTTCACCACTAAGGGCCGTGTGTTTCAACTCAAAAGTTACGATGTGCCAGTTGCAAGTCGTACCAGCAAAGGCCAGGCGCTCCAAAACTTTTTACAACTCTCACCAAACGAAAAAGTTTCAGCAACACTTCCAACCGAAGACTTACAAGGTTACAAATACTTTGTCATGGCAACCCGCGACGGCACCATGAAAAAAACAGAGATTAAAGAATTCGCAAATGTTCGCCGTTCTGGTTTAATCGCGCTCAAAATTAATCCAGGCGACAATTTGGAATGGGTACGCCCATCTACCGGCAAAGACGAAATCATGGTGGTTACCGAACAAGGCCAAGCAATCCGCTTCCCTGAAAAAGATTTGCGTAGCATGGGCCGCGCCGCAGCTGGCGTACGTGGCATGAAACTCCACGACAGCGATGCGGTCGTTGGCATGGATGTGCTCGCCACAACGCTCATCGAAAAAGGCGCACTTGAAATTTTCACGGTCGCTGAAAACGGTTTGGGCAAACGCACCAAAGTGAAAGAATACAAAGTTCAAGGACGTGGCGGCTCTGGTATAAAAACCATGGAAATCACCGCAAAAACTGGCAAAATCGTCGGTGCTATGATCGTGAATGCTACCCAAGAAGGCGACGTTATGATGATTTCCGTTAAGGGCCAAGTTATCCGCTTGCCATTTGGTTCAATTCCAACCATTGGCCGCGCCACCCAAGGCGTTCGCGTCATGCGATTCAAAGAAGAAGGCGACAAAATCGCGTCGGTTACGATCATCTAAACCGCGCTACAATAAAATAGGCCAAAAACCGTTGACATTGTCAACGGTTTTTGTTTAAATACAAAGAGCGACGCAACACTGTGTTCGCAGGAGGTCCTCATGCCAACCGACCAGACTCAATCTACAGGCCAAGGGTTGCAGACGTCGGCGAAAATGCTGACACTCCTTATCATGCCACAGCTTGCACCAAATTCGGGAATCACTGATTTGGAGTTCCGTGGATGGTGTTCGATGCTGAGCCACCTGAAAAGCACCTGCGCCAAAGCTAGCTGGAATCCATCCTGCGTTTTTATCGACGAAAACGAGGAGGGCGAGGTCGATGAACTCACGCAAATTCTCCTCACCGAAATCATGCGCGTTTTCCCAGGTCTCTATACCTGCACAACGAAACAGCAAGCTCTAGCCATCAGGCCCCGCGATACCGAAAAGATCCCCAAAACATTCCAGCAAATCCACGCTGCCATGTGCGAACACAAGCATTTGCATGGTTTGGCACTCTCTTATCGGTGGCTGCCAAACATGCTGGAACATAGGATGCATCCTATCGGCCAGTACTATGCAATGCCGAATTGGTATACGAATGTGGCAATCGATAGATCAGAAGTGTCGTTGATGGAGTACTTCTGGCCAACCCCTGAACTTCGGCACCAACACTGGCCGCCGATTGACCGCGCGATGGTCAACGACATCGTCACAAAGATGAGCAACCGAAAAAGGAAATCCTGATCAAACCCCGGACGTGCATGACTCGATCACGCGTCCGGGGTAATTTTTTGTCAAAATTTTTTCCGCGTGCTACCATAACAGCACTATGAACAGCTCAAATTCACAAGGCAAAATCGTTTGGGGCGCATTTATCGCCGGATTAGTTATTATTGTACTCGGCGGCATCTTTTTATACACCCAAAAAGTCCACGCACCAGAAAATGAATCTGGTGAATATGCAAAAACGCCAGCTCCAGTAGCAGCCCAGCCCCCAGTGCTCCGCCCAGAACCACCAAAATTGGCTGGCCACATTTTAATTGGTCCAAAAGTTACCACCAAATTTTATTTGGCTAAAGATGGCAAACGCTACGTTTTCCCAGAAGAAACAAAAACATTTGAGACTTGGTTTCCAAATGCAGCGAAAGCACCAATCACCAAAGTTTCACAAGATGAATTAGAATCATATCCACTTGGTGGCAACGTTTGGTATCGCCCTGGCAC
>CAITMK010000002.1 GCA_903893485.1 Candidatus Magasanikiibacteriota bacterium
CGCGAATTAACATCGACCAGCAACACCACGGACTACCAAACGCGTCGTTTGCAAATTACTTATAAAAATGGAAACGATCGTCACCTCGCGCACACCGTAAATGGCACCGGCGCAACCGACCGATTGTGGCTTGCCATTTTGGAACAAAATCAACAAGCAGATGGTTCAGTTAAACTTCCTCAGCTCCTTCACAAATATCTTCCGTGGCACACGTTGTATGCGCCGACACCTCGCTCATAATCTTCGGTACGTCGAAAAGAAACCGCGCTCCACCAATTTGTTGGGGCGCACTTTTCGTTCACTGTATCACAAAGAAACAATCGAAGTGATTTTTTTATGCGCCATTGTTGCGAGTAACGCTTGGCTCATTACGCATCATGCCTATTTTCAAATGAATGATATTTCGATCACCGGTCTTGATACCTATGCGTCCGCAGAAGTTCAAACAAGTCTTACTGATTATTTACACAAAACACATTTTGGAATTCCACACGCATCTTTTATTGGATTCACGCCAACTGAAGTAATCGATCAACTCCACGGTATTGTGGCGCTCGATACAATTACGGTCGTCAAAAAATTTCCGCATACGATTCAAATTAATGCGGCCGAAACTCCAATGAGAATTCGGATCAATGCGATCAATGGCACGGCACTTGTTTCTGCCGATGGATTACTTGTACGATGGTATCCGACCGGATCAACAGAACAGCCTGTGGTAATCGAAGGTCCGAGCATGCAGATTAATAGCGCCATAACACCACAGGGCATTCTACAGCCCATTTTAGAGCCCCAGGTTCATGCGGCAGTTGTTGCAATACGCGCAAACGGAGCCAGCCTTAATGGATTCAAATTACAAAGCATTTTGTATGACCCAATAGATGATGACCGCTTTGTGTTGCAATATGAACAGGGGACACAAGTCATTGTAAGCGGGTCCGCGAACATTTCAGTACAACTTCAAAAAGCAATTGCGGCGATTCAAAAAACAGGTGTGGGTAAAAAAATTGATGTACGATTTGCCGATAAAGTTTTTGTTTCACCAACGGTTACAGCAACCACGACCGTTGCAGGGGTGAAATAGTCTAGCGTCGCACAATATATCTTCTGCGACACTAAGTACATTTTAAGCCTTTGTTTAAGCCAAAAATTACAACACATAAATTGTGTGATACAATATACCTACTATGAAATCAGCTCTTATTTTCTCCCTTGCGCTCTTAACTCCAACAGCTGCCTTTGCCGCTGGCGCGCCAACTTTAATTAAGTCTTCTACCAGCCCCGCTGTTTATTTGCTCCAAGATGGCATTCGTCATCCATTTCCTCTTCAGAGCGTTTATGAGGGGTGGTATGGTAAGACCTTCGAAAACGTCCTAGGCGTTCCTGGAGACACGCTTGCAACGTATCCGCTTGGCAAAAATGTAAAATTTAAACCTGGAACATTAATTAAAATTCAAACTGATCCAAAAGTTTATTTGGTCAAAGATGAAGCTGGAAATCTGCAGTGGATCCAAACCGAACAAGATTTTTTGGCGCGCGGTTTAAAATTTTCAGATGTCCACGATGTACCTGACACTTTCTTCCCTGACTACACTCCCCAACCGGATTCATATTTTGCGACGCCAGTGCAAGGGACTACCCCAGCGCCCATAACTCCACCAGTTGTGGTTCCCGCACAATCATATACAATTCAATCGGTACAAAGTTCAGCAACCAAAGATGACTCAAGTCATTCAACTATCACTTATACCGTCTCAGGTAATACTTCCGCTCCCCTGACCTTTTCATATCAGAAACTAGGTTCAGCCACAACGACCAGATCTTTTACCGCAGACACTACATTCACCGGCACAATCTCCGCTGGTATTGCAGAAGTCGTTCCGTATCATATTGAATTTGGCCCAGCTGGCGCAACCACCCAAAAAGATGGTTTTTTGACAGCCTACAGTGACTTTACCGTAAGCCCATCCACCTTCGCTCCGGTCAATCAATCAATCTTTCAGCCAATCGTACGTCTCGGTTCCTTTAAGGTTACTAATAATTCATCAGCAGCACGCACACTTTCATCAGCTTCGTTTATATTTGATGCATCAACGCTTGCATCAGACGACCCAACAAAAACGATTGAGCTTCGTGAAATTGATTCTCAAGGCGCAGTTATCAAACCGTTTGGTGAACTTATGATTGCCGCAGGGACCTCAATTTTGGGTCCAGGACACACGCAAGTTCTTCGAATCGATGAATCTATTGCACCAGGCGAAACAAAAACATTTGAGGTGGTTGGACGCTATTTTGACTCCGTAAACAAAGATCGATTTGTGCCTACCGATACCATGACTGTGCGCTTTGATCAGCTCACCACACTGGGTGATGCGGTAACCTTAAGCACTGATCACGTTATTGGCACACTCGTTTACAAGCCTGCAAATTAAGGCAAATATTCTAAAGGATTCACGGGAATCCCATCCAAACGAACTTCGAAATGTAAATGCGGGCCGGTCACAAAAGGACCGGCTCCTGGCGTTCCAGGGGTTCCACCACTATATCCAATAATGTCCCCGGCAGAAACAACATCATCTGGTGCAACTAAAATTCGAGAAACATGGCCGTATAATGTCGAGATACGGTTATTGTGAATCAAAATAATATAACTGTACCCCATACCAGCATTTTTTGCCTGCGCAACGATGCCGGCCGCGGCTGCGCGAATTGGCGTGCCTTGCGCCGCGCGAATATCAACTCCCGGATGCTCAAAAATATGGCGAAATGGATAATCCGGATCGTGAAAAGTCGCATTGATTACGTGCGATGGCACGGGCCAATTAATCGCTACATCACCGACTGGCACGGTAAAGGTTCCCTTTTTTTGCGCTGCGGCTAATTTAGCGCGAACCTGACGTTCAATTGCCGCGATATCATTTTCCGTTGCCGAATATTCCGACTTTAAGTTTTTCACGAGCTGTTGATATTTCGTTTCACTCGCCTTTGTTTGATCCAAAAGCTGCACTTTTGCAACGCTTTGACTTTGCAAACCAGATTGTTTTGATTCTAATTTATTTTGCGTTGATTCCAAATCACTTTGTAAGTTTGAATACGTCGCATGATCAGCATCAAGTGCTATTTTAATTTTTTGAACAGCCATGAGCGCCGCAGTTAATTTGGTATTAATTGCATTATATGATTCTTGCGCGATAAAAAAATCAGAAATGGTATGGCCGCTCGCGAGCAGCTGGATAACCGTTTCACGCTCTGCAAAATCAAGTGTGCGAACAAGTTCCTTGATTTCACTTTGCTCTTGGCTAATAAGAGCTTCTTTATCTTTTATTTTTAAATCGGTCTGCTGCAATTTTAATTGCGTTTCTTGGAGCTGATCATTCGTTTGGGAAATATCAAGCTTGGTTCGGGTAATGCGTCCACCAATCAATGAAAGCTGATTTTGCAAAGTAATTTTTTCAAGTTGTTTTTGCTGCAACGATTTTTGCACCGCATCAATTTGTTTTTGCAGCTCGGAAATGTGAGCCTGTCGATCGGTAATTTGTTTTTGAAGCGTCGTAACATCATCAGCTGCAAATACAGGCGCTGATGCAAGAAAAAAAACAGCAACAAGAACTAATCCAAATGGTACAATTCGCATGTACTCAGTATATCACAAATTAAAAAGCACTGAAAAAGGAAAAACAAAAACAGCCTGAATAATTCGATGGATTCTTGATGGTTGCAAAATAAGCCGCCAGAGCCATTCAAGTCCTAAAAAGCGTAGCGGCTTTGGCGCGCGAGGAAACTCCCCTGCCCACATGTCGAGCGACCCACCAACGCCGACAAAAATACACGGCAAAGCAACTTGCTGCATCAAATATTCAATCGCACGCTCTTGTTTACCATGACCAAAACCGACTAATACCAAGGCGCTACCACCAGCAGAAATTTTTTTTGCAATTTCGTCTAATGCACCAATGGGCAACGATTCACCGTATGAAATAATGGGGCCGCTTTCTGCAAATGCAACGGTAGCGCCACGACGCAAGACAAACTCAGTGGCGCGAGTACGTACCTGTGCGGTTGCGCCCCCCAAAATAATTATTGGCATTTTTTTTTGAGCCGCCCGAGTCACCAGTTTTTCAGCCAAATCAACACCAGGAATTCGACCAGCGCGCTGCCCCGCTCGCGCATAAAACCAACGCGCGGTCATGGAATCAGCAACCCACATTTGCGCGCCAAAAATAGCCTGCGCCACTGGCTCAAATTTTGCGGCACAGAGCAACATTTCTGCGTTAATAGTAACCACATGGCAGCTGTTATTTTTAGCTTCAATTTCAAAAATACGGTCAACAACCGCATCTAAAGACCCTTTCCAAATTGGAATATTTAAAAATACTGCCAAACGCTGTTTCATGACTTCATGATATCCTACTTATGTGGTATAATCAATCCCTATGAAACGTGCTAAAATATTGGCTTTTTTTAGTTATCTGGTAGTTTTTAGCATGCTTGCGCCTTCCCTTGCGCTGGCCGCCCCTGTATTCAATCCGGGACTTATTATTACCGACCAGGAACTGACCGCTGCAGATACCATGACCGCAGCGGAAATTCAGCGTTTTCTTATTACTTCACAAAGTCCACTTGCCAATATGCAATTCGTGGATGTTGATGGGGTGCAAAAATCAGCTTCCGAAATTATTTTTGAGGCGGCGCGTGACGCACAAATCAATCCGCGCTATGTTTTAGTAATGATTCAAAAAGAGCAAAGTCTCATTACTTCACAAAATCCAACACAAAAACAACTTGATTGGGC
This sequence comes from Candidatus Magasanikiibacteriota bacterium, assembly GCA_903893485.1. Classification (GTDB taxonomy): domain Bacteria; phylum Patescibacteriota; class Patescibacteriia; order Magasanikbacterales; family 2-02-FULL-50-9b; genus 2-02-FULL-50-9b. Next base: position 4,793 of record CAITMK010000002.1, read on the forward strand.
AACCGGATTTGGCGTGTGCGATTCTTGCAGCATGAGCGATCCGTCGATTCAAAAATATCGTGGCTTTGCAAATCAGGTTCGAAGCAGCGCCAATGTCATGCGCTACTATTACACCAATCAAAATCAAAGTTGGATTAAGCAACAAAATGCAACTTACGCGATCGATAATCTTTCAGTAACACCGCAATCTTTTGCAACCGCATTTTTATATACCTACACACCACACATTAGTGGCAACAAAAATTTTTGGAAAATTTGGACGCAGTGGTTTACCAAAGTATATCCTGACGGATCTTTGCTTCAAGCGAGCGGTGACAAAACAATTTATCTTCTACAAAACGGACAGCTTCGTCAATTTATGTCCATGGCAGCGCTCATCTCTCGCTTTAATCCAAATTTAATTTTGAAAGTACAGCCCGACGATCTGCTCGCCTACGCACAAGGACCAGCAATTTCATTGCCAAATTATTCGCTTGTTCGCGTGCCAAGCGGCATGATTTATTTGCTCATCGATGACACCAAACATCCAATTGCATCAACCGCAGTATTTAAAACGATTGGATTTAACCCAAGCGAAGTTTCTGACGTTGCCGATGCTGATTTAGCTGCCTACCAGAGCAGTACCTTTATCACCACCGCGTCAGTATATCCACTTGGCACCATCGCACAGGATAAAAAATCAAAAGCGCTGTATTACATCAAAAATGGCGAGCGTAGTATTATCCCTTCCAAAGAAATCTTAACGGTCAATTATCCAAAGAAAAAAATCGTGGTACTTGATGAAAAGCAACTCAGCAAATACCCACTCACCAGCGACTCAATCACCTTTAAAGACGGTACCCTCATCTCAATCAAAGGATCGCCGTTTACCTACGTTATTTCAAATGGCACTCGTCGCTTAATTCCAAGCGCTTCAGCATTTCACAACCTCGGCTACCAAGAAAAAAATATTATACAGATCAGCGAACAATCACTTACCAGCATTACGCCAGGTCCAGATCTTCCTGACGTAACCGCACCAAATACCATTTTAGCATCACGCTAAGCGTATGATTGTTTTCGAAGCGTTACTTCCCCACAATCCACTGTTGCTTCAGACTGAAGGGGTTGAAGACACACATGATGCCGTAGTCGCAATTAGCGCGCTGCTTTCACAAGCAGAACCCGATGTTGTCATCCTCATTACTGAACATCTCTCGCAGCATAATAAAGCTTTTACAATATTGAGCAATCCTGCGGTGACCGGTTCCCTCAAGCAATTCGGTAAAGTCACGGAAAAAAAATATATAATTGACACCACACTTGCTTCGGAACTCGCGCATAGCGCACGTCATGCGCACATCCCCGTGCAACAAGTGCATGCTGAAACATTAGATTACGGAAGCGCTATCGCCGCACACCTTCTTGGATTAGACGCGCCACTTCTTGTAATCGGCACTTCCCAAGGAACAATTTTAGAACATGCCGCGTGTGGCGAATTTATGCAAGAAATTTTGCAGCGCACAAACAAACGAATTGCTATTTTGATTACTGGCGATTGTTCTCACAAACACTCAGTAGATACGCCAGTTGGTTTTAGTGAAAACTCAGAAGTGTTTGATACAAAATTTACGACACTTATTGCGGAACGTTCTATCTCAGCACTTGCCCACCTCAGCCAATCTGCGGACGATGCTGATGAGTGTGTTTCTCGCGCCGCAGCACTTGGGTTTGGCATGATTCGTAAATTTCCAACAGATACACACGTCTTTGCCTACGAAATGCTTCACGGTGTTGGCGTATTAAGCGCGCTCATCTTTACCGCATAACCTATGTTTGTGCGCGTTGCCCCGCTCTTTCGCCTTCCCGCCGCAAAGAGTGTCTTTGATTACGAATGGCAAAGCGCCATGATGCCACTCATCGGATCTTGTATCACCATTCCATTTCGTGGAAAAACTGCAGCGGCAATTATTATCGATGTACTTGAAAAATCTGATTTTAAAACGCGACCCATCACCGTTACGACTGAATTAAAATTATTGACGCCCTATGAAACGCTCTGGTTGGAACACATGGCGCAGCGGTTTCAGGAGCCGGTAGGAATGATGTGTGAACGTATGTTGCCACCGCTTTTGGTGCGGACTAAAAACAGTTTCGTGCGAACAGCCGCGCCGCAAACCAAATCTCGCCCATCGCTTCAATACGCATGGTATAAAAATAAAGATACTTTTTTTTCAACGTTAGATTCGATAACGCAAAAAAATAAAACGCCACAACTTGTTGTCGCGCATTCACATGCCGCGGCTACCGAAATTTTTAAATATCTAACAGAACAAAAACTACCAGTGTTTTATTTTGATCCAACCTCAAATCCGCTACGACGCGCCGCTTGGAATGCGCTAGTCGGTGTTCAAAATATAAAAAATTGTATTATTGTGGGTACGCAAAGTTTACTTTGGATGCCTCACAGCAATGCGCGCTGGATTTTTGTGGAACCAACACATGCGGCGCACGAAAACTGGAATGGCGCGGCATACGCAAATCGTACCATATTGGAAAGTCGCGCAAAGGAATTTGGGGAGGCAATTATTTTTTTAGCTCACTCACCCGATACAGCAGAATTAACCCGTGATTTGCATATACCAACAATGAGTCTCTGGCCAACAGTCGTTGATCGTACCGCCGAGGATCCAAAAAATCGTCAAGCGCCAATATCGCCGTATGTCGAAGAGCAAATTCAAAAAAATAAACGTGTATTATTGTTGACGCAACATTTAAAAGAGGCTTCGCATATTATTTGCAAGGATTGTGGTCGCCTTGCGCCATTTGCGTCACTGGAAAAATCAATGATTTGTGAGACTTGCGGTAACAGTAATTTTTTTTCGATCGGTCTTGGTGGTATGCATCTTAAAAATGCAATTACAAAAATTGATACGACCGCACGCGAAATTTATTTAGTCGATGCAAAAAATGCTGAACAATTTTCAACAACAGTCGATTTAGAAAAAAGCTGTATCGTCATTGCTACGAGCGCAACGTTTGACACAATTCCTCTTGCCTCTTTTGATACAATTATTGATTTAGCAACCGACACGGAATTTAAATTTCCGACCTACAATACCGAGGAGCGCGTTTGGAAATTTCTTCGTGCGATTGCCAGTCGGTTGCCACAAAATTGGGCTGGCACGTGGCTCGTCGAAACACGTCACCCAGAACGTGCGGCGTGGCAAGTTCGCGACGCCGAAGGATTCACCCGTTGGTGGAATGAAGAAAAACCCTTGCGCGAACGTTTTGGGCAACCACCATTTGGGTCTGTTGAACAAAGGCAGCAGATAGTATAGAATACCTACATGTCAGCCATTTTACCCGTAATTACGCACCCAAATCCCCTACTGCGCCAACAAGCGCGGTTGATTTCGATTGCAGAAATTCACGATGCGGCCATGCAGCAACTGTATCAAAACATGATCACCACCATGTACGCTGATGATGGCATTGGACTTGCTGCACCACAGGTCGGTCAATCAATTCGGGTAATTACGGTTGGTAAGGACGCGTTCGAGGACCAAAAAAATCTGCCATTTGGTGTTCAAGACATGGTTTTTATCAATCCAGAGCTTTCTGAATATTCATTTAAAACCGTTTGGGAAGAAGAAGGCTGTCTTTCGGTTCCTGGGGTGCGCGGCGAAGTTTGTCGCCACACAAAACTTACTGCAAAAGTTACGCTTGTCGACGGCAACACGGTTACCTTTGTTGCGACAGATTTTTTGGCACGCGTCCTGCAACACGAAGTTGATCATCTCAACGGAATTTTATTTATTGATCGGGCACGCGGTATACAAAAAAATAATCGTCGCGCGGCATTATGATTCGCGTACTTTTTTTTGGAACTGAATCGGTTGCCCGCGCGCAACTTGCCGCACTACTTGTTGACGCACGTTTTTCTATTATTGAAGTGGTCACGCAGCCGCCTCGCCCTGTTGGACGCAAACAAATTATTACAAAAAGTCCGGTACATATTTTAGCCGAGGAAAATAGTTTATCAGTATATACGCCCGTTGGCCTTAAATCCGAAGAAGTTTTTGAACATTTTGCCGCGCTTAAACCAGACCTTATTATTGTAGCGCAATATGGATCGATCATTCCTTTACGAATTTTACAGCTCGCTCCATTCGGCGCGTTAAATGTTCACGGTTCACTCTTGCCAAAATATCGTGGCGCATCGCCGGTGCACGCGGCAATTATTGCAGGCGAAAAAACAACTGGCGTTTCATTTATGATGATGGATGAAAAGATGGATCATGGCCCCATCGTTTCTCTGTACAATTGCGACATCACTGGCGATGAAACAACTGAAACACTCATGGAAAAAATTGCGCGGCTTGCTGCTGCGCATATTGCTGATACCGCAGCTGCAATTGTTGCGGGTACCACTATCGCAACGGCGCAAAATCATGATGAGGCAACCTTCACGACACTACTTTCGCGTGAATCCGGAGTAATTCATGCCGACGTTCAATCTGCCGAAGAAATCGCTCGTATGATTCGTGGCTATTCACCTTGGCCTGGCGTTAGTATCACCTTACAAAACGGAGAATCACTTAAAATTATTGCGGCGCATACTGCACCCACAATTTCAAAAAACATTGGCCAAATTACGTTTGGCGCAAACGAATTATTACTCCAAACAAAAGAAGGTGTACTCGCAATTACCACGCTCAAACCCGCGGGAAAAAATGAAATGCCCGCAGATGCATTTATGCGCGGTCACCTGGAATTAAATGGTGTTTTTGTTCAATAACGCGGCGCGCATCATACATTTTTTTTACTCGCGGCCACCACAAAAAAATTTTTGGAAATTTTGCCGCGATCGATGGAATACGCGTGCTCATGGTGCCACCAAAATTTGTTTCAAATAAAATTTCTGGCACATATACGCCCACGCCGCCCCGCTCTGCGATGGTAAGCCACAAATCCCAATCTTGAAATCGCGCAAGTGACTCATCAAATCCGGGAAAAGACGCCGTCCGCACCAACGACATCGTTGAAATATAATTTTGTTTTTTTAAAGCATCAGCTGAAAAATCCTGACCCTTCATTCGATGACCACCAAACAAAAAATCACCATATGCAAAAGCCGCGGTAGAATTTCTATCAAGAGCGCTCATCAAATCAGCAGCAGCGTGAGTTTTAAAACAAGTATCACTATCTACAAATAATAAAAAATCGGCGGATACTGCTTTTGCACCAACATTTCGCGCGATCGATGCGCTTCGCTCCCCCAAATTCTTCACCATTCGTGCTAATGGAAAATCGCGAACAATTGTTTCGATTTGCAACTCCTCAGCAGGCGCATTATGATCGCTCACCACAATTATTTCTTGTGGCAACAACGATTGTGTTATCAGCGAATTCAAACACGCGCGCAGTAATTCAATCCGGCCATGAATTGGAACAATGCATGCGTATCCCATAGATTATTTAAGCGATTGCACAAACAACGTGCGCTGCGTTTTCCAATCGTGCGCCGCAGCGTTTTCCTTTGCTGCACGCCGCATGCGCTGCCAAACTTCTGGATCCTGCAAAATCGCCGCGGAAGTCTCGGCAAACGATTCTGCGGTACCCACAACAACGGAGCCAGAAAATCCATCGCGTACGGTCTCTGGGAGCCCTTGTAAATCGCTTACCACTGCAGGACAACCAACTGACTGCGCTTCAATTGAGGTAATACCAAATCCTTCCCATTCCCCCGCAATTGGTTGCGCTGGAAACCAAAATAATTTTGCCGCGCGATACCATGCCCATTTTTCTTCTTCGCTAACCGCGCCAACAAATAAAACTTGCGATGCAACGCCCAAATCGACGGCTAATTTTTCTGCGACAGCGCGTTCGGGCCCATCGCCAACAACAACCAAAATCGCACCAAGCACTGGAATTTTTAAAAGTAATTGCAGCGCTTGCACCGCAACTGTAAGCCCCTTGCGCGGAACCAAACGCGCCACGAACAAAATAATTTGCTTTCCAGATACCTGATACTTTTCGATTATTGACGAAGTGCTCACCGCTGGAAACGAAACGCCCGGGCTAATTACCAATGGCGATGCAATTTCTTTATCACACAAATCAAGAAATAATTTTTTTGTTGCCTCGCTATTTACGATACACGATTTTGCATCGCGTAAAATTATTTGTACCGCACGCCATTTTCTTTTAGATACCTGTGCTGCTTGCAAATCCGTACCATGGATAATCACGCGATATGGCACACCCATGGACTTAAAAATCCAACGCGCCATGCGCCCCATGGGCAACACATGTGAAACATGCAGTTCGTCAGGTTGGTGAAGCGCAACGATTTTTTTAAGTTCAAAATAAAACGGCAACCAGTGTGGCCAAAAAAATCTCGTGTAAATTTTATGTGTATGTGGCGAGACAATCCAAACGGTCCCCGGAAAATCCGTGTACAATTCTTTTAAATACGTGCTAATGCCACCAATGGTTGGCGGATATTCAAAAGTTACCAAAAGTACTTTCATATTCGAAGCAAGCGCGCAAACAATCCTTTACATTCTGCGGTCGAAACACCGCCAAAAACAATGAGAAGCGCTGCGTACATTATAATACCACCAATGCCCGCAATCATCCAGGGTAAAATAACGCGTAATCCGTATAAAACAAACGCCCCGCAAATGCCTGCGCAGACCGCTATCATAAGGTTTTTGGTAAATGATACCCAAGGCAGTTTTACAACGCGCTGATGGGCATAATAAGCGCCCACAGAGGCCAAACACATGTTGCCGATCCATGCCGCGCACGCCGCACCAACAATACCGACGCGTGGAATTAAAAGTAAATTTAAAATCGCATTAATTGCAAACGTAACACCCATGGCGGTTGTTTGCAAATGCTGCAGTTTTGCCGCGTTTAAAAGTGCGCCAGTTGGATATGAAATAAAAGATGCAACCAACGAAAGTGCCAAAATTGTTAATACGATGTGCGCTTCGCCAAAAGAGTTGCCGTATAAATGCAATAAATTTTTTGCAAGCACCACAAGCCCAACGACAATTCCCGTACCAACAAAAATTACATAGCGCTGCGCGTTATTCCAAAGTCCGCGTAATTTTTCTGGCGTTTCATGGGTTCGTTCACTTAATTCTTTGGCAAACGCAGGATATAACGAAGCAGAAAGCGCCAGTGGCACAAATTGAAATGCAAACGTTAACTTGTTGGCAATACTATATAAACCCACAGCCGCCACACTCACCTGCTCGCCGATAATAAGCGCATCTAAATATGAATAGCCACGCGCAAAAGCACCGGCCAATCCAAATGGAATAGCCTCGCGGATAAATTCTTTGATCGTTAGTTTGCTAATTACTGGCTGAGTAATTGTACGCAGCATTTTAAACACCGCACGACCTGACAATAAACTATTCGTGATACTCGCGGCGCCAAGACCAATAATTGCAATAGCAATTGGCGCATGAAATACCACCGCGCAAAGCCCAAAAATAATTGCGATTGTTTGCGCCACCAGCAGCCCCAAACTTTCGAGCTGCACCGTATGAAAACCACGGAGCACTCCGTACAAAGTAAGATTCAACGAATCAAATGTCATGACCACGCCCGCAATTGCAATGAGTGGCCAAAGCGTGCGCGCCGCATCCAAGAAAAATCCAACGCTCAGCATGGCAAGCAGCGCCAGAAAAAATAATATGGCCTTACACTGAAGTGCACGGCGCAAGGTGTGCGCAGCTGCTGCAGGATGCGCTGCAATTTCACGAATTAACACCGGCGTCACACCACCATCGACGATAATCGCAAAAATGGTGGTGAATGATAACGCATATGTGTACGCACCAATCCCTGACGCGCCAAACGCGCGAGACAAAACGATGAAATACAAAAACGAAAGCGCCTTCTGAATGATAGACGCTCCCGTTAAGAATGCTGTATTGTGTGCAACTGTCTTCATAGAGACAGTATAGCCAAGCTTTAACGCTTTGACCACTGTGGTGCGCGACGAGCTTTGCGCAAACCGAATTTCTTACGTTCTTTTGAACGGCTGTCACGGGTCATGAACCCAACAGCACGCAAAATCTTGCGATAGTCTTCGTTAAGTAAAACCAATGCGCGTGCAATACCATGGCGAACTGCTTCTGCCTGGCCTGAAACGCCACCGCCTTCAACCTTAACTGAGATACCAAAGGTGTCAGCTAAACCAACCATTTTAAGTGGCTCCATGATTTTGTTCTGGTGCAACTTATAGTTGAAATATTCAACCATTGGTTTGCCGTTCACGGTCATTTCGGTTGTGCCGGGGAGCAAACGTACGCGTGCTGATGCTTCCTTACGGCGACCAACTGCATGAGTACCTTTGAAGGCTTCTGTTGTTTTAGGTTCTGTTGTCATATTACAATTCAATCGTAAGGCGCTGCATACGTGCAGAGCGGAATGTGTTGCGAGGCAACATCTTTGACACCGCATGTTCAAGTGCTTTGTGTGGTGCTTTTTCCAAAACACGCTTTAAAGGCACGCGCTTGATACCACCTGGGTGCCATGAATGATGGATGAGTTCTTTCTGATCCAACTTCTTACCACTGAGGTGAATTTTTCCAAAATTTGTAACGCGCACAAAATCACCTTCATCCAAGCGAGCCTGGTACGATGGTTTGTGTTTGCCCATGAGGAACACCGCTACTTCTGTAGCAATGCGGCCAATGGCTTTGTTTGTTGCGTCAATTGTGTGATGTGTTCGTTGCATATTATACCAATTCAATACGTACGCGTTCTGAAGCGTCGCCCTGGCGCTGGCCAAGTTTTACGATACGTGTATAGCCACCTGGACGGGTTGCGTAACGTACCCCAAGCACTTCAATAATCTTTTTTACTGGAGCTTCTGTTGGGAAGAAGGCTGCCAAGTAGCGGCGAGCAAAGATAGTGCCCGCTTTACCACGAGTGATCATGCGCTCAACGAGCGGCTTTACTGCCCGTGCTTTTGCAGCAGATGTTACTACACCTTCGTGTAAAACAACATCAGCAGCAAGCGTGCGAAGCATTAATTCGCGAGCGCCTTTTGTACGAGACAGGGTAATTTTATTTTTTCGATGACGCATAGAAGTTCAATCATTAAGCTCCAAGGGAGTCTACAATGAGGCGAAAATGATCCATAAGGATGTTCGTCGCGGTCACTGCAGCATCTTTTGGTGCAATCGTTCCATCAGTTTCAATATCGATGGTTAATTTTTCGTAGTTTGTAATATCGCCAACACGAGTGAATTCAACCGTGTAACCAACATCCACCACTGGAGTGTAAATTGCATCAACGGCGATTGTTCCGAGCTCAGTGTTAACCACGGTACGTTCCTCAACTGGTACGTAGCCACGACCCTGCTCTGCCATGAATTCAATTTCAATGTTTGGTTTCGCTTCGGTAACCGTGAACAAAACCAAATCTTTGTTCATAACTTCAACCTCAGCATTTGCTTCAATGTCGCCAGCAGTAACTGCACCTGCTTTTTTTACTTTCAAAAACAAGCGAGTTGGTTCTGTTGAGAACACTTTTAAGCGAATCTGTTTGATGTTAAGCAAGATTTCAACGCCATCTTCTTTGACGCCAGGAATTGCTGAGAATTCATGAGCAACACCTTTAACTTTCATGGAGGTTACTGCACCACCATTAAGTGAAGACAAGAGTACACGGCGAATTGCGTTACCAACCGTGGTTCCATAACCATGGAACAAAGGTGATACCACAAGCTTGCCACGATTTGCGTGGTCGCCCTTTTCAAATGTGATTGAAGATGGAAGAAGCAGGTTCTCCATACGAGTGTTGTTGGGTTATTAACGTGAGTAGTATTCAATGATTGGAGTGATGTCAAAGCCAAACTCAATTTCTTTGTTGTTTGGTTTTGAAACAATCGTTGCCTTCATAGCTTTGGTATCTAAACTAAGCCATGCAGGGCGATCCTGTTTAGCAACCGCTTCTGCACGCTTTTGTACAGCAGCAGCACCAACAGAGTCAAAAGAAATTGTATCATTAATACCAACTTGGTACGAAGGGATGTCCAATTTCTTTCCGTTCACAAGCACGTGGCCATGACCAACGAGCTGGCGAGCCTGCTGACGGCTTTCTGCCAAACCAAGGCGATACACTACGTTGTCCAAGCGCAATTCAAGGAATTGCTGCAAGAGTTCTGCAGTGTTACCCTTAGCTGAAGCTGCCTTTTCAACGTAGCTGCTAAACTGACGTTCCATGAGACCGTAAATACGCTTAGCTTTCTGTTTTTCACGAAGCTGCGTACCAAAACCCGTAAGTTTTGAACGAGTCTGAGATGGACCGTGCACACCTGGTGGGAATGGACGGATCATCATTGGGCATTTTGAAGTAAAGCATTTAGCGCCCTTCAAAAATAGTTTGGTGCCTTCACGGCGGCATTGTTTACATTTTGGTCCAGTATTGCGCATATAATATCCTTAAACGCGACGAGGGCGTCGAGCACGGCAGCCGTTGTGTGGCACTGCAGTTACGTCGTTAATTGAGAGAGCGTTAATGTTGTTAGCATTCAAAGCACGTACAGCACCTTCACGGCCCATACCAATGCCACTTACAAATACATGTACATCCTTAGTGCCGAATGGCAAAAGCTTTTCTGCAGCTGCCTTAACTACCAAGCCTGCAGCGTATGGAGTTGCCTTCTTTGGGCCTTTAAAACCACACTGGCCTGCTGATGACCAAGTAAGTACGTTACCATTTGGATCGGTGAAAGAAACGATGGTGTTGTTGTATGTTGCTTGGATGTAGCAGTTACCAAGTGGTACTGCTTTTGAAACTTTCTTTTTTGCTTTTTTTACTACAGTTGCCATATAGGTTCAAAATTACTTAAGCATGCCCTTTGGCTTTTTACCCGAGCCTGCAGCAACGCGTTTGTTGCCACGTACGGTACGGCTGTTAGTCTTAGTGCGCTGACCATTTACTGGCAAGTTCTTAGCGTGGCGGGTGCCGCGGTAGCACTTGATTTCTTTTAAGCGCTTGATATCGCCCAAAATTTCGCGGCGAAGGTCACCTTCTACTTTGAAATTCTGGTTGATGTAGTTTGACAAAGTGTCAATCTGATCTGGAGTTAAGTCTTTGACGCGAAGGTCAGGACTCATATCCAATTTTTTTAAAATTGCAGTTGAGCGAGTCCAGCCAATTCCAAAGATATATGGAAGAGCTGCCTCAATACGTTTTGTGTTAGGAAGGGTTACACCTGAAATACGTGCCATAGGTTATCCTTGACGTTGTTTATGTTTTGGAGTTTTACAAATCACAATCACGCGGCCTTTACGGCGGCCGACTTTACAATCTTTGCAGATTTTTTTTACTGATGCTCGGACTTTCATGTGAGTAATACGTTAAAAGCGGTATACGATGCGACCCTTGGTAAGGTCGTATGGGGTCAATTGAACGCGGACTTCATCGCCTGGCATGAGTCTGATGCGATTCATGCGAAGCTTACCTGCCATGTGGCCGATAATGATATGTCCATTTTCTAACTTGATACGAAAGCGAGCGCCTGGCAAAGATTCCTCAATGCTTCCGCGAAACTCGATGACGTCTTTAATTGGTGCTTGATCCATGGTCATAAAACCGTGAGAGGAGTATATTATTTTTTTGATTTTGTGTCAATAGCGCGATTCTGGAGGGTTATCCACAGGCGGGACTTGCGGCGGCAGCACAACCCAGTCTACCCCGTTCCAAGCCGCAATTGTTGAGGTTGGTGTGATTGACTCAGAAAGTTCCGCGTGAATTCCCGCTCTGTGTAGCGAAATAAACCGTGGCGAGGTGCTGGAGGCAAAAACCCTGCCCTCGCTCCGCCACACGGCCCAGGTAGGTGGCAGACCGGGCCCGCTCTGGGAATACCAGGGCGCGACGCTGGCTGGCTGCGTGGCAGCCGCTGCCTCAAAAAACGGAGATGCCAGTAGATGCACCCCAGCATAGGTGTCTGGCGCAAAGGCTACGATGAGTGGAGTTGAGGTGCTCGTCGCCGCAACATTCCAGCGTTGTAACGCTTGTTCTTCATACCGACCCGCCGTGGCAAAATATGAAATGCTTGTAATTAAGCCGCAGGCAAAAATAAATCCTACTGAAATGGTGATCCCGCCAAAAATACGTGGATATTTTTTTGCAAGTGAAAAAAGCCCCGCTGCCATAAGCCATGCCAATGCAATACTTGGCGCGAACCAATATCGTTGCTCAGCCACGGACGCGTGCCCAGATACAAATGGAACTTTGAGTAATAAAATTGGCAATAGCGTTGCACCCAAAAGCAAAAGTTGCGGCACATGTTGGCGCCAAAGATATATCAGCCGAGCGGCACCAGCCCAAATCACATACGAAACGATAAACCAAAACTCAGAAATCCAAGTTACCACTGTTGCCTGTGACTGCCCCCACAAAAAAATGCCGCCGATAAAATCTATCAATTGTTCATTCATGAAAAATGCGCGCGCTGACCACGGCACACTGCCAACACTATAACCACCAACACCATAACTCGTGATACGCCAACGCACGATTGCCCAAACTGCAAGCACTGAAAAACTTGCAATGCTATATTTTTTTCGACTTTGCGCGGGCAATATAAAAAAAGCAGCAACCGGCAGCAGCACCCAAACCTCTTTACATAAAATTGACACCGCAAACCACGCGACTGATTGCCATACTTTATTTTTTTGTGCGGCTAACAGCGTGGCAAGTGCAAAAATCGCCGCAAGCAAATCCGCGCGCGCCGCGATCCACATGAGCGGCTCTGTGTGAATTGGTAAAAGCAACCATAATGCCGCTGCAGCACCTGCATACAAAATTTTAAAATCCTTTTTGAGCAACAAAAAAAATAAATATCCGCAGAGTAAATAAAGGAGCACGGAAATGATATGTTGCACGGTTGCCGAAAAATTGAGTCCAAACGTAAACCAAAATTGCAAACTCGTGAGTGGGCGCCACGACCCCCCACCAACAGCGCCGTCAGTATTAGTAAATAACAACCTAAGCACCGATTGATGCGATGCAAACTGTTTTATGAATGTAAAATCATCGGCAAAAAAACCAATCATTTTCTTTTGTGATAAACGCCATACATGCGTATCAAATCTTTAAGCATTGAAAGACTCGACGGGATCACGCGCACGGTCGATGCATTTTCATGAGAAAAAACAACTGGAATTTCTGCAAAACGTAAATCATATTTTGCGGCGCGCAAAAAAAGTTCAGTGTCGAAGGCGAAGCGATCGGATATAATTCCGGAAAAAAGTAATCGTGCGGCGTCAGTGCGAAATATTTTCATACCACACTGCACATCAGTTGCATCGTTGCGCAAAATCATGTGTGCAATCATGTTATATATGCGCGACACCACGTTACGAAAAAAACCGTACGGATGCTTAATGATTGATGCCGGATGTCGACGCGAGCCAACCACAAAATGCAAGCGTTGATCCGCGGTTAATTCCTCGTACGCACGCGTAAGCGCCTGCAAATCGTATGGCAAATCAGCATCAGTGAATGCAACAATCGGCGCACTGGCAACTGCCACGCCATCTGCAACTGCACGACCCTTGCCCATGTTTTTTTCATGACGAATATATTTTACGGAATCGCGCGCCTCGGCAAATTCAAAAATAATGGCTCGAGTTATTTCATCAGCGCCATCATCTACTAAAATCAATTCAAAATTAAGGGGCGATAATTCAACAAACCATTCAACTTGCCCCAGAAATCCACGTAACGCGTCGCCACCACGATACACAGGAATCACCAGGGAAATGTCCGGTAGTGAGGTCGGCTCATACCACGGCATAGACCCAATACTTATACAACAAAAAGTTCCATGAGACCATCATAGCAATGAGAATCGCTTTTGCCAAGAGATCAAAAATATGAACATAATGCAGCGCGAAAAAAAATCCGTACTGCTGAAATAAATAATTGAAAACAAAAAGCGTGGCAAAGCGGCGTGATTGCCGTGCCGTATTTTCATGCGCCTTGAATGACCAATATTTATTTACCACGAATGCCCACGTGCCGCCGGCCAACACACTAATAATATTTGCCGGGACTTGCGGCGCATGAAAAAATCGCGTGGCAATAAAATACACGCACCAATCAATTGCAACAGCCGCAAAACCACTGACCATGTATCGCGCAATCCGCACGCGCTCTTCCCAAAGCCAAAGAACGGTTTTTTTCATGTTATTCCAGTACGGCTTTAATGCGACGCACGCCCGCGGAAACCGCTTCTTCTTTTAAAATTTTAAACGTGCCCATGGTTCCGGTGTGTTCGACGTGTGGGCCGCCACAAATTTCACGAGAATACGTTGGTGCGGTTGGATCTGCCGCGGCAATCTGCGCAGGATCACCTACGGTATATACCTTTACTTGTTCGCCGTATTTATCGCCAAAGAGGCCGATCGCATTTTTTTCTTGTGCTGCAGCAACTGTCATTTCCTCGAAACTTACCGGGTAATCGCGTACAACAGCTGCGTTAATGAGGCGTTCAACTTCTGCGATTTGCTCTGGTGTCATTTTTTCGGTGTGTGAGAAATCAAAACGCATGCGCTCTGGCGTAATGTTACTTCCCTTTTGCTGCACATGATCGCCCAAAACTTTTTTTAATGTTGCGTGCAGCAAATGTGTTGCGGTGTGATAACGAACAGAAATATCAGAGTGGTCACCAAGACCACCTTTGAACTTTTGTTCGGCGCCGGCGCGCGAAAGATTTTTGTGTTCTTCAAAAACTGACGAGAAATCACCGGACATTTTTGAGATCTGATCTTCAGTGAGTTTAATGCCGCGCGTTTTTAATTCTTCAATAATAAGTTCGAATGGAAATCCAAAGTTCTGATAGAAATCAAACAGCCACTGACCAGTCATTCGTGATACATCGCTCTGAATTTCTTCCATCTGTTTTTCAAACACTTTCAAACCTTTTTCAAGTGTTGCCCGGAATTTGTTTTCTTCTTTTACGAAATCAGCGACAATTTTTTCTTCGTTTGTTTTAAGTTCTGGGTAAGCGTGAGCATATGCAGCGATAACTGCGCGTGAAACTGAATCCGCAAAATTTTGTGCGATACCCAGTTTGTGACCCATACGAACTGCACGGCGAATAACACGGCGTGTAAAATAGCCTTGGTCTTTGTTGCTTGGAATAGCACCATCGCAAATCAAAAATGTTGCGGCCCGCATATGATCCATGACCACGCGAAACGCATAGGTTTCTTCTGAGCGTTCACCGTATTTTTTGCCACTGAGCTGTTCAATAGATTCACGAAGCTCCTTGAACAAATCCGTTTGAAAGATGTCTGGATTATTACTTGCAGCAAGAGCCAAGCGTTCAAGACCGCCACCGAAATCAACATTTTTTTGTGGAAGCTGCTCGAAACCATTTTCTGTTTTTACGTATTGCATGAACACGTTGTTGCCAATTTCCACAAAGCGGCCACAGTCGCAGTTTACGTGGCATGGCTCCGCTGCCCAATCTGAATTCTCGTGTAAGCCGCGATCTGCGCCAAAATCATAAAACATTTCAGTATCTGGCCCGCCTGGCTCACCAACTGGCATATTACCTGGCACACCACTGCGGCTCCACCAATTTTTTTTCTCGCTATAATAAAAAATGCGACCTCCTTGCATGCCTTTTGTTTCCGGGAAATCAGCAATCGCTGCGTCAATATTTTTTTCTGCAAATAATTTCTGCCAAAGTTCTGCTGCTTCTGTGTCACGAGGAATTCCTAATTCTTCATTGCCACGAAAACACGTGAAATATAAATTCTGAGGATCGAGTCCGATTTCCGAGGTCAAAAACTCCCACATCCATGAAATCTGTTCCTGCTTGAAATAATCACCAAGTGACCAGTTACCAAGCATTTCAAAAAAAGTAGTATGACGATTATCGCCAACTTCTTCAATGTCGCCTGTTCGAAAACATTTCTGCGAATCGGCAAGGCGTGTACCCTGTGGATGTTTTTGACCGAGCAAAAACGGCACCATTGGCTGCATGCCAGAGCCAGTGAAAAGAGTAGTGGGGTCGTTTTCCGGAATCAGCGAAGCTGAAGGCAAAATTGCATGGCCTTTGGAAGCGAAAAAGTTGAGGTATTTCTGTCGGTAGTCCATAGAAGAGATGTGGGCAGTTTAGCAAAAATTCACGGCCAGGTCAAAAATAAAAATCCGCTCAACCCCTCATCAAAAGCATAAGGGGGAGCGGAGATAGACTAGCGCCTCACAAACTACACGCGACCAGCCAAACCCAGCGGATCACAGACAACCAAAATACGTTGTTGCAAACGCAAATCTGCAATGGCAATGTCCAGAGAGGAAATTGCACGACCCGGAGACGCTGCCGAGTAGACCACCTTCGGAGCGTTCTCTGCGCGCAAGAATTTAGGATCTTGCCAGGTCTGATGTGGTGCAATCAAATGGTATTCGGTGCCAACCGTTGCGTTGTTTCGAATGTATGCAAGAAGCTCATAGGGGTCTGCGCCGCGGTAAATTGCCCCTTCGCCTTTCATCGCCTGGCGCACCTGCCGATAATCCTTGAGGTACCCAAAGTCGCACTCGCCAAGCGTGACACTGGTCGACCGCAATGCGTCGGACGGATAGTTTTCGCTTGTCACTTCATGGATACCTTGAGCGAGCAACCCATCAGAAATGAGCTCAGCGATCTGCACTTCAAGCGGCCGAATGCGATCAACCATAACAGTCGCTCGACAAACAATGCTCGATTTAGGAATAGTTTGAGACGGCGGCACCGACTTTGGAACTCGATGTGCGACCACAACACGAATAAACGCCTCGCGAAGCGCTTGGCCACTTGGATCAGACTTGCCGAGTGGAAAAAGTTCTTCAAAACTCACGCCACGTCGCTGCCCTTCCTCAATTAGCAGCTGTACAAACGATGAGCTCCACAAAGCCCCACTCACAATATCACCAGAACCTTTCTTGCCTGACATGATATACCCCCTTACATGAGCTGCCTCACCCATCGCACCACCATGGCCGATCGATTACTACGCTCTCTGCTCGCCCATTTTGGCTGCAGTGCTGAAAGTTTGGCATAAAGATTGAACTGCGTCAACCGTAAAATAAAAATCCGACGAGCCACCATTGCTGGCGACGCGTCGGTCCTATCAGTTCACCTCCTCGAGCTGCGAAGCTTCAATCAGCCACGCAGTGCGCGTCCGCTGTTCGACTTCCACGACCACGAAGCGCCCGTCGTGCAAAAGCATCTCCTTGCCAATCACCAGCTCATTCCAGTCGAGCCGATTCGGCCCCACGAATTCCTCAGACACATCGCACGCATTGCACACAAGATTCTTGAGTGCCGCATCCGAAATGCCGAGTTTCCGATGAAATGCGCGCGTCACAATCTGGCCGTCAAAACCAGCTGCACGCGCCATGGATTGCAGCTCAGTGAGCCGCGAGAAATTTCCACTCATCTTCCCTCCTAGTACACAAAGTGAGCTGTCATCGTAATCCGTTTCCTGGTGAAGCGAACGCCCGCACCAGACATGATTGCAAGTGCGTTGCAGAAGGCAACAAACTTTTCGCTCGAATTTCCGACGAATTCAAGTTTGTCCGCCGAGTTCGGCCACGGAATCCGCCGACCATCGTCGTGAGCCGCGAACATAATACCAGACGTTGCGTTAAAAACCAGTTTCGAACAGTTGATCAGCAGAGACGCACCATCCACCGGTTCAGGCCTCACAACCTTTGACTGCGTCGTTACCAAAAACTGGAGGTTGGACATTGTAATGTGCAATTTCGGGTTCAACTCCTGCGCCCTTACTTGCAACATTTTCCACACGCCTTGGCGCGTATACCCCTTGCCCTTGCTGGTCACAATCAGGTGCTGAGCCGCGGCCGGCGGGCGCCGCACCGCATTCGTCAGGTCAAAATGCGATTGCAACAGACCCGCCAAACGAGGCGAAAGATTTGTCACGCACACGCGACCACGAATCTCGTACGTGATAGTACGAGCGATTTCATCAAACTGACCACGTCTCAGCGTAATCAAACGACTCATGTCCACCGCGCTTTCACGCAGCAACATGACGATGGTGGCGAATCGCTGCATGGCCTGGCTGCCGTCCGCACACGCCGCATTCACAAGTTCCGTGACTTCTTTGTCACTAATCCCCATGCGCGTAGAGAGCGAATATTCCGGTAACTGTAACTTCTGTGCATCAAACGCCACCCCCGTCTGCGTCAACGCGAAGTGTTGCAGCGCAACCAGAGCGGCTTGAGTAACACGAAGCGTTGATGGCGCCACCACGTTCGACTGCACGAGCGAATCGATGAATTCCTGCAGACGACCTTCGGCGGCAATACCTTCCAGCGTGTCAATCTTCAGCGACTGAGCCCACGCAAGTAGTGTACGCAGTCTATGTCGATATGCAAGGATTGTGTTTTGCGCGTAACCCTCACGAGTCATTGCGTCCAAAAGTGCCCGGACAACTTGATCAAGCGGCGTTTGTTTTGTCAGTTTCATGATTCCCCCTTTCACCAAGCGTGGTGATGAGCCAGACTAGCATGGTTTTATGGGTACGTCAACGGAATCGCTTACATGAGCACGCCACCACCTAAACATTCTTGGTCACGATACAAAACAGCAAATTGCCCCGGTGTTATTGCCCGTTGCGGCTGCGCCATTTCTAAAATTATTTTGTCGCCGTTAATTTTCCACGACGAAACTTGCTGCAGCGGCTGGCGATGACGAAATCGCGCGAATAAAATATCGCCCGACACTGGCGCATCAATCCAATGCAATTCGGTGGCAACAACCTGCGTAGAAAAAAGTGCGGGGTCATTTTCTTCGCCAACGATTAATTCATTTGTTTCAAATTTTTTCGCAACCACAAAAAGTGCGGCCCGGCCGCCCGTCGCACCAAATCCATGACGTTGACCAATTGTGTACCACGTCAGGCCATCGTGCTGGCCGATTTCTTCGCCGCCCGTTGTTACAATTTTTCCAGGGCGCGGCTTAATGGTTTCAGCAAGCAAATCTTTAATTGGCACCTCGCCCACAAAACAAATACCGGTTGAATCCTTTTTTTCTGCAACTGGCAAACCCGCCTCGCGCGCAATTTCGCGCACCGCTGATTTTTGCAAGTGACCAATCGGAAATAACGTGTGGCGAAGCGCCTCGCGCGAAATACTGTTCAAAAAATAGGTCTGATCTTTTTCTTCGTCAATCGCACGAAGCAATTCACCATCCACGCCAACCTGCGCGTAATGCCCGGTTGCAATAAAATCTGCACCAGCGGCGCGCGCTGCCTCGTAGAACGCACCAAACTTGATTTGTGAATTACACAGCACATCCGGATTCGGCGTGCGCCCAGCGGCATATTCTGCCTTAAAATATTCGTACACATCGCGGCGATATTCTTTTTCAAAATCCCATTTTTGCAGCGGAATTTTTAAATGAGCCGCAACACGCAATGCATCATGCCATTCGGGCACCCAACATTCGGTAAGCTGGCCATTCACCATGGTTTCCTGGCTAAAATTTTTCATGAAAATCGCCATCACATTGTAGCCAGCCTGCACCAATAAATATGCCGAAACAGCGGAGTCAACTCCGCCGGAAAGGCCTATATATACAGTTTTTTGTGCATTTTCCGAATTCATCACTCAAGATTACCAAATTCTGATGCCAACTGTATAGAGCTTGCCATGGATGGCGCCCCAAGCACTACCACAGTACACGCCTTGCCCGCCGTGTCCGTAGCACGAATTGCAAAGTTATATTTTGACTCAACAAGGTAGCCGGTTTTAGCAACTTGTACGTCAACGCCACGTTTTAATAGCGCATCTGTATTTTTTATGGTATGGACACGCGGTTTTTTTGCAATCGATTGCAGTGTATAAGAAGTTTTTTGTTCAATCGGCAAAATTCGTTCATCACGCGCCGCCGCTTCAATAAGAAGTGCAATATCGTGCGCCGTAGATACATTACTCGTTTTAATTCCAGTTGGATCCGTAAAATGTGTACGTGTCATACCAAGTTGTTTTGCCTTTGCATTCATGCGTGCAACAAATTGCGCTTTGGTAAGTCCGCTAGTTCGTGCCAATGCATTCGTTGCATTATTAGCCGAACCCATGAGTGACGCATGCAGCAAATCAATGCGGCGATAGACACCGCCAACCGCAACACGCAAACGCGCACCACCAACTTCATCGCCGCCAGCTAATTTTACCGACGCGTTCCAATTTAATTTCATGTCAGATAATACCAAGGCGGTCATGAGTTTGGTAATGGATGCGAGCGGCCATGAAACAGCGCTGCCCGTATCTTTGGTAACGGCACCATCCTGCATGACATATACGTACGGCCCCGCAGCAAATACAAAATTTGGCGCAAAAAATAAAAAAGGTAAAAGAAAGAACAAGAATTTTTTCATAAACTACAAAACGTAATGATGAGCGATGCACCGTGCTTCGTAACTTTCAGCGGAGCCAATTTGTACCAGTGGTTCATCAGCGCGCACCGGTTCACCATTTTTTAAACGCTGCGTGCGCGTAGCTTCGCTGCCACAAATTTTTCCGTTCACACGAGCGGTACAAATTGCGTGCAGCAAATGAATAAAATCAGCGCGACCCAAAATGTCACCCATATTTTTGGTGCCGCCTTGCAAAATAAATGGCTCACCGCGAAAATCCAAATTCAATCCGCCAACAACCACATCCATGCCGCGGCGAACGTAACTTAAAATTAAATCAACAATATTGTCGTCAAAAAATTGAATTTCATCGATAACCACCACTTCGTGCTCTGGCGTAACGCGTGATTCAATTTCAGCAGCGGTGGAAACGGGAATTGCCCAAGTCGTTAACCCATCGTATGACGCAGCTTCGGTGGCCGAATACCGCGTGTCAGCACTAAATTTAAAAACCATGACGCGCTTGCCTGCAATTTTATAACGATTTACCTGGCGAATAAGCTCAACGGATTTACCAGAAAACATGGGGCCGGAAATAACTTTCAACATAAGGAATTCACGAGTTCAACATAATGCGCGGCGCGCGCCCGATAATCTTTGTGCTGATCAAAACTTTCAAATCCAGGAGTCATGCAGACGATTGGCGATGGAAGCGCAGATAGTTCGCCGGACTGCGCGTGAATCCACGTGAATGCCGCAGCCAAATTTTCAACACATACCACGGGTACGGTACCCTTAGTTGCTTCTTCCACCAAAACAGCAAGCGCCTGACGCACTTGGCCAAATAAAACCAGCGTGTGTATACTATGTGCTGCCTGGAGTGCAGTTAGCATATCGGCAACTTCTGCTGCCGTCAAATTTGGGCGATAACCTCCCACAAGTAATACGAGATTCCGATCCGTAAAGGTGCGGATGGTCGCCGCAATGTTCACCGGATTGCCACCAGCTGAATCTTCGATAAATAAAATACCCTTCCAGGTGCCAACGGGCTGCAGACGATGCGCAACCGGCTGAAAATTTGAAAGTGTTTCGGCTATCATACTATCTGGCACGCCCGCAGCTTGCGCTGCTGTCGCGGCTAAAAGCGCGTTACTAATATTATGCGCACCAAAAATTTTTAAATCGGTAATTGGCAATACTGGTGTGGTATGCCCGCCAGACACAAACGCTAACTGATTATGATCAATCCAAGCGCCCCGCTCTGGCCGCGTATGAAGCGAAGTCCAAGTACGTTTTCCCGCGCCAACGTTTATTAATTGTTCACGGCATGCCGTATCATCTGCATTTAAAACGGCAGTTTGCGCCGCTGACTGAAATTGCAACAAATGCGATTTAACGCCAACATATTTTTCAAAACCGCCGTAATCATCCATGTGTTTATTTGGCGTGATATTAGTAACCACTGCAATGTCTGGCGCAAGCGGAAATCCAAACGAAAGTTGGCGATCACTGACTTCCAAAACCAAATAATCTTTTGCCGTTGCATTTTCAACTGCAACCAGCGACTGTGCATGCGACCGATCGTTTCCCGATTCGATACACGATACGCCAAGCGACGCGGCATACGCAGACATAATGCTGCCAATCATTTTAGTGGTAGTAGTTTTACCATCGGCGCCCGTGATTGCAATAAGCGTGCCGGTGAAAAGTGCAAAATACAAACGAGTCAAAGACCAAATGCGTGCAACATGTTCTGGCTTAACTACCAGCGTTGGCAAAAAAAGTTCGCGCAAAAAATCATTGCGCGAATAACGAAACCACGACTGCGGAAGAAAAATAATATCATCGACACCCGGCATTGATTCGTATTCCGCTGCCAACTTCCATGAAATTGATTTGTCAGTTAAAAGCGATGCAAATTCTTCAGCTTCAGCATCGGTTGCGCCTTCGTGCACACGATGCCATTCATTCATGAGCGAATCAGCGGGCAGCACATCATGCGCCACGATATGCGGCACTGAGTGGCCCACAAGCCACAGAAGCACCGCGCTGCCCTCAGCACCGCTCGCGCCAAATACATGAACAGAGCGATGCAAAAATTGATCAACGATCTTCTGATGGGTTGTCATACACAAGTCCTGAGCTATCTGAATTAGACTTTTTCTTTCGGCGGCGGCGTTTTTTCTTGGCAGGTTCTGCGTCTGTGCCTGCTACTTGTGTTGAAATTGGAGCTGGTACGGACGCCACAGCAACCGGAGCCTCATCTTCGTGGCGAAATTTATAACAATCTTTACAATAAATTTTACGTGAGCCGTCAGGCTTAAATGGAACGGTGGTTGGTTTGCCGCATCGTCCGCAAACCGCGGGAAACCAATTTTCTGGTGGTGGTAAATTCGATTCTTTTTTTGGCGCTGGCGGTGGGAGTGGCGCAAAGGCATGTGTCCCGGCTGGCACCGGCGCCGCGGCCGCATATGCTGGCGCGCCCTGTCCAAAAACTAATTCTGGTGCGCGAGTTGCATCTGCCGCACCGGTGGTAATAAAATCTTCTTCTGCAGGACCAATACTCCAGGCCTGTACCGCCGCTTCGATGGTCGCGCGCGGTGTACCATATTGTTTGCGCGATGATGCAACCGTTGCGGCCAAACTGTGCGTACGATTGGTACTTGGCGGCAAAATTTCTGCACTAAATGGTTGCGAAGCAATACCATCAATCATGAGCTTCAAGTAAATATGAAACTTTGGCAGATCAACTACATCTTCTTTCAAAAACACAGGCGAAAATTCTCGTTCAAATAATTCTGCGTCATCAGGGCCGATACGATATGTAACCAATGTGCCTACGTTACCAAAAACCGCATCAGCTACTTTTTCATCAAGCTGTTTAATAAACTGATTTGCCAAAACCAAGCTCAAACGATATTTACGCGCTTCAGATAAAATATTTGCAAAACTTTCTGTTGCAAAATTTTGAAATTCATCAACGTACAAGAAAAAATCTTTGCGATCTTCTTCGGGTTGATCAACACGCTCCATGGCGGAAAGCTGAATTTTGGTAATCAACATACCGCCGAGCAAACGCGACGCATCTTCGCCGATACGACCCTTGGACAAATTCACAATAAAAATCTTTTTTTGATCCATGATCTCGCGCACATTAAACGTGGAAACTTTTTGCGCCACGATATTACGCACGATCGACGCACTTAAAAACTGCCCAATTTTATTTTGAATTGGCGCGATCGCTTCTTGCATGTATTTTTCGCTGTATTTATCGAACTCCGTAAGCCAAAACGCACGCACCACGGGATCCGTAATTTTAACCACAGCCTTGCGACGATATACTTTATCCGCAAGCAAACGATTAATTGAAATTAATGTAGTTTGATGGCATTCCAAAAGCGTCAAAATGGTGTTGTTCAAAATATATTCCATGCGGGCACTCCACACATCTGGCCAAATCTTTTTGAACACGCCCATGAGGCCCGATGCCACCAAATGGCGTTTATCCGGATCAATGTGTTCCAAAATATTAAAGCCTAATGGAAATTCAACATCAGCCGGATTAAAATAGACCACGTCCTTAACGCGATGAGGCGGCACAAAATCCAAAATCTTTTCTGCCAAATCACCGTGTGGATCGATAAGCCCAATGCCATGCCCGGCCCACATGTCGTTAATAACCATGTTTTCAAGAAGCGTTGATTTTCCCATGCCCGTTTTACCAATCACATACATGTGGCGGCGGCGATCATCGGTTTTAATACCAAAACGTTTTTTTGCATTACGAAAATCAGTGTGCGCAAAAATATTAATTTCTGGAGAAACCGTTTGTGGCGCTTTCGCCGGAGCTGCTGGCTTTGGCTCCGGCGCGTGGGCAACATGTGGATCAGGTGCGTGTGACATACTTATCCAATCGGTAAATTATGTGGCGGCTCATGAGTTTTCTTTTCGTGCTTGCCAATTTTGATTGGCGCCTCAGGCATAAATACCGGCGCGTCTTCCATAAATTCAGTTTCCAGTGGCAAACGACCAGGAGCTTCGGAACGTTTTGCGCTTGCCGTGTCGAGTGCTGGCGCGCGTACCGCATGTGCCAATGGAAAATGCCACAGGGTTGCCATTTCTTCGACATTCAAAATAAACTTTGCGCCGCCACGCGTACCTGAACGACGTTTAAACGCCGTGACAATTGCAGTTTTGCGTTTTTCTTTTTGAAAATCCTTAAATGCATAATGACCCGTAACACCAGTTAATGAATACAGCGGTTTTAAACCGTTCGCATCATCACGAGAAAATTGTTTCATGAAACCAACCACGCCATACTGCACACGCTTTGCATTGTAATTTTCTTTGCGCGCTACATAAATCACACGCAGCTTACATTTAAAACCAACTTTCGTTGCTTTGGCATGTACGTCTTCAACTAATTTCATTTCGCCTTTGTGCAACACTGGAAATGGACGCTCCGTGGTTGCGCGATGCTTTACTAAATCCGCTGTCAATTGTCCGGCAAGTGCAAACACACCCTTTTGCCATTTTTTATCGGTTGGTGAAGCGTACATTTGAAAGCCAAAATATTCGCCCTTGCCAATGCGCGACATGGTTTCCAAAAGCGCTGCAAGCGGATCTTTGAAATATAATTTTGAAACCGAGTGTTCAAATTCTTTGTACGATAAAATTGGATATGCCTCTGGCATGGCAAGTGTGAATTCTGTTCCCCACGCATTCCAACCTTCGTTTGGATAATCCGTTGGCAAATCTTTAAACGGATCTTCGACATCAGTAATTTGAGCATCAGGATATTGTGCGTACAAAGAAGCTTCAGTTAAATCACGATACTTAACTGGTGAATAAATCAAAAACTGAATATATCCTTCAACCGATAAAATTTCAAATGAAAACCATGGCTGATATTCACCGAGCCAATATTTTTCAATCAGATCTTGCGTCACATGGCCACCAGCGAGGTGATTAAAAAAGTTTTCGACCGCACGTGGCGTTTGTTCATTCATCTTTGGAATCGTGATCGCCAAATAATTAAATTTGATTGCGTTCACAAAGTTTCCGATCATGACATCGTGGTACAAGTGTACCAAAAGCATGAAAAAGAAATAAAACAAAACCATCCAGCCACCATGGATCACGGCAACATAAATTGCATCCCACGCACTATTGCCCGCGATTGCAAACTGTTGATTGAAATAATACAAAAAAGCGTTTGGATCCATAGGTTAATCTGGTACAAACTGAGAGAACGGTGCGTAAAATGAAACCAGATAAAAAGGAATGGCCATGCCCCACCAGCCGCGCTCACCTGCCGCGTAGCCGCCCCAACCGATAAATGCAACTACCATGCAACCAAAGGCTGCAAAAACAAAAACTTCAATTTTAGCGTGCGCGCGCGTTGAAAAAACAACCCACATCCACGCAAAAGTAGCGATCGAAGCAATCGCCAAAATTGGCCACGTGCCCGTATCACCAATCCAATAGGACAACCAGAAAATAGTTGCGAAGCCTATTGAAAATAAAAACGAAATAATCAGCCGCCAAATATCGTCTTCACCTTTTCGAGTGGTCCACCACTTGATAAAGTTAAACAAGGCGCCTGCCGATGCGAGTACGTAATAAATGATAATGACCCACGCGATTGCGTTCATACGCAGTAATTCACGTGGGTCAGTATACCAAGAATTTTATTTTTTCGCAAAGCGATTCCATTCCACCAAAAGTGGACAAGCGATGAAGATTGAAGAATA
>CAITMK010000003.1 GCA_903893485.1 Candidatus Magasanikiibacteriota bacterium
GCTGCTTTTAAAAATTCACCGTTAATACGGCACGCTGCAATGCCAACGGTATCGAGTTCTGTGTCTGTAAATTTAAATTCGCGGCCGGCTGCTTGATACACGCGCGCGGTGTTGCCGCCGCCGGCGATAATAACAAAACCGAGCCCCTTTTTGGACTCGGCCTTGATGATGGATTGAAATTTTTTGAGAAACGCTACGTGCACGCCCGAACCATTAATGATCATTGAGCCGCCGAGTGAAATAACAATTTTTTCTCTTTTCATATTAGGTGGTAAATTTTTTCTTCATATCCACGACGCGCTGCTCCACGGATGCCAAATATTCCTGGAGCTCTTTGGCCAAGCCCAAGCCGCGTTCAAACTTTTGCAATGCTTCTTCAACGGAAACATCAGTTCCCTCGAACCATCGCGTGATTTGCTCGAGTTCGGTAAGCTGGCCTGCAAAATTTTTTTCTTCAGTTTCAACGAGTTTTTTTGTCATAAGAAGGATTTGCGATCTTGTGCAGTATACAGAAGTCCATGGAACATGCAAGCTTTTGGAAAATAAATTCCTGTTTGGTAAGATCACCTAGCGCTGCAATTTTTTGTTCGATTTGTTGCGAATCCATTACGATGTAATCACTTTGCACGCCCACCTCAGGAGCCACGGCCAAAATTCGACGACCCGCATAGTATACGATGTTTGGATTGTCAAACCAGGCATTAAGATCGGGCGGACCTATGACTGCGATTGATTGCTCGACAGGTACAGATCTGAGCTGCATAAAAAGGTCCATGTCCTTCGGGGATCCAAAACCGGCGCGGGTATCCTGATGCCATTCATAAATTCCAAACCAGCTACACCCAACCACAAGCGCTGCAATGAGTATCCAAAAAATATGCGCGGTTGTTTTTTTCTGCAGCCACAATCCAAAAATTGCCAAACCACTTGCTATGGCAACCGTATAAAAAATCTGATAATAAATATGTACGATGGTTGCCTGTGGCACCAAAAGCGCATACACAAATCCACCCAAAGCTGTAAGTCCACAAAGTTGCTCCAGGGTTGGTGGCTGCGTTCGCGCATATTTCTGAAAAACCGTGCGCGCCGGAGACCAAAGACCGATTACCAAACCTAACACACCAACCGGGCCTGCAAAATTAGAGGTAAAAAAATCATACTGTCGTGAAAGCCATGTCGCCCAAAAGCCATCATGTGATGTGTTTGAACGAAACTGATATACACCAACTAAACTTGCCGCCACACCGCCCTGCCCGCGGGTTTGCAGCCACATTTGCAGCCATACAATTCCCACGCCGATTGCGCCCGCAAGCAAAGTCCACCACATCATTTTTTTTGCATCCGGGTGGCGACGCGCGCGCAGCAAAAGCGCGATTCCAAATAGCCCACCAATAATAAATCCTGACCAATCAGACCACATCATTCCAATGATCGCAAAAATCCACGCCAGCGGCGCTTTGTTTTTTGGCCCCGCCATGAATCGTTCATACCCAAACACGGCGAGCGCGACAAAGAATAAAACAAGCGGTTCTTGATCCAACTTACTTGCAAAAGTAATTACCACCGGCATGATTGCAAATGCGCCGGTGAAAAAATTTGCCTGCATGGCGGTATGGCGCGTTCGCCACGCAAACCACCACAGTGCAGTTGCGCCTAAAAATAATATAATTGGTAGCGAGCGAATTGCGATTTCTGAAAACCCAAAAAGCCCGGTCCAAATATAAAGTGGAATTGCGATGAACTGCGGATGACTCGTGTACCATCCGGTTGCCACGACGCCGTGTGCACTTGAACCGATATCACTTACCGAACCCAAATAGGCTTTGAAAAAATTTATTTGATGCATGAGCTGAGCTTTCTGCAACCAAAACGGTGGGCCCCAGTTCACATGAAAACGACCATCAACAAACCGATCAGCAATGCGCAAAGAATAAATTATTGCCTGAAAAAGTAAGACAACAGCAAGCCCCCAGAATTCTTTATATTTTTTTATGAAATTTTGCATATTAATCAGCAGTAAAAGGCACGTCGCCATCAAAGTAGACTTGTGTTATTTTTTGACCAGATTTGATTGCGGCCGCGCGCGAAATTACCGAACCATCCGCGGCCTTGGAATATGAATATCCCCGCTTCAATAACATTTGTGGATGTAGTGATTGCAATACGCGCGTTTCGCTGGCAACGAGCTGTATTTTTGCGCGGATCATGTCGTGATATGCATGTAGCTGCAGAGTTAATTTTTCAGTGCTCGTGGAAACAGAACGTTGCAGCTGCCCAAGCCAGCGATCAGCTAAATGCGTTGCTTCCATAACGCGACCACGTTGGCGCGCAAGCACTGCGTCTATGCCGCGGCCCGAGAGCGTTGCCAATTGCGTAATTTTTGCGCGCACTTCTGCAGCATCTGGAAAAATAATTTCAGCCGCATTACTTGGCGTTGCCGCGCGTACATCGGCTACAAAATCTGCAATGGTAATATCGCGTTCATGGCCAATTGCACTAACCACGGGCACGCGAGAAGAAAAAATTGCGCGCGCAACCGCTTCGGTATTGAACACGTGCAAATCTTCCATGGAACCGCCGCCGCGCGTTACTACAATTACATCAAACAAATCTGGGCGCTGCCCAGCTGCTTCGAGCGCGGCCACAACCTCGCCGACCGCACGATCGCCTTGCACACCAACATTACAATGTACAATTTCGGTTGCGGGCCAGCGAAGCGACGAGACGCGCAAAAAATCGGTGAATGCGGCGGCACCTTCTGAGGTGATGAGCGCCACACATTTTGGAAATTCTGGTAGCGCACGTTTGCGTGCTAAATCAAACAAACCTTCGGTTTCCAATTTCTTTTTAAGCATTTCAAAGGCGCGTTTTAAACTGCCCTCGCCAGACAATCGAATTGCCGAAACGTTTAAACTGAATTTGCCGTATTTTGGATACAACCGGCCCGTGCCAGTGACCGCAATTTTCATGCCGTCGGCGAGCTGTTCTTTGAGCTGCCAGATGGGCATAAAACAATTTACCAACGCTTCCCCATCTTTCAGATCAAAACGCACCCACTGCCCTTGTGACACACCATACGATGCAACTTCGCCTTCAACTTCAAAACTCCCGACAGGCCAGGTTGTGGACATCAGGTCATTTACCAAATCAACGTATTGTACAACTGAAAGCGTTTGAATATGGCAATAGTATATTGAAATTTGGCACGCCCTGCAATTAAAATCAAGGTGGCGCGATTTGGCGTGCAGCGTGGCGCCAAGCCCACAGCGCAACACCACCATACCAAAGTAAGACTGCCCACAGCGGTGCTTGAAACTTGATGAAGCTGCCTGGAATTTGCGAAAGAGATTGCAGCACCCACAGTGCCGTGCGCAATACCGATTCTGCTGGTAATGCTAAAATACTAAAAATGGCTGGAAGAAAACTTACAAAATATGCCCAGCCCGCAGCAGCCATTAAAAGTGGCACCAATGGCACAATTAAAATATTTGCGATTAACGCGATAGCCGACGTTGCGCCAAAATAATAAATACTAAGCGGTAAGGTACAAAGCGTGGCGCAAACGGTCGTAAAAAGTGCTTCGACCCAAAGCGAATTGTGTGTGGGTTTACCCGCAATAATAATTCCAAGAGTTGCCCCTGCAGAAAGCTGAAATCCGATATCAAAAAGCGCTTGCGGATTCCACAAACCAATAAATATTGTTGCCGCACCAAGCGCATGTAGCCCAAGCGCCGGCCGACCAGTTAATTTTGCAATTTCACAAAATCCCGCCATGAGCGCTGCCCGCACCACACTTTGAGGTGCACCAGTAATACAAACAAAAGCGAATAAAATTACCGCAAGCAAAACTGCGCGCTGCCGCGGAAAAAAATGTATTGAAAGTAACCCCGCCTGAATCCACTCAGCTAAAATGGTTATATTACTTCCGGACACTGCCACAATATGTGACGTACCGGTCGCTCGAAAAATTTGTTTCCATTCTGGTGTAAATCCACCCATGCCACCTAAAATCAATCCTGAGGCGAGAGCACGAGCAGACGCGTCTTTGATTACACCAAAATGTGTGGTCGTGGCGTGTGCAAAATATAAAAATGGGTTTTGTGTATATATAATTGGCAGATGCGGTTGAAGCATACAGCGCAACACGCCCAAACTAAACGCAAAAATAAAAACAAAATAAAGTGAGCGCGTTTTTAATTCTATGAACGAAATCCCAAAAATAATAAAAACACTCCACGGCGGAATATTTGCCGCACATAAAACGCCAACAAAAAAACTACTCGCTGCAACCGGCAGCGCAAAATTCCAACCCCCTCCTTGCATAGATTACCCCCTCAACAATTTTATAAAAGTTTCTATGTGATTTGTATCGCCAATTCGCAGGCGCGGCAAAATAAATTGCGTTGAAGATGATTCTTCACCAATTTGTTCAGAAATAACACCGCTCGTGAAACCAAGCGACTGCACCATATTTGCCAAATCAGCATTATGCCCCCCAAAAGGATATGCAAAAGAAACTACGGGTTTATCAATCAAATGTTCTATAACTGTTTTTGAGTCTTCGATTTGACTACGCGCTTCATCCAACGACACGGTTGTTAAATTGACATGGTCCATGGTGTGTGCGGCAACCTCCACCAAATCTGAATGCCCCAGCGCCATAATATCTTCCCAAGTCATGCGATCATTTTTGCCATTAAAACCGGGATTCACATAAATAGTGGCGTGCAAATTATACTTTTTAAGTACGGGTAAAACGGTTTCTGGAAAATCTGAAGTTCCGTCGTCAAAAGTTAATACAACCGAATTACCAGAAATATTTTTCCCTGCCGCAATTGCCGCGGCAGCGTCTTTCATGAAAATTGTTTTGTATCCGTGGTTACGCAAATAACGCATTTCTGCCTCAAATAATTTTGGGGTAATATAAAAGGCGTAATCTTTTTTAGAGGTCGACGGACATATATCAACCACCTTGTGGTACATGATAATGGGCACGTGATAGGTCCGCGCCAATGCGACATTTGGAAAAACCAAAATCGCTGCCAAAAACAATGCTACAATTTTATTCTTCATTAGATTGCAATACTTACTAATTTATTTTTAATCACCACAATTTTTTGCGGCTCTTTGCCCTGTAACCATTCTTGCACCTTTAGTGAGGCGAGCGCAAGTTTTTTTAATTCATCTTCCGACAAACCTGATGGTGTTTGAATGCGATCGCGCACTTTGCCGTTAACTTGTACTACCAATTCAAAATTTTCGTCAAGGGTGAGGCTGTGCGTAAACTGTGGCCAACTTTGCTGACATACCAAACCAGGGCCACCAAGCTGCGCCCACAATTCTTCTGACACGTGCGGCGCTACCACATTCAGCGCGCGCAAAAAAATCTGCAACGAATCTTTGGTGATTGCACCCGCACCATACACCGTATTTACGAACGTCATGTACTGCGCCACAACCGTATTAAAACTCATGCGATCCAAATCTTCGGTTACGCGAGCCAACATTTTATGCAAGCCACGAGTCACCTCTTCTGATTCCGCGGCCGCCACTTTTTCTGGCAAACGCATTACGCGATCAAGGAAACGCTTTACACCGGCGACACCATTTTCGCTCCATGGCGCTGGCTCTGCAAACGGACCAATAAAAAGTTCGTAGGCACGAAGCGTGTCGGCACCCTGCTCGCGCACAATTTCATCAGGATTTACCACGTTGCCTTTTGACTTTGACATTTTGTTGCCATCGGAGGCCATAATCAGGCCGTGCGAAACGCGGCGCGCATATGGCTCGACGGTTGGCACAAAGCCCAAGTCAAACATGAATTTATTCCAGAAACGCGAATACAATAAATGAAGCGTGGTGTGTTCCATGCCGCCATTGTATAAATCTACAGGCATCCAATATTTTAATTTGTCAGCGGCTGCGAATTCTTTGTCATTGTGCGCGTCGATGTAGCGCAAAAAATACCAGCTTGAGCCGGCCCAGTTTGGCATCGTGTCCGTTTCACGAGTTGCCGCGCCGCCACAACGTGGGCATGTTGTGTTCACAAACTCAGGAATTGATGCGAGTGGTGATTCACCGTTATCAGTTGGTTCGTATTTTTCAACTGGCGGAAGCGTTAATGGAAGCGCGCTATCTGGCAACGAAACCCATCCCGTGTTTTTGTATTTTGTAATCATCTCAACAAAAATTTTAACGCCCGCGGTGCCGTAAAAATGATTCTGCCCCGTTACACGATTAATGTACCAACCGGTTGGATACAATTCATGCGTTGGCTCTGGGACGCGCGTGTCATCATCTGACCAGACAACTTCTTTTGCATCCGCAAGTACTGAAACTTTTTGCAAATCAACAGGCCGCGCGATAAATGCTGATAATTTATCAATCGCTGCCGTATGCGTTGGATTTTCTTGTTTGCGCACTTCCCAATACCCTGATGCAAATTCACCGAGCGATGGCGCCATGAGCAAAAGTGCTTTGATTTTTTTGTTGGCACGAAGCAGCGCGCTTGCCGCAGCATGCCCGCCTAAACTATGGCCAATCACAATATCGTCTTCGCCAAGCTGCTCAAAGTATGGCGCTAACTCTTCCATCCACTTTTCAAAATCTGGTTCGTTCACTGTTGACATGCGTGGCATCAAAACTTCAAATCCAAGTGCCTCGAGTTGCGCGCGCATGATTGCATCTTTTGAACCGGTGCTGCCAAACGCGTGCACAAACAAAACTTTTTGTTTTTTTGCCGCGCAGTGATCGCAGTGCACGAGCGGAATCGGCTCACCCCAATATCGCTGACGAGAAAAAACCCAATCGCGAAGTTTGTACGTAATTTTGCGCGCGCCGGCTTTTTGTTCTTCAAGCCACGAAATCATTTTTTGTTTTGCTTCGGCGGTGGTAAGGCCGTTCAAAAATTCCGAATTCACCGCAATACCTTCTTCGGTAAACGGTACCACGTCATCACCTGCAACAACCAATCTCATTTCTAATCCAAACTTTTTCGCAAATTCAAAATCGCGTTCATCATGCGCGGGCACTGCCATAACCGCGCCAGTTCCATAACCAGCCAAAACGTAATCAGAAATCCAAATTGGCACGCGCTCTGCATTCACGGGGTTCACCGCAAACGCGCCGGTAAACACGCCGGTTTTTTCTCGCGTTGCGTCGGTGCGTTCGATTTCTGTTTTGCGTGCCACTGTTGCTACATATTTTTCAACTTCACTACGTTGCGATGGCGATACAATTTCTTTTACAAAATCATGCTCCGGCGCCAATGTTATATAGGTAACTCCAAATAATGTATCTGGCCGCGTGGTAAACACACGAATTTTTTTGCCGCAAAAATCAGCGATTGAATTATTCATCGCGGTCCACGCAGCATGAACTTTCGCACCATCAACCGCAACAACATCATCTGAGCCATCAACTTTAAATAAATTATTCAGCGGCATGCGAACATCTAACTCGCCTTCCGGGGTTTCAACCAACACACCTTTAATGGTACTTGAAACACGTTCGATGCGACCGTCAGGAAAAAGCAACACAAACGCGGTATGAATTGCCGTGCGCGCGGTGCCGCCATATTTTTTTGCAAGCGCGCTGTAAAATTCTGTAACGCGCTGCGCAATTTCTTCGGGTGACAAAGTTTTTTCGTCGATACCAACCAGCGCATTACGACGCGCAAATGCAGGATCCAAATTTTCACCTTCGATTTCCACGCCCGCATCATTTGCTAAAATTGGTAAATCCGTTTTACCGAAATACGCGCGCGCTTTTTTTTCTGCATTTTCCATTAAATCACTGCCCTCCTCAACTTCAATTGGTGTGATTCCTAAATCTGATGGGGCAACAACCGCAATACCAGAATTTATTTTATCAAAACTTTCACGAAATAATTTTGCTTTGCCACCGTTGGTACTGGCAAATAAAATTTGTGGATTTTGCACCACCGAAAATTCAATTTCAGCGCCTTCGCTTTTGCCAATCCATTCTTCTTGCTGCTTCTGAATTTTCGGCAAATAATTTACGGTTTCCAAATCCGTAATCAAACGATCTGCATATTTGGTAATGCCAATCATCCATTGCTCTTTTTCACGTTTTTCAACCGGGCCACCACAACGCTCGCAAATACCACCCTGCGCTTCTTCGTTTGCCAAACCAATTTTATCTTTTGGGCACCAATTGATTACCGATTTTGCTTTGTACGCTAAACCCGCCTTAAAAAATTGCAAAAACTGCCACTGCGTCCATTTATAATAACCAGGATCAGTTGAATTTACTTCGCGTGACCAGTCAAAACTCAAACCAAGCGATTGGATTTGCGCTTTAAATGTTGCAATATTTTCTGCAGTCACCTCAGCTGGCGGACGACCAGTTTTAATGGCGTAATTTTCGGTTGGCAAACCGAAGGCATCCCAACCCATTGGATACAAAACGTTATTGCCTTGCATGCGCAGCTTGCGCGCCAACACATCGAGCGCTACATAGCTGCGGGGATGCCCCACATGCAGCCCCGCACCAGATGGAAATGGAAATTCTACCAATAAATATTTTTTTGGTTTTTCTGAAAAATCTTCGGCTTTAAAAACACCCTCCGCAAGCCATTTGTCCTGCCATTTTTTATCAATTTCGCCGTGATTGTACATAGTGTATGAATAATAGCGCAATAGGGCCAAAATTTCAAGCTAAAATAAAAATCCGAGCAGACCGCACACAGTAATGTGAAACGGACTACTCGGGGCCTTGGGGTGACGATTTGACGTGGGACAGCTTCAGGCAACAAGCGGCAACACGTAAGGGGCAAGGATGCTGGCCGACAGTTCCTCTTCGTTACAGGTCCTCGGCAAAACACGCATATCATTCATGTCGAGAACCATGAGTGGTTGATTACCAGCATCGCACTTCTGCGCCCGATCGAACATGAAGTGCATGCCACGAGCATCCTCGTAGACCCATGCAAACCACGTTTTGCCGTGCGCCAGATTGTGGAGCAGTTCGCACGAGGCGCGCGTTGCATCCAGCTCAGACTTCAACTTGGGTCGCCCCACTTGAGTCGAGAGCCGGAAGGACAGCAGGTGCGGATCGTCGACATTGCTGATCGTCGAATCGACACCGCTGCGACGACTGATGGGCCGGTAGTGCACCAAGAGCTTCTCGACAATATTCGACAAACTGACCCGCGCCACCATGGGCATTCGGAGCATGTCCTCGATATTTCCAGGCAGATCCGCCTGCGCGGCAGCGATCTTCTGGTGCGTTGCTGCCGCACGGATAGCCGCGATAGTATTTGCATCGCAGCCCGCGGCGTGAAATGTCAGATAAATGTCTTTTAAGGTACTCAAGATAGCCTCCTTTTCGCCTTGTTTCGGACGAAAAATAATGAT
Source organism: Candidatus Magasanikiibacteriota bacterium (assembly GCA_903893485.1). Lineage (GTDB taxonomy): Bacteria > Patescibacteriota > Patescibacteriia > Magasanikbacterales > 2-02-FULL-50-9b > 2-02-FULL-50-9b. The sequence goes on from CAITMK010000003.1 coordinate 9,378, forward strand.
ATCACACGAACGCCGGTTTGTCAACCATTGTCCGGCCAATTGCTACATCCTTAGCGAGCGCTGCCCCACCTTGAGGCGCGTCCACGGTGATTGGTTCCGTCGTTAGGCTCTGGAACCCTGGCTTTTCTACCATTATGTAATACTGATTTTTACCGACCAAGAATGAGTATCGGCCCTGGTCATCGGTAATTTGTGTTTCTAAAAGTTTGTTGTATTGAGTATCAAATACACGCACCACTGCCTGATCAAGTGGTTTTCCGGTCGCAGAATCTTTAACCACACCCCAAGTTTTTGGTTTTTTTGGAACCGCCAAACGACGAAATACGAAGTAACTCGCAACTTGCGCCACCACAAATGCACCCACAAAAATCGTAGGCGAAACCGCAAAAGAAACGAGCGTTAACACCACACCACCCGCACCAAGTGCGTTGATCAAACGTTCCTTATTTTTTGCATGCACAATTTCTGCAGCTGGCTTGGCGCTGCCACCCGGATCCAACGGTAAATTGTATGAAATCTGCGATGCCGCAGTTAATGGAACCACGCCACCATTATATAAATCCGTAAGCTGGCCATCTTCCGTTTTGCCCGTCATGTAGGCCGCAGGAAAAGAAAAGTTTGGTTTATCAACCTCAATGCGATAATTACCAGGGCGAGCAAAAAACTGATACCGACCATCGCGATCCGTAACATGCGATTGTACGACACGGCCCGATTCCGCATCAACGATGCGTACCAATGCCAAATCAGCTGGCAACTTTGAAATCGCGTTATACGCCATGCCCCACCCTTTGCGACGTTTACGCGTAAGTAAAAATAACGGTTGTGTAAATAAAAACCGGAAGTACAACGCAACCTGACTAAAATTTAATGCAGTTGATACACTCGCCGCCACAACCGCTGCTGCCGCTGGCACCACTACCGCCTGATTTGTAATTTGAACCTGCGGCGTTGCAACCGCTTGCTGAACTGCCACCGCGGCTTTAGTAACCGATCGCGAGACTTGCGCCGAAACAGCCTTCACTGCCGTAACAGTTGCGGCAGATACTGGCGATGAGAATGTATCTGCAACGGCTGAAATTGCATTTGATATTGTTGTTTGTGTCGAGCTAGGAGTAGCGATGATAATCGGTGTTGAGCTCACCACATCTGTAGTGGAAGAGGTCGAAGAGGTGCCTCCGGTGGTGATAGTACCGCCACCAATTCCGACGGTTGGCGTGGTTGGATTTGTAACCACTGGTGGCAAAATATCCTTTTTAACGGGTGGCGGAATGACCACGGCCTGAGTTAGTGTAATTGATCGTTGCGTTCCATCAAGAAAATCATTTGCCTGATTTAACATGCGAAATTCCAATGAATAGACGCCATCTTGTGCTGGTAATGATAAATTTATATTCCAATTAGCATCTGACCCAACGGTTGTGGTGTAAGTTGTGATTCCATTTTGAACAATAATAATTTTGGCGCCAATTTGCCCGGTGCCCGATGCCGCAACAGAGGTTTTTGTTACCGTAGCACCATCGCTTGGAGAATTCACAACCAGCGCAACACCCGGAGTCGCCGCAAGAACACTAAAAATATTTATATCTTGTTGTGTGTTTCCTACAATGTCGGACGCAATGGCCGTTGCCTTGTAAACACCAACGGGCAACGCATCCGGAACTGCATACGACCAGGTTCCATCGGTTGCAACCGGCACTGCAACGTGTACAATTTCTTTACTATTCGTTTCAATTAATAATAATAAATTTGTTTTAACATCAGCGGTACCGGTAAATACAACCGTCCCGCCAGTGACATGCGAATTATTTGTTGGCGCCTTAATGACCGGCGCAGAAGGCACTACCGTATTTAAAGTTGTCTTTCCCACGGTAATCGCACTTTCAGTTGCCATTGCAGAGCGAACCTTGATATAAACCGTTTTTTCGCCGTCGCCTGATTGCAAAAACCATTTTTTTGTACTTGTTGCAGGTTCCCATACGCCGCCCGTAAAATCTGCAGAATTCGAAATCATCATTTGCGCCGCATTTGCGCCGTACGTTATTGCTAACGAAACTGTTGTGGTTGAAACATATGTCGGCATTGAAATCGTTGGAGCATCCACCATTTCGATTGGTGTGCTCGACGATATCAGTGTAATCTCTTGATACGTTGGCGCAGAAAAAGTATTTGTTGGACTTTTCACTATGGCATAAATTCTTTTAACACCCAAGCTACCACTAAGCAGATAACTTATTGCTTGTTGATATGAACTTACAACCGCATTTGAAAAATCCGATGACAATGAAAAACCCATTTGTTCTGCGTTGGTCGCAACAAGCTTCAAAGTAACTGTTGTTGAGGTGGTGACGGTTGCACCATCATTAATGGTAAAGCTTTGAATTGCCGGGGTAACTGCATCAGGTCCTAAATAACTGCTAATCGATGGCGAACCACCATTTTCTGCAGATGTTGTTGCAAGCCCAAAATAAATTATTTCTTTATCAAATACTTGCGAAACGATTGTTGATGAAGCCAAGTAAATTCCAGTTGCCGCGGTAGAAAAATTAAATGCAGGTGGAGAAATTAAATTGTAATTAAAATAATTAGTTAAAGGTGTGAATCCTGTTACATCGGAAGTGACCGTGTCACTTCCTCCAGAATAAGAGGACACAGTTACCGGAACTCCCGAGACTGGCGCGCCGCCATTTCGTTCTCCTACATATACACCAACCCTAACAGATGAGGTAACCGCGCTCGCCATCGGTCCAAATAAGGTCGACGTCGGCATGATATTTGAAGCGACAAAATTATTCAGCAAGCCCGTCGCATTTGAACAGAATTGAACGCCAGTTGAAGTAGCAACAGCATCAAATCTGGTAAGGGTATTATTTGCAGACGCACCATCGAGCGCAACACTACAACCCGCATTTGTCGATGTTGTATCTCTAATATCATTATTTGATGAATTCAAAAAATATAAACCAGCACCATTAATAGTAAGGCCTGTTGTGTGCGAAATTGCAGGAGGATTATCAAATCCACCAACGATTGTAAGTCCTGCCCCACTCACCGCAGATGGATTATAAGTGAGTGTGCCTGCTGACGCAGTAAACGCACTTGGAACAAACGCATCTACCGCAATGCCGTGCCCAGCGCAATCTGGATCTGCGACTATCGCAGCTGCTGACGGATATAAATTATTTGGCGCCCAAACACTTAAATGAAAGCCACTGACTGAAAGCAATGCTAAATTCCAATCGTTTGTGCCGGAGCCAACTGTACTGGTGATGTCTGTGGCAGATGATGAAATTGGCTGGACATCGCAGCCGGTATTGCGGAAATAAAGAGCGCTATTTGGGGGCGATCCTATGGCACCAGAATCATTATAATCAGTACCCGCTTTTGAAAAGACAGTTTTGTTTATCAAATAAGCACTAGTCGCAGTTGATGTTGGTGCTGCATTTGAATAGTTTGTCGTGACTCCTGAAATATATGAATTATTTACCGAATCGAGGGTGATTACATTGTGAGGAAAAATTGTATCACCTGTATTAATACTCGCAGAAACATTAATCAAATTAACATTAACAGCATGACCAATGTATAACGCATTCGTGCCGCCTGAAAGTGTAAAAAATAAATTTTGCAACGACAAATGGTCAATACCATCGAAGCGCATCGGGCCAGCCTCATTTGGCGATCCAGTAACTGCAGATATCGAAGCAGATCCTGTGTATGGCCCAAAAATACCAAACATCGATGACAGTTGCGTACTCGAGGTCATGCCTCCAAAGGTGTACATGCCAGAAGTTAAATCAATCGAATCACCATTACGAAGACCGGCGGTTGATGTTGCGATATAAAAAAGATCAAAAGCATCCACCGTGTTATAATCGATTGGATCACCATGACCAGCCCAACTGATATGAATATTTGCGCGGCGAACCCCGCTAAAGGCGCCAATATCGTCGGTTCCGTTTACATCCAAGTAATCGCTCCATGGCGCAGGTTCCCAATCATCTGACGTTGAAATATCTTCTAATCGCATGAATGGATTTGATGTTTTATCCGTTCCATTTGGCGTAAACCCGCCAACTAAATCGCGGTATGGAATATTGAATCCATAAAACCCGTTGTAACCCTGCGTAATCGTAAGTGTTTGCGGCTGATTAAGTTGAAATGTTAATCCAGCGGTACCCGTTAAACTGCTCGACGCCATCTGCGCGGTAGGAATGAGCGGCTGCCCCTTAACTGAGGCGTAATTATAAAATAAATTTTTTGAAATGGTGTATGATGCTGCGCCCGCGGCACCCATAATTTCTGGAGTGGCAACCGTAATAGCGGTTTCATTCCCCGTTGAAGAAGTCATGAACGTGTTATTTTCGATATCCATTGGAGCGCCCTGCTCGCTTCGAAACACAATAAAACCGTTCGTTAATGCAAATGGAGCTGAAAATACATTCCCCTTAAAAGTGATCGTAGCATTCCCAAAAATAGGATTATTTACTTGGTCCAATACGGTTCCTGTATAAAAGGTTTTATTGTTTGTAAACACAAAGGTTGCTGAATTATATCCCGTTGCCCCGTTACCATCAGTCGATCGATAATCAGTTAAATTGAAAGTATTATTATCAATGGTGAACGTACCAAGCGGTCCAGTGCCCTCAAAATTAATAAACGTTTTAAAAGAACCTGCGGGCGCACTAAAAGTATTATTGCTAATCGTTGCGTTTGTTGAAGTAGAAGCGTAAATCTGAAAATAACCAGTGCTGCCGGTCACCAATGGCGATGTGAATGAATCTAAATTTATTGCTGATTGCGAAGCTGGGTCAAAAGTGATGTTGCTTACCGTAAAACCCGCGTTTGAACCCGCGGCAGTATTTCGATAAATTTGAAGTCTGCGCGCGTTACAATTTTGAACGCCACCCGCACCTGTTGTATTTAAATAAATTGTTGTGGATGCCGCGGTTGTGCCCAAATAAGCACCGCTACTTTCACAATCGATAACCACATCAGGCTGTGTCGCGGTAATTGTTGTTCCCGCTTCGGCCGTTGGATCGTAAGTTCCCTGCACGCGAATGGTGCCACCAACCCCAACAAAACTTGCGTCGCCTTCTGCCGCTGCAATCGTGGTGTAATCGCAACCACTTGAACACACCGTTACCGACGCTGTTGCGTGCACCTTAAAAACTACAAAAAGTGCCCCGATAATCGCGACATATGAAAGAAAAATCGTGTACCAAACTTTTTCTTTTGGGCTTTCGACTTTACCTTTAAAAAAACCAAGATGCATACATTTTGCGTATGTATTATAACATTAATAAAGGTTTTATGAACCTGTTGACAACTCTAGGCACCTTGCATTTGCAATGTCACATCTTTTGCAAGTGATGCGCCACCTTCTGGAGCATTTATCGTTATCGGTTCGGTTGTTACTGTTTGATAACCCGGCTTTTCTGCCATAACATAATACTGATTTGAACCAACAAGAAATGAATAACGCCCGTCATTGCCTGTAATTTGGGTTTCCAAAAGTTTGTTATATTGTGTATCGAACACGCGAACAATTGCATTTGCAACTGCCGCACCAGAAGCGTCTTTTATAACACCCCAATCTTTTGGTTTTTTTGTTATTGCCAGGCGGCGAAACACAAAATAACTTACAACCTGCGCAGCCAAAAACGCCCCCACAAAAATGGTTGGCGAAACTGCAAATGAGACGGCGGTAAGTACAACGCCGCCTGCGCCTAATATATTTACCAACCGGCTCTTATTTTTTGCGTGTAAAATTTCACTCACATCCTTATGTTCCCCGCCAGGATCGAGTGGTAAATTATATGAGATCTGTGCGGCAGCGGTAAGCGGTACGGTACCACCAGTATACAAATCAGCAAGTTGCCCATCTTCTGTTTTTCCAGCCATGTATGCAGCAGGAAAAGAGAAATTTGGTTTATCAACCTCAATACGATAATTCCCCGGGCGTGCAAAAAACTGATACCGACCATCTCGATCTGTTACGTGTGATTGCACCACGCGACCTGAATCTGCATTTATAATGCGCACCAACGCTAAGTCTGCAGGCAATTTTGAAATTGCATTATAAGCCATACCCCACCCTTTGCGACGTTTACGCGTGAGCAAAAATAATGGTTGGGTAAACAAAAAGCGGAAATACAAAGCGATCTGCCCAAGGTTAAGTGAAGTTGAAACACCCGCCGCAACAACTGCTGCGGCTGCTGGGACCACAACCGCCTGGTTGGCAATTTGAACCTCTGGAGCCTGAGCAATTCGTTGTGCCGCAGCAGCTGTTTTGGTAACACGAGCTGAAACTTTTTTCACAGCATCTACAGCAGCTTGAATCGGCTCTGCCGCAGCTATAAACTGCGCAGCTGTGGTGGTAACTACTGCCGGCTCCGTGCTTGTAGTTACAACAACTTGCTCCGCGCTTGTCACAATTTGGCTTGTTGATGTTGGCGTTTCAATTACTAATGTCGCACCTCCTGGAGCGGGCGCTGGAGCAGCAGTACCGCCTGGCGCGGTGACTGTGGTGGTATCAATTACTTTTTTATCTGGCGGAGGTGGAACAACTGGCAAATCCACCACAACGCTTCTTTGTACACTATCGAGAAGATTATTACCTGCGTCCACCATTCGATATTCAAATGCGTACGTATCACTCACCGCTGCTAAAGAAATTGGGATGCTCCATTTACCATTTGTCCCAATCACACTGGTGAATGTTGCAGTGCCCTGCACCACTACAATGTGTGCGCCCGCTTTACCAGAGCCATTTGCGACAAATATATTTTTAGAAATGGTTGTACCATCCGAAGGAAACGAAACCATGAGCGGAATCGCGGGCTCTGAAGCAAGAATTGTAAAATTACTGAAATCTTCACTCTGATTTCCTGCAATATCGGTTGATCGCGCCAAAATCTGATACGAACCAACAGGTAGCGCATCTGGCACCGCATAACTCCACGCTCCCTGAGCACTGATTGGGAATGTAACATGCACAACCTCTTTTTGATTTGATGAAAGAGTTAATACAAACGGTTCGTGTGGATCCGCAGAACCAGAAATAGTAATCGCGCCATTGGTTAATTTTTCATTATTTTTTGGAGTAGTGATTACTGGAGTCGCCGGCGCAGTTGCGTCTAAAATTAATGTTGCCACCACCGTTGAACTTTCTGTTCCCGTTCCAGAACGGACCTTAATATAAATTGTTTTTTGTCCATCAGGTGCTGGCAATTTCCAAACCTTATTTGGCGCTAAAGGCTCCCACTCGCTCCCCACAAAATTTGCAGAATTACTAAGCATCATTTGAGATGCCGTATCATCATAGCCAATTGTTAACAAAACCTCTGTTGATGTTGCATATGCCGGCGCACTAATTGTTGGTGCAGTTACTGGCCGCTGCGGCGTGCTTTCTGCAACCAGTGTTATATTTTGCACTGATACCGCACTCTCGCCGCCATCACTGCCGCGGACTTTTGCATAAATGTGTTTCAGGCCAAGCGCTGAATCCAGCAAAAATGATGAGGTTTGTGAATATGCTTGCCATACAGTATTTGCAAATGAATCGTTCAAAGAAAATACCATTTGCGTCGCAGTGTTTGCCACAATACCGAGTGTTACGGTGGTAGATGCTGTTGTAGTAGCGCCGCTATTAATTCCAAAGCTACTAATGATTGGAGTAACTGTTTGTGGCGGCCCGCTACCATTACAATTAGTACATGGCGGCGGTGGCGTAACCGGCGGAGTGGTGGAGGTCATGTATACAGTAAACGTTTGGTTTTGTGAAACCAATTCACTGCGTGTAGATGTTGCATATAAACCACCTATTGCCGCAACTGAAATTGTGTATTGCCCCGCAGCAAAGAGCCCGGAGTATGGCGTATATCCACTTCCATCCGTTGTCATTAGGGTTGAAGACGTTGCGCCGATATCTGCAATTGTTACTGTAGCACCAGCAATTGGGGTGCTGTAAGTATCTAAAATTCGTGCGCGCGTGTTATACATGAGCGCAGGAGAAGTGGCCACAGAAGAATACGATGCCGGCACACTGCTGAGCGTTGGAATAAAAAATTCATTATAGTTGCCCGGGTTTGCATTTGAACAAATATCGTATTCTAAACTTGCGCTTGCAACGTAATTATAAAATAAATTTGCATTTCCACTATTTGATCCAGATGATCCCGCAAATCCAACACCGCAAGTGTTCCCTGTTGAAGTTATATTAGTAAAGGTATTTCCACCTGAATCATTCATTCCTATACCAGCACCATTTACAACTTTTGTTCTGGTAAGTGCGGCTGGACTATCAAAACCTGAAATAATTGTTGCCCCAGCAGACGCAATGGCGGCACTGTTATATGTAAAATCTTGGCCAGAGAAAGTGAAGGCGTTGGAGATAAATTTATCAACTACAACACCAGCATCGCTGCACAACGCTTCAACAGTGCCTGCATCTGACGCAACATGATTAGGCATCCACATTGTTAATCGCGCATTGCCCTGCGTTGGCACTCTAATAAGTGCCAAATGCCAACTTTCTGGCAATACCAAATGTCCGTCATTAAGGATTGCTTCTGTTACGCTCGTCGCAGTCTCAAACGCTTTAGCATCGCAACCAGAATTATTACCCCCTCCTAACGCGAGCGTTGTCGAGGTATGCCATCCAATAGATGCACCATCAGAATAATTATGACCACCATATTGGTAAGCGGTATTAGACAGCATATACGACGGAAGAGTGCTCGAGGTAAAGCCAGCTGTGGCAATGTCGGTAAATGTCGAATTCGTTACAGCATTTAAACCAAGGCCGTCCGGTGCAGATCCTGTTGTTTTTACGACTTGAATATCAGAGAACGCGGCATTCTGCGCATTATTAATTGTCACAGTTGGCCCCCATAATCCACCGCATGTACGATCATCAAACTTAATATGTGAAATACTAAGTGAATCAATTCCATTGAACTGGGTATCGTGCGACAAATCTAAACACGAAATATTTGTTTCGGGGCCGCCGCCAATTCCAGAGCCAGAACCAACAATGGTAAGCCCTGATGCCATACCAGTGCTAGACGAAAAAATGCCAGCTGTGTATTGACCAGCCGCAATGTGCACGGTATCACCATTTGCTAAACCACCATTTGTTGCCAAAATACTGTCGGTATTTGTCGCGTCAACTGTGTTGTAGTCAACAGTTCCTGCGGCATCGATATACACGTTAGATCGACGCACTCCGCTGTACGCACCAATATCCTCTGTCCCATCTACATCAAAATAATCGCTCCATGGGGCAGGCTCCATATCATCGGAAGTAGACACATTTTCCAAACGTAGATGTGGGTTATCCAAACGGTCGTACGAATCCAAAGTTACATAAGCCGGGGCATAATAACCCATCGGCTCTCCAAATCCATACATCCCATTTGCGTGATTAGTAATGATATAACTTCCACCACTCTCATTTCTAAAATTAAGAGCCTGAACACCGCCGTCACCGACAGATGCAACCTGTTTATTATAAAATAAATTATATTCTATATCTGCAGATAAGCTACCGCCATATGCAGTAGAAAACCCAACCATACTACCCATTGCAACAGTGCTCACAACCGTATTGTGCTTGAATTCAACATGATCATGTTCACCTCCTAATCCACCAAAAAAAGCTATATATGACAATCCCGTTGTCTGTGTGTATCCGAAATTAAAATAATTTCCATCAACTATAAAATCACCGCCACCAAAAGCGAGCTCATCAAACCCTACAGGGGCCGTCCCGACAAATTCAACCGTATTTGAAGAAAAATTTAAACTACCCCCACTAAAGTTCCACCAAATATTATTAAATCCGTCAATTGTGAAGTGATTATTCGTGATAGTTCCCTGTGGCATGGCTCCACGAGTGACAAGAACGACCGAATTAAAATTCATTTCACCAGTCATGGTATTTCCGTCGATAATAGGTGCGACTGACCAAGCAATATCAATAGTAAAATGCCCTGTATTATTCTGAATCAAAGGTCCGCTAAAATATTGCAGGGTGAGCAAAGACCACGAAGATGGGTCAAACGTATTTCCAGAAATTGTGGCCCCAGTGGTTATGTCTCCATCCAGTACAACATGAGCATTCACCAATGTATTTCGAACATTACAATTATTTAGCGAATCGCCAGAAATCATGCTTATCGTTGTTGTTGCTGTTGGATCCAACACACCAATGTACGCTCCACTATTTTGACAATCAATTGCAGTGTTTGTGTATGATGGCGCTATTACTGCCGATGGGTACGATGGTTCCCCTGTTGGATCGTAGGTTGCTTGTACAGAAACTGTACCTCCACCAGATAGGGTGGCGTCTGTTACTGCGGTGGTGATGTTGGTGTAGTCACAACCACTAGCACACACGGTAATAGTTGGAGTTGCGTGAACACGGAAAACTACAAATAGCGCCCCGATAATCGCGACGTATAATATAAAAGTGGCAAACCAGATTTTTTCTCCCTGGCCTTCCCCATGACGTTGTAATAAACCAAAATGCATACGTGGGTGGCGTATGCATTATAGCACTTAAAAAGATTTTTCGGATCTGTTAGTAATTCTAGACCGCTTGCATTTGCAATGTCACATCTTTTGCAAGCGCCGCGCTGCCTTCTGGAGCATTTATTATGATCGGCTCCGTTGTTAAATTCTGAAAACCTGCTTTTTCTACCATTATGTAATATTGATTTTTACCAACCAAGAATGAATACCTACCTTGGTCATCAGTAATCTGTGTTTCCAAAAGTTTATTATATTGTGTATCAAACACGCGAACAATTGCTTGAGCTACTGGTTTGCCATCACTGCCACGAACAACACCCCAATCATGCGGCTTTGGTGGAAGTGCGAGGCGGCGGAATACAAAGTAGCTCACCACTTGAGCTGCCAAAAATGCACCCACAAAAATTGTCGGAGAAACTGCAAATGAGACGGCGGTAAGAACAACGCCGCCTGCGCCAAGTATATTTACTAAACGATTTTTTGCTTTTGTACGCAAAATTTCTCGCGCAGGTTTTGCATCGCCACCAGGGGCTAATGGTAAGTTGTATGAAATTTGGCCAGCAGCGGCAAGTGGTACGGTGCCACCGGTATATAAATCGGTGAGCGCGCCATCTTCTGTTTTCCCTTGCATGTACGCAGGTGGAAATGAATAATTTGGTTTTGTTACCTCAAGACGATAATTCCCTGGACGCGCAAAAAACTGATACCGACCATCTCGATCTGTTACGTGTGATTGCACCACGCGACCTGAATCTGCATTTATAATGCGCACCAACGCTAAGTCTGCAGGCAATTTTGAAATTGCATTATAAGCCATGCCCCACCCTTTGCGGCGTTTACGCGTGAGCAAAAATAATGGTTGGGTAAACAAAAAGCGGAAATACAAAGCGATCTGCCCAAAATTTAACGCGGTCGAGACGCCTGCCACCACAACTGCAGCTGCAGCCGGAACTACAACCGCTTGGTTGGCGATTTGGACTTGTGGAGCCGCCACAATTTGTGCCGCCGCAACACGTATTTTACGAACAGATTTAACTACGCTCACTGACGCAGCAGTAACGGTTTCTGAAATTTTTTGAGCAGTAACTGTTTGTGCAACGTTTTCCGGAATAGTGACGGTGCTGGTGGTGCTCGTGGTGTTTGCGGGTTCCTGTACGACGAGCGGAACAGTTGTTGTCGTTATTATCTCAGTGGATGTTGCCATCGGCGCAATAACTCCCCCAGCAACTGGAGCAGGCGCTGCAATTGGTACCAAACCTGGTGTATCTTTTTTAACTGGTGGAGGTGGAACCGCTGGTAAATCTACGATGATAGTGCGCTGAACACTGTCCAACAAATTGCTCGAAGCGTCTACCATGCGGTATTCAAATGCATAGGTATCGCTCACCGCTGCCAAAGAAATTGGAACACTCCATTTACCATTTGTGTCAACAATGCTCGTGAATGTGGCGCCGCCTTGCACAATCACAATGTGTGACTGTGGTTTACCATGGCCACTTGCCGTAAAAGAATTTTTGGTAATATGCACGTTGTCTTGCGGTGAATCAACCGAAAGCGGAATCAGTGGTTCTGCAGCCAAAATAGTAAAACTTGCCGTATCAGAACTCATATTTCCCGCAATATCCGTTGCCGACGCAACTATCTGATACGATCCCACTGGTAAATCGTCTGGAACGGCATAGCTCCAACCCCCTTGTGGGCTCACTGGCAATGTCACATGAACTTTTTCTGCCCCACCTGAAGTTACTATCAAAACAAACAGTTCGTGCGGATCTGCAGTGCCAGAAATAGTTATGGTGCCAGTGGTCAGCTTTTCATTATTTTGTGGATTTGCAATAACAGGAGTTATCGGCGCGGTTGCATCCAAAATCACTTTTGCGACTACTACAGAACTTTCTATGCCTGTTCCCGAGCGAACCTTTAAATAGATTGATTTTTGGCCGTCGGGCGTTGGCAATGTCCAAACTTTAGTTGGTAACAAAGTCTCCCACACGCCTCCAACAAAATCTGATGAATTACTAAGCATCATTTGGGAGGCGGTATCGTCGTAACCAATTGCAAGTAATACACTTGTCGACGTTGTATAAGCGGGTGCGCTAATCGTTGGTGCTGTTACTGGCCGTTGCGGTGTACTTTCGGCAACTAGTGTAATATTTTGCACCGATACCGCGCTTTCGCCACCATCACTACCGCGAACTTTTGCATAAATGTGTTTTAAACCAAGCGCTGAGTCCAATATAAATGAGGATGTTTGTGAATATGCCTGCCATACCGTATTTGTAAATGAATTATTTAAAGAAAACACCATCTGAGAAGCACCGTTCGCCGCAATACCAAGTGTAACCGTGGTAGACGCGGTCGTAGTTGCGCCACCATTAATACCAAAACTGCTGATGATTGGAGTAACTACTTGTGGTGGCCCACCGCCAGTACAAGTAGTGCATGGTGGTGTAATTATCACGGGCGCCGACGAAGACATGTATACCGTAAAAAGCTGGTTTTGAGAAATCAAATCAGCGCTCGTGGATGAGGTATACAATCCATTAATTGGTGCAGCAGAAACCACGAATGGACCGCTTGAACCACCGTCGATAAGCAAAAAATCATCTGGTCGGTATTGCTGTGACATGAAGTAATCGGCGTTGGAAACATACCCGTCTCCATCAGTTACATAATCATGTGATGTAATGCCTCCACCAATATTACTGTCGTGAATTGTGACCGTAGCACCCGCTACCGGCGCTCCGTACATATCTAAAATTAAGGCTCGCGGTTTATACAACAACATGATAGATCCTGTATTTTTCATGTATACCGACCCTCGTGTAATTGTAGGTCCAAACAAAAAATTATAGGTTTGACTTGGTCCTAAACTATCATCAGAGCAAAGATCATATTCCAAACTCGAGGTGGCAACAAAATTATATAAATTATTTTGCGCATATGCAGCTCCAGAAGCTCCTTCAAACAAAACGCCACAGGTGTTACCCGTTGAAGTGACATTGGTAAATGTATTATTCCCCGAATCAGTGATGTCCAAGCCGGCGCCAAAAAAGTTTTTAGTTACGTGATGAGTAATTTGCGGCATCCACAGCCCAAAGCCACTTGCATAACGAATACCTTGGGCTTGAAGCATGTCAAAATTATAAGTAAAGCTACCACCAGATACCGTAAAAGCATTGGAAACAAACTTATCAACGGTAATTGAATATCCGCCGCCAATGTTTGAGCAATCCGTTTCAATCGCTGCTCCACTTGAGGCGATATTATTTGGAACCCACATGGTAAGACGTGCTGGAGAGGAAAACCCGTGAATCACCACCGCCGCGACATTCCAATTGTTTGTTGCGTCACCAACGAGACTCGTAATATCAAGATCTCCACCACCCTCATCACTCGTCTTTACATCGCAACTACCATTCGTCATGACAAGCGTCGATGATACGGTACCACCGACAACCGGCCCATCCGTATAATTGGATCCACCAAAAAAGATCGGGCTGCTATTTATTGAGTACGTAGAGGCTGGCTGTGTGCTCGAGGTAAATCCTGAAATATCTAAATCCGTAAATGTCGAACCTGTGACGCGTTGCAAACTCAGCCCGTTGGTACTTGAACCTGTACCTTGCGCCACTTTTACATCATTCATCGTCACGTTATTAGCATCAGTAATTTTAATTGCCGCTGGACTTTGCGAACAGCCATCATCAAAGGCAAGGTGTGAAAATGTTAAATCATTCAACCCAACAAAGCGTGCAAAACATCCAATTTTTGAAACGGGGCCTCCGTTAATACCAGATCCAGCGCCGACAATGGTAAGTCCGCCATAAAAATATGAACTTGTTGCCACTTCTGACACCTCATATGCCCCCGGAGCGAGATGAATAGTATCGCCCCACTTAAGACCGCTGTCCGTAGCAAGGATTCCCAAAGTACTTGTTGCATCAACCGTATTATAATCAACTGTACCAGACGCATCGATATAAATATCAGTCCGATGAGAATTATGATAAGCCCCAATACCACTCCCATCTCCGCCATCTAAATAGTAACTCCAAGGTGCCGGATACATATCATCTGCGGTTGACAGATTTTCTCTGCGGAAATGTGGATCTTCCGTAAGATCATGGGAGCTAACAGGAATTGAAGCGGTTCCGTTGTTTGATATTATGTGTGAAAAACCATGGGCGCCATTAAAACCTTCTCCAGCTGAAAATGTACCTTCACCAAGCTCAGCTTCAAACGCAATTGCGTTTATATTGGAATCTGTACCAAGAGGAACTGGCGTTAAATTATCAAACAGATTCGATCGAAGCGTTGCGGTCGTTCCCGCGGTAGTATTAACAAAACGAACCAAACTCCCCGATGACAACGGCGCAACAACGGTATTATGTGTAAACTGATAATCATTTGTCACCCCCGTACAATTCCACCCAAATTGTAAATGTTCGTATGGTGTCGCCACATCATAGGCAAAAGAAAAATAATTGTAACTCACGTTAAAAGTTCCGCCACAAAAACTCATTTGTGGATTATTAATTGATTGTGTTCCAGTAAACGTAACCGTATTTCGTTCAAAATCTAAATCGCCGTTATTGTAGCTCCACCAATTTCCATCAAAATTTGTAATCGTAAACGTATTATTTGTCATTGTCGCATTCGTTGGCGCCACTAGCCCTGAAGCACCAAATAACGTCGAAATAATTGACGAAAAATTATTTGATCCCACTAACGAGTTTCCGTCAAGAAGTGGATTTACCGCACTAGCGCCTGAATTAGAGCTCAAACTTATCGATACTTTCCCGGTATTATTTTGAAAAACAGGATTAACCATTTCAGCAAGTGAAACCGATGACCATGCCGCAGCGTCAAACGTATTTCCAGTTATGGCAATCCCCGTAACACCAGTGCCCAGTGTTTGTATATTTACGTGCCGCGCATTGCAATTAGTTATCGAATTACTTCCAATCAAATTGAAAGTCGTGGTTGCAGTTCCATCGGTCACCCCAAGATACGCGCCACTATTTTGACAATCAATTATTGTGCTTGTATATGATGGTGTAATCACGGCTGCTGGGTATGAGGGCTCACCTGTCGGATCATAGGTTGCTTGAACGGTTACAGTACCACCGCTAGAAAGCGTGGCATCAGTCACTGCGCTTGTAATATTGGTGTAATCACAACCACTCGCACATACCGTAATCACTGGCGTTGCATGTACTTTAAAAACTACAAAAAGTGCCCCGATTATCGCGACATACGAAAGAAAAATTGTGTACCAAACTTTTTCTTTTGAGTTCTCGGCTGTGCGCTGTAAAAAACCAAAATGCATACGCGACAAAGCAATCTTATTATAGCCTTTTTTCGATCTTTCTGCAGCGTGTGTATAACCTTATTTAAAAAAAATCAGCGGCACGTTGGAAAACGTACCGCCTTTTGACTCCGCGTAGCTGCAAAAGTTGCTACAGCTGCGTGATCACGCGATGCAAAACCTCGGTGAGCCGCGCAGCACCGAGCGGGCCCGCATCCATCACTTCTTCGTGGCTATTGCTTCCCGCCCCCGAGTAGTTGGTGATGAACGAGAGCGCGCTGACGCTCGGCCGCTGTTCAACGTCCGAAATGCCGAGCGCCATGTGCTGAATCGCCATCACTTCAGGCACCACGGACATGCCAACGACATGCGCACCAAGTTTGGCCAGCAATTCAGCCTCGGCAGCCGTTTCGTACTGCGGGCCGCGAGCAAACGCCAGCGTGAGTCCTTGGCGCGGCGCGATGAGCCAGGGAAAAAATTCGACGTCGCCGCTAATGCCGCTCGAAACGAAGTTGAACGCCTTGCCGTGATACGCGCCCTCCATGGACGTAAACCGCAACCGCGGACCAAGCCCCGACTCGTGCAGCCACCGCCCCATGAGCGGATTGTCGTCCCGCTCCATGAAAAGCGAAATGTGGTTGCCGACAAGCACCACCTTGCCCGGCTCGTACAGGCGCGAAAGCGACCCGACCGCCGAAGTCAAGATGAAGTTCTTCACGCCGATCCGCACCAGCGCGCGCAGCGAAGCGACGATCGTATGAATGTTCACGCCTTCGTAGCAGTGCACGCGGCCGGACAGAACGAGAACGCTTTTTTCGCCGACGTGGCCGAAATACGCAACGCCCTCGTGCCCTTCTGCTTTCGGCACCTCGAGTCGAAGTGACCGATAACTCGCGGTCGACGCGTTCTGGACCATGCCCGTCACGCCCGAAAGGCCTGACCCAAGCACAATCACCACGTCCGGCACGTTACCGCCCAAAAAGCGCCAGAAACCATCCGTCACATGCTGAACTCTTTCAAGACTAAACTTTGGCATCCTACCCTCCAGATTGCTTTAAGCGAATCATTCCGCGCAATCAAAAACAGAGTACTCGCGCACCCTGTTTTTGTCAATCCCTTTGATTTTAAAATTATGCCAAAAGCGCTTTAAGCTGATCGATGGTTTGTACGCCCGATGCGGTTTTTACTGCCACGCCACCCTTGAAAACGATGAGCGTTGGAATGCTCATGATGTTATATTTTGCTGCGGTGTCTGGATTTTCGTCCACGTTCATTTTGCCAATTTTAACTGGCTTGCCTTCCATTTCGTGGGCAAAATTTTCTACAACCGGACCCATCATGCGGCAAGGGCCACACCATGGTGCCCAAAAATCAACCAAAACAGGTTCTGCGCTCTGCAATACGTCTGCGTCAAATTTTGCATCAGTGAATTCGAGTTCCATAGAAACTAAAATTAATTTTATTATTTGTTAAACGTAACTTTGCGTTTGCGCTCTTCTTTCATGTACGCCTCAAGCACATCGCCTTCCACGAGTGGTTCTTTGCCTTCGTATTTGATACCACATTCGTGGCCCGCTGGAATTTCTTTAACTTGCGTTTTACCCATTTGAGTTGAAACGATTTTACCATCAGCGATATATTCACGGTTGCGATATACACGCACCAATGAACCGCTTGGCACTTTGCCCTGGTCAACGCGACCACCAACCACCTGAACTTTTTTGTCCGTGCGGAAAATCGCGAGCGCTTTGAAGGTACCGTATTCGGTAACAATAACTTCTGCAGGAATCATTTCGTTGAGACGAACTTCAACAAAGTTCAACAAGTCGTAAATGACCTTAAATAAGTGTACCTCGATTTTTTTGTTACGCGCAAGTTCTGCGGCACCCGGAATTGGTTGCACATGAAAACCGAACAAAAGTGCATGCTGAGATTCGGCGCGCGCAACTTCAGCTTCGGTGAAATTACCAAGGCCTTTGCCAACCACTTTAACACCAACTTCTTCGGTCTGATATTTTTCCAATGATTGCATGATTGCCTCCAAAGAACCGAGCACATCAGCTTTAACAAAAACGTTAAGCCAAATTTTCTGTTTTGTTTCTTCGCCAGATTCAACGTCTTCGGCAGATTGCGTTGCACCAATGATCGGTGCCAAAATACCTGACGCACGAGATTTTTTAACTTTTTCCGCGGTTGCTGCTTTGGACACATCCAAAATATCACCAACTTCTGGCGCAAATTTGAAACCTAAAATTTTAACCGGCATTGATGGTTTTGCATCTTCAACGAATTCGCCCAAATGATTTTTCATGGCGCGAACTGAACCGTAGAGCTGGCCATTAACTGCAAGTTCGTCGCCACGATGAAGCGTGCCACCTTGCACCAAAATAGTTGCAACAGGGCCTTCGCCTTTGTCCACGTGCGATTCGATAACCGTACCAATTGCAGGGCGATTTGGGTTGGCGCGGATTTTGTCTGCGTCAACATCGGCAACCAATAATAAAGTTTCCAAAAGTTTGTCCACGCCCATGCCGGTCTTTGCAGAAATTGGCACGAGTGGCACATTACCGCTCCATTCTTCAATTTGAACACCGTTGTTCGCGAGTTCTGTTTTTACTTTTTCCAAATTGATACCTTCTTTATCCATTTTGTTGAGCGCAACTACCATTGGCAATTTTGCTGCATGAATAATTTTAATTGCTTCAACGGTTTGAGGCATGACGCCGTCGTCCGCTGCAACCACAAGCACCGCAATATCTGCGATACGTGCACCACGAGAACGCATAACCGTGAACGCTTCGTGACCTGGCGTATCGATAAATGTAATGGGGCGATTATTTTTGATCACCTGGTACGCACCAATATGCTGCGTAATACCACCGGCTTCGGTTGCGATCACGTTAGTGGTACGAATGGTGTCGAGCAATTTTGTTTTACCATGATCAACGTGACCCATGATAACAATAACTGGCGCGCGGGGCTCCAAAGATTCTTTGGTGTCAGCGTCGAGTGACGCTTGCATTTCAACAACTTGTGAAGTTGAAACTTCTGCTTCTGGTGCAGCCTCGCCTTCGGCGGTAACCGCAAAACCTAAGTCTTCAGCAATAACGGTTGCAGTATCGCGGTCGATACGTTCGTTAAGTGACGCCAAAATACCGTTCTTCATGAGCTCTGAAATAACAGCGGTCACTGGCAACTGAAGTGCAGACGCAAAATCACGCACGGTAATGACTGCTGGCAAGGTAACCGACTTCCCTTCGGCCTTGCGAGCTTCTTTTTCGTCGATGCGCTTTTGGTCGATTGCACGACGCTGCTTTTCTTTCCAATCAGCGTACATGCGGCGCCAATCGCGAATAATGCTGTCTGCGATTTTATCGTCAACTTTAACCGCACGACGCCCAATATCGTACCCGTAGTTAGGGAGTACTTCGTAAAGTTCTTTGATTGATACACGCAGGCGGCGTGAAAGTTCGGAGACGTTCATGGGAAGAGATTTAGAATAACGCAATTTTAGTAGAAAACTACTAAAAAGTCAAATGTGTGGGCGGCAGATTCCTTTTTTGGAACCGTGTCGATTTAAAATAAAAAATCGTTCGCCCGGCCCGGAAGTGAATGGGGCCGAACGAACGATTGCAGGTTGCGCCTAGCGCTTGTGGCGCGGCGGACGCGGTTGGTTGTGCCGTCCAGCCGCCCTTTTCAAGGACTTGGCGCGACCCTCCAAGAAGACCACCTTTTCACGCAGCAGATCCAGGGTCGGCGCATCCCGCGGCAAGAACTCGTCGAATAGACTTTCGCGGTCCAGCTTGGACAGTTTCAATACCGCCACGGACAGTGTCCGGAGTAGCGTTTCGTGCGCGTCGCAGCGCAACTGGGCTAACTCTGGCGTATCAGCAGTCATGGGCATTGCTTCAAGCCGTTTTACCAGGATGTTACATGACTCCACGCAGCTCCACATCGCGGTGAACGCGTCCCGCTTCTGGCCATCGAGCGCCAGCAGCAAATTCTGCTGGCGGCTGATGAGGTTGTCCACGATCAACGCGTTCGGATCACGAACCATCTTGGCCATGAAACGTGAGCCGATGAGCTGACCATGGCTTTCCATGTACCACTCGCCGAGTACGAACAGCTGACGAACAAAGTTCGTCGCGCTGGACACGCGATTGGCATTGTCGTTCACGCGATCTTTGATCCGCAGGTAGTAGCCGCCGTCTGGATGCAGCCACACGCTCATGCGCGTGTACTTGGAGACCAGTGGCGTCCGGCCAACAGCTGTCCACGGCTGCGCGCGATGAGGCTGCACAATCGTACCCCACCCCATGTTCACGACGAAAACGTACAGCGAATGATCATTCGTCTCATTCAGAAAATCCCAGAGCTTGTCGATCTGCTTCGCGCTGATCTGGTAGCACTCCATGCCCTGCGCGCCCCACACCACCAGCAGGTGCTTGCAAAAGTTGCTTTCGCGGTAGTGCCCGTTCAGCACCCACATGCCAAGTGCGATGGCAAGAACGCCCCAAATGGTTGAATTAACCGTAGTTCCGCTGAACAACAGACAGAGGATAAGGACAATGCCAGCACCATACACGACTGGCCTCCGAAAACCGTTACCTTGAAAGTACTTATGATCCGCCGCCAGATATTTCTTTTCGATTTGTGGAAACATGGAACTCACCGCCTCGCGAGCGCAAAATGCGCTTGCCACAGCCTGCCACAAAATGGGCAAACAGTCAATACGACTTGACGCGCCACACCGCGGTGCTATATTACCTATACTTAACTTTATAATATGACACCAAGCATTATTTTTCTGATCGTCGTTATTGTAATCGTTTTGTGGGTTATCATGGCCTACAACGGTTTAGTCACGGGCCGCAATCGCGTTGCCGAAAGTTGGTCAGACATCGACGTACAATTAAAACGTCGCTACGATTTGATTCCAAATTTGGTTGAAACTGTAAAAGGCTACGCCGCACACGAACAAGGCACGTTGGAAAAAGTAATTGCCGCACGCAACGCCGCAATGAATGCGGGCAGCGACATGCAAACAAAATTGGCCGCAGAAAATAATTTGTCGAGTACGTTGAAATCCATTTTTGCATTGTCAGAAAGTTACCCAGACTTAAAAGCAAACACCAATTTTTTGCGCTTACAAGATGAACTTGCTGACACCGAAAATAAAATTCAAGCTGCTCGCCGTTTTTACAATGGCAACACACGTGAATTCAATACCTCACTCCAAACATTTCCAACCAGCATAATCGCCGGTTTGTTTCATTTCACTCCACGCGATTTTTTTGAAGCAGCCGCAGGCGAACGCGAAAACGTGCAGGTGAAATTCTAGTATGCAGATGTATTCGCAGATTGATGCGAACAAACGCCGCACCGCAATTTTGATTGCGGTGTTTGGTGTATTTTTAATTGCAGTTGGTTATGCGTGGAGCGCGTGGAGCGGGTCCGATCCAACTACCACCGTTGGCATTGCAATTATTATTTCCGTTGCCATGTCACTGTTTAGTTATTACAGCGGCGATAAAGTTGCGCTAACCGCAAGCGGTGCACGCGCCATTACCAAAGAAGAAAATCCGTACGCCTATCGCTTAGTTGAAAATGTTTGTATTGCAGCCGGTTTAAAACCCGTGCCAAAAGTGTATATCATCGAAGATCCGGCGATCAACGCGTTTGCCTGTGGCCGCGATCCGTTGCATGCATCAATCGCCATCACCACGGGCGCAATTCAAAATTTGGAAAACGAAGAATTAGAAGGCGTGATTGCACACGAAGTCTCGCACATCATGAATTACGATGTACGTGTGATGACATTGGTCGTTGTTTTGGTAGGTGCGATTGCCCTGCTCGCGCAGATGGCGCGCTTTGGTGGCGGTCGTCGCCGCAGCAACAATGATGGCGGTGGTGTGCTCGCAATTATTGGCTTGATTTTTATTTTACTGTCGCCGCTCATTGCGCAACTCATTCAACTTGCAATTTCTCGCAAGCGTGAATATTTAGCTGATGCATCCGGCGCGCTGCTTACACGTTACCCCGAAGGTTTGGCACGCGCACTTGAAAAAATTGAAGCACATAACCAACCAATGGCGCGGGCCAATTCTGCCACCGCACATTTATTTTTTGATTCGCCATATCGCCGCGTGGGAAAAAAGATCTCAGGATTATTTTCAACGCATCCACCGATCGAAGAGCGAATTGCAGAACTCCGTGCCATGACTAAATAAAAAAACACAGCCACATCCAGGGTTCTGGAGGGCTGCGTGCACATGGTGCTTTTTTCGCGGTTCGCGCGACTATGGCTTCTCGGGGTCAAACTCCTTGTCGAGCGCCGCGAGACGTTTGGCGTCCGGCAGCGGAATGGTCCCGGACGCGCCGAGCACCGCGAACAGGTTGCGCCAGTTGACCTCGCTTTCGCCGCCTGGGAGTTGTTCTGGGGCCAATGCGGTCATCGTCGCCGGACCGATCATGAGGTTGCGATGATCTCCTTTCAGATCTTCCTCAAGATTACCGCTGTCCAGGAGCTCGTCGTCCGTGAATGTCACGGCAACGGGAAATCCGTGCAGGGTCGGCATCATCTTCACCTGAATCCGGCCGTGCATGCCGAACAGCACCTCAACTTTGACCACATCCTTCGGGTGGATTGCGGTCATGAGGCCGTCGAGCTTGACTTCCGTCAGCGCGAGATTGCTCACCGCCGATTCACTTCGCAGCCGCCACCGCACGCGTTCATCAGCGTCGGTATACACCCGCAGCCGCCGAATGAGGTAGCAGGCCCACTTCAGGGCGAGCATCGTGTCCGGTGGCAAACTGAGCACCGCCATGGGTCCGCCGCACGGCACACCCAAACCGGCACCGCCAAAGGCAATTCCGAGATTCAAAAATTCACGCATCGATTTTCCTCCTTGTGAACTTGTCACGCGCATATTTGTATCACAAAAGAGCCGCCAAGTCAAGGTAGCATTGACAGCCCGCCGCTTGCCGGGTAAGATACTCTATTCTCTATGCAGCAACTGGCTCATCAAATTCACGCGCATTTGACCACGCATGCCAAGCGTGTTGTTGTGGTTCCGCACAAAAACCCTGATGGTGATACGCTGGGCGCGGCCACTGCTTTTTTGGAATATTTGCGCGCCAATAATGTGCAGGCAACGTTGTGGTGTAAAACTGCCGCAAGTGTAGCACTGCAATTTTTGCCAAACGCACACGAGCTAAAAAGTGACCCGGCGATTTGGGAGCGCGAGCAATTTGATACGGTTTGTTTTTTTGATGCTGGCGATATTATTTTTGCGGGTGCTGCCGATGCAATGCAGCTCCTTCGCACACGTCCAACAATTATAAATTTTGATCATCATTTTACCAACAAAAAATTTGGCATTTATAATTTTGTCGATACTGCCGCAGCAAGTACCACAGAAGTTTTATATAATTATTTTGGAATTGTTGGCGGCAAAATTACCGCACCAATTGCAACATCACTGCTCGCGGGCCTCATGACGGACACGGGGAATTTTTCTAATCCCGCAACAACAGAAACAGCCCTTGCCGCAGGCGCCATGCTGGTGCGCGCGGGTGGCAATTACGCGGCAATTTTGGGTTACACGTATCGCAACAAAACAACCGACGGATTAAAATTATGGGGCACCGCGTTGTCTCGATTAATTATTAAGCCGGAAATGGATTTAGCCTATACCGTAATTACGCGCGCCGACATGGCAGGTCTTAAAGTTTCCGATAATGATGTTGAGGGCGTTTCAAATTTTATGGTTGCGCTTGGCGAGGCAAAAATTATTATGGTGCTCAAGGAAACGCAAGATGGATTTGTAAAAGGAAGTTTGCGCACCACGCATGAAGGCGTTGATGTGTCCGAGATGGCCGCACAGTTTGGTGGCGGCGGACACAAGAAAGCGTCAGGGTTTTCTGTAAAAGGAAAACTTGAAATGAAGGGTGGTGATTGGATAATCGTCACTGAATAATTTTTACCCCTCAAGGACGCGTGTCAGTTTGCCCTGCGGCAAACTGCGCTCAACCTCGGCGCGGGCTCGTCTTGGCTGCGCCAAGACACCGGCCCGCCGCGCCTCCGGACGGTCCTTGATGGACAAAAACTATCCGCCGATGTAATCTAATCATATCTATGTCTTCCAATTCTACATTCATGATCCCAACGGTAATTGAAAAAACAACGAACGGCGAACGTGCCTACGATATTTATTCTCGCCTTTTAAAAGATCGCATTATTTTTTTGGGCACCGAAATTAATGACGATGTTGCAAATTCCGTGATTGCGCAATTGTTATTTTTAGAAAGCCAAGACAAATCAAAAGATATTAAATTGTATATCAACTCACCTGGTGGTTCCGTTTCTGCAGGTCTCGCGATTTTTGACACCATGAATTTTGTGGCGCCAGATATTTCAACCATTTGTATCGGCATGGCCGCTTCCATGGGCGCAGTTTTACTTTCAAGCGGCGCGCCAGGCAAACGCTTTGCGCTGCCAAACGCTGAAGTCATGATTCACCAAGTTTTAGGCGGCTCCGAGGGCCAAGCATCGGACATCAAAATTCGCACCGAGCATATTTTGAAAACAAAAAACCGTTTGAACGAAATTTTGGCAGCAAACACCAAGCAGTCCTTCGAAAAAATCGAACGCGATACTGACCGTGATTATTACCTATCCGCCACCGACGCCGCAGCGTACGGATTAATTGACAAAGTAATCACAAAATAATTCGAGGCAAGAATTTCAAACTATTTGAAAAGCCTGGGCTTGCCCAGGTCTTTTTGTTTTTCACGAAGGGGTCATCCGCAGGCATGGCGGGCCGGTGCCGCGCAGCATGCGCGGCGAGCCATGCCGAGGTCGAGCGTGATTTCCCGCCGGGGAAATCGACGCGACCCCTTCGAGGAAAACAAAAAGACCCAGATTGCTCTGGATCTTTCAAAACTTTATACGTAGAAATTCGCGCTCAAGAAGATTTTTCCGAGATGGATTCGAGCAATAAAGCCCGAATGCCCCTTCGGGAAAAATCTCCATGCTTGTCGTGAGCGCGAGTTACTAAGCACAAACTTTGTCTCGGGTCATCTGGTGACCTCTCGGACGGTGAAATATACCCTATAGCGGGTTCTTTGTCAAGTGGATAAATATTCGCCCTATTTTTAGCTAAAAATTAGTTCCCTGCCACACCCGCTGCATCAGGGGACAAAACCACCGGCGCCACAATTGGCGTTGAAGTTGCGGCTACCCCAATCAAACAAACTTCGCCCCAAGGTTTATAGAAGCTTGGAAAATCAACTTTTTTAAGTGTTCCATTTGGATAAGTAACCGAATACGAAAAAATGGTTGATGCGCCCTCATGTGCTAACTCGGTACATTTTTTTTTGCCCACGGGCAAAGTAGTCGTTTCAATAAGTTTTTTTGGTGGCGGATCTTTTGTTGCTAATGTTATTGGAATCGTACGAGATGCGGTTCGCCCATCTTTTGTTCCCCAAATTGAAAACCGCAAAATATTTTTTGGCAAAAATTCCGTATGCATCATAACCCAATGACCAGTATCGTTGGTGAAACGAAAATCTGGTTTTGGATCATAGATAGTTGCGTCAGTACCTGATACTCCATTTTCAAAATAATAATGCACTTGATACGAATGATTGTGACGCTCGACCACCGGCAACCCCGCGCCCATGGCCGCGCGAAAAGTGGTTGTGCCAATTTGACAGAGGCCGCCGCCAAATTCTGGCTGCGTTTTATCATCTTTGATTACCAATTCCTGCACATATCCGCCAGTGGCATCGATTGGAAGAAGTGCCTTAATGAGTGAAAACGTATCGCCCGGCGCAACCAAGGTACCTTCAACTTTTGCCATGCCGGTTTTTATATTCACCAAACGTGCCGGTGTTGATCCGGAATAATCTGAGGTGCCAAAACCAATTTCTTCTTTGATGCCCAAGGTATTTAAACTGTCGAGCGTGATTGCGGGCGCTGTTTCTTTAACCGCAACATCCGCAGAATCTGAACCCGCTTGCGCTGCATTAAAAATATTTCCCGCGGTCCCTGCCCAATCAATAACGCGGCCCATAATTTCTGGTTGAAATTGAGTCACTTTTTTATCAGCATATACAAAGCGTGCATTTTTTCCCGACTGTTCAAATCCGCTGAGCGCTGCATGAAGTGTATTTTTCAAAATGTCTCCGTCAATACCAACCATAACATTTCCCTGCACCGTAATTGGTTGCACCGCTGGAATAATTGCCACCGGAGTAATTGCAACTGGTTTGCCCGCAATTTGTAAATTCAGATTTTTTAAATTTGAAATAAAATTATTCGCCGTATCAATTAAGTTTTCAGCTGCCGCGGTTGTTACCAAAGGTTCTGTTTCAGTAATTTTTGCGGTCACTGAATTTTTGCCTTCCAAAAGTGCGTCAGAAATTGCATTTGTTAAATCGGCAGCGTTAATACTTTGCCCCGCGCTACCTGGCACCACATGTACCGCATGACTACTTGCGTCAAATTCAAAACGAGCATTTTGCGGACCCTGGTCGGAAACTTTCCAAGCGGTGATTGCCGTGGCAATGACGTCTACATTATGTGCAGCTCCTGAATGCGCAAGCGGTACATGCGCTGGTGTTTCCAATCCGACTGCCCCACGCAGGCGCGCGAGCGTATCCAAATTTGCAGCTTTTAAAGCTGCATCATCGACGGAATCTTTTGCGGACAATACAAAAAGCTCATCGTTTTGCGTATCAAGTGGCAGCGTGTGAACGCCTTTTCCAGGCACCGCAACCGTTATACCTTCACGCGTAATTTTATCAATGCGCACCGTAACTGCCTGCAGGGCTTGGGCCTGTGTCATTCCGCCAACAGCAACCGGACCAATGGTAAAACCTGCGGGAAATAAATTGAGCGTATATGCTTTTGCAAAAATCGCACCAACACCAAAAGCAGCGGCTATAAAAACCGCTCCACCTAGTGCTAATCCAATTTTTGTGCCACGCGTCATATTATTCTTCTTCGATGATCATTATTGGGATGTGTTCTGTTTTGGTTTGTTTTGGAATACGGATGGTGAGTAAACCGTTGCGAAAAGTTGCTTTTGCTTCGTCTGCGTGCACTTCGGTTGGCAAAATAATGCTGCGCGAAAATGGCCCCCAAAAACATTCTTCCATGAAATATTGCTCTGGAGTGAGCATGACTTCTGGTGTACGTGTTCCCCGTATTGTGAGCACATCACCATGAAACGAAATGGAAATATCCGTTGGATCTGCACCCGCAACTGGCGCCAAAATAATCAAATCAGTTTTTGTTTCCGCAACATCAACCGGCAGCTCGCCTTCGCGCGCGTCGTTCAAAAGTTCTTCGTGAGACATTTCATGTTGAAATTCAAAACCGTCGGCCATAGTGGCCCCAAGTATATTCTATTTTAAGGCGCTTTGCAAAACAGACAAATTAGTTTGCATAACTGTTTGATAAGCGGTCGGCTCAGCGGTGCCGACTTCCAAGGTGTTAACGGTGTATACCACATGGTGTGTATCCGCAGCAATGGCCGCAGCAAGCGACTGCGACATACCACTTTCACCAAGAAGCGCTGCATCGCCGCCTAAATTATTCAGCACCTTTTCAACCGCAGCAACCGCTTGTGGCGTTGGTGTGTCTTCTGGCAACTGCTGCACCGTGCCCGAAATATGCAAACCGTAATCCGCGGCCAAATATTCAAACGCATCGTGCAACGTTACAATATTATGATGTGGCAATTCAGCGAGTGTTTTAAATTGTGAATCTAATTCCGTGAGCGTGTTTTGATATGTCGCCGAATTTGCTTGGATTGCCTGGGCATTTTGCGGAAATGCAATCGCAAGCGCTTCAGAAAGTTTTTGGGTAATGCCAATCATTTTTTTTGGCGACAACCATACGTGCGGATTATCTTTATCCGTCATGCCGAGTAAATCAGCGACCGAAATAATTTTTGCATTTGGCGCCGCGGCCTGGGCACCACGCACGGCCCACGTGTCGAGCCCCATGCCCCACACCAAAATAATATCCGCATGTGAAAGTATTACCAGTTCGCGCGGTGATAATGTTACTTCATGAGGCTCTGCACCTGGTGGCAAGATTGATTGCACGTTTGCTTTGTCTCCAAGTAAATTTTCGGCAACAACGGTAAGCGGAATAATAGTTGTTACCACGGTTGGTTTAGTTGTGTCGAGCGGTTTTGCAGAACTACAACCCGCACCAATAAAAAATAAAATTGTTGCAGCGACAAAAAACTTTTTCATATTATATTTCGGCTAGGGCAAACAAAATTGCTAAAATCGCGGTGAGTGCGTATGAAGTTAGGCACACAATACACCATGTGTTAAGCAGCACATGGCTAATCCACGCGAGGTGCGCGCTGAATCCAACCGCAACACCAATAAGCGCAGCAAGGAGTAATTTAATTTTTCGGCGATGATCGCGAAATTGTTCGATACAAAAAAGTAAAATTGCTACGTATGAAAGTAATCCAAAAAAAGCAACGGGCACGCCAAATAATTCTGAATAGATGCCACGGTTAACAATGTCACAATTAAATTGTGCGTTAATGTTGCAGAATGATCCGCCCGTTGCAAAATGCGCATACATTGCATAACCAGCCGCGACGATTCCAAGGCCAGCAACCACGCACATTGCACGATACATTTTTTGTTTTTGGATAGCATTCATAGTTTATTTTCTAAGTAGTACAAATAAAGTGTCGTGCAATTTTTGAAGTCTTTCAAAAAGCTCTTCGGAGGGTGTGTGAATTTGGGCTTCATATTCCGAGCCTTCCAAATCAAGACCATTTTTTCTGATAACCTCAACAATGTCAGTTTGAAATTTAGTGACCAATACTTTTGCCGTCTGGCGAATCTCGTTTGGACATCTTGCGCACAAATCCGCTGGCATACGATGTAGCGCGCAAAAACGCTCCCCGGTGCCATCATGAACGTTGCGTTGTGCCACGTCTTCATACAGACTTTTTTGATGAGGCTGCAAGCCGTTTGTAAATGCACGCAAACCATAATTGTCCCAAAGCTGTTTTGCAACGTCCATAGCCTGAATTGTTTGAATGGTGTGCGCCCGGCTATCAAGCGCTTGAATGCGACATTTCCGACAACTGCCGCCACGAGGGTTCCCATGTTCACACAATTCATTGTCAAAACCTGGTTTTGGTTCAATTGCGGGATGATCACCAACTGCCTGCAAAAGACCTGGTCGCTGTGGTATCGTAGGTTTTTTTTCTGATGGTTCATCGTGTGGTGGCAACGGCGTTATCGCCTGCGACCACGGCCGTTTAATTTTGTCCCAAAAACCCATAGCGAATCATGTTTGACGTTTCTATAACTACGTGGTATTCTACACCCGCAATTTTTTATACGCAATTAGAGTTGCACAAAATCAGGTCTCATCGTCTAACGGTTAGGACACCACGCTTTCAATGTGGGAATAGGGGTTCGATTCCCCTTGGGACTATAAAAATACGCCATCCGCAAGGGTGGTGTATTTTTATAGTCTTACAATTTGGGGAATCGAACGGGCACAAAGAAATTGCCGATGGCAATTTCGACTGCCCCGGGTTTTGCGGCTTCACGCCACAAAACCGATTCCCCTTGGGACTACCAAAATATCCTCCGCTTTTGCGGGGGATGTTTTGTTTTTAATACCATTTTTTATCCGCGTAAAAATATAAAACCACACTCACGAGTGCCGCATAAAAACACCACACCGACGTAAAATCTTTGGTGTATACAATCCACGCAACCGCGGCAGTAACTAATGCAAGCATCGAAAAAACTTTAAAGGCTCGATAACTAGATAATAATCCGGGAGCAATTGTCACGATAAGATACGCATAACTGAGCGGCATCGGATGCGTAATTTCATTTGCTTTATAAAATACACAGTGATTGATAATAACCGCGGCTTGCGGATTGCGCAAAAAGCCAATGTATAGTGTTGCGCCAATAGCCGCCCCCACATAACACATGACCGTCATGATTTGACGACGTACCTTACTTGGTTCAATCGATCGCGCAGCAAACGGAACAAATATTGGCCAAAATAAAAATGCAAAAAATAAAAATCCAAATGTAAGTGGTAATGTAAATTGTGGCGCGTGCCCGAGTGACAACCAGAGCCATCCTTCTATAAATTGCTGAATTGCAAAAAGAAATGAAATGCACGCAAGCGGCAACGCATTTTTATTTTTAGTTTTATGAATTGTTGCAGCACCAACTACCGTGAGAACAGCGGCGGCGGTAAAACTTGCGGTTGCAGAAAAACACATATGCTAATATATTAGCATGGATTTGGCTAATAAAAAACAGCTTGGCGTATATACGTTTTTTCAATCACTCATTCTGTCTCTAAAAGGAAATGGATCTGCCATATCTCTATTAGGAAGATGATCAATTCTCATCGCATTTTCTTGTACCAATCTTGCTTCGGCTTCGGTAAGTTCTTCTTTAAAACGATCAATTCTTTTAACAACCTCTTCGGCTTCAGATACTAAAAGATTGTCAGCCTTTCCTTTTTTGGCAAGCTGAATCGCATCATCCATTACACGTCTATAATATCCCTCATTAGTCAAGATGGCCCGCTTGAGGCGCATAATTTTACCAGCGGTATTTTCTGCCCCAGCTTCATCTTGATAAGCCTTGCCTGCCTGTTCTAATCTAATCTGCTCATCAACGAGTTTAATTCTTTCAGCATCTACATCTATCGTATTTAAATCTTGCTTTTCGAAATCCATAGTATGAAATTATCACTAATCGTACATATATCTTACCCTCCGCACTCAGGAGCGTCAATCAAAATTTAATCCACAGTAGCCAAAACGCCAGCATATGTGCTATTATTCTTGCAATCATTCATTTGTTAACTAATTTTATGAGCAAAATGACAAAGTCAGCCATTGTAGATTCATTGGCAACTACCACAGGCATGAGCAAGAAAGACGTTAATGGCTTCCTTACCGCCATGGCAGAACTTGCATACAAAGAAGTAAAGAAAAACGGCGAATTCGCTGTGGTAGGTCTTGGTAAATTGGTTAAGGTACACCGCAAGGCTCGTGAAGGCCGCAACCCAGCAACTGGCGAAACCATAAAAATTGCTGCAAAAACAGTAGTTAAGTTCCGCGTTGCAAAGGCTGCTAAGGACGCAGTACTCTAAATCGCTCGTAGGATTTAAAAACCGCCCGATTGGGCGGTTTTTTTATTAGCAATATTTTTTCAGAGTAAACACCAACTCTTCATTTTGCTCTGCGGGCGGTTTTTGCATTTCACTTCCCTGCAGCCATTGCAGATAACTTTTATCTGTTGCCGCAACCTCTTCAAAAGTTTTGCCGCGATATTTTCCAAAGTTCATGTGCGTAAGGAGCGCGGGTGTGCGTGTAAGCTCCAACATTTTTTCTAAAACCGCTTCGTCGGTGGTGAGTGCAAATTTTTCTGCAACTGTTTTTTTAAGCGCGCCAAATAACGCTTCCAAAACCAAAACATCACCGAGCGCATCGTGCGCCGCACCAGCAACATCAAGGCCGAGCAAATAACGCAGGTACTGCAAATTATATTGCTCTGCAGAAATTACATGGCGTGCAACGCGGAGTGTATCAATATGCTGGCCCGGCTCCATTCCTTCATTTTTTAAAACTTCCAAATCAAATGGTGCGTTATGCGCCACAATAATATTCTCTGTGATTTCTGCGGCGTGCGGTGCAGCCTCAAACTTTGGCTTATCCGCAACCATTTCGTTGGTAATATGATGCACGGCCATTGCAGAAATTGAAATTGGTGATGGTGGTTTGTAAAATTCATTAACTATTTTGCCCGTTTGCGGATTTTTGTAGGCAAGTTGTACGAGGCGGCGTGCGGGATCCAAATCAGTTGTTTCGGTATCAAGAAAAATAATGTTCATAGTGCACGCAGCATATCAAATCAAATAAAAAATCACCACCCCTGCCTGCGCGTCGCGCAAACAAGTTTGGTGAGTTGGCCTGCAAGCGATTCACGGCGCTTTGCTCGGAATCGCGAAATCTTCCACGCGAATGATCGGCGCTTTGCCACAGTGATCGAACAAATCATAGCCGTCGATCGGCGTGCATTTACGCTCGAGCGCCTCGCGCTGCAAATTGTAGGCGCACGTTTCAAAATCCTTTTGCTTTTGCTGCGTGTGTGGACACGTAGCGCACGCCGGATCTTGCGCCGCAAACGCTTTGACACACCACGGCTCAACATACGGCAAGACTTTGGGTGAACACTTTGCCGCAACCAACGCCGCAATATCATCCTCGGGCGTGTGGCGCGCACGCAACAATTTCTCCTGCGCGGCCACGCACTCTTCATGTTTGACGATTTTCTCGTCATGGTCCTTCCGCGCCCAGCGCACACCAATCAGGCATGCATTCTTTTGGTCCGCGTATGCCATGGCCGCCGTTTCAGCCGCGGTCTTGCTTTGTGTGTACATGTTATTCACCGCCGGGAACAGATGCTCGGCACTGATCGCTCGCGCGCCGCACCGACGCTGAAATTCACGCGCGATTAGATCTTGCTCTTCGCTCACCGGCGCACCAGCATACCCCTTGTCTTCCAGGTACGAAACCACGGTTGGCACGCGCATTGCACCGCAACTAAGCAGGCAGAAAACCACCAGAAACAGTTTAGCGTTCTTCATAATCCCCCCAATTGCCTTTCGGCAAATCTGGTATACCGTAAAATTACCGCCATGTCAAGATAATTCCGTGATTTTTTGGTATTTTTTTGATAACCACGAAGTAGCCGAAGCCCTTGACAAAATCGACATATTACGTTATATCTATTACTACGCGCGGGAATTCTCCTTCGTGTTCTGTTCTTCACGGCCCGAGGGGCCAGAAAGGAGTTCGTCATGCGATTGTTAATCGCGGTAGTTTCCCTCGTCGGCGCCGTGTGGTTGCCGATGGGATGTGGGAGCGATAGCAGTGCTATCACCCCCACCGATGCTGGTTCCGGAGATACCGGCAGCGACGTGGGCTTGCCCAATGCACCAACGCCGTGCGGTTCGGCCGCGGAGTGTCAGTACGAAGGAATGCAGAAAGAATGCCGCAAGGCTACCTGCGACCTCACGGCTGGTCACTGCGTGGTGAATCAAGCGGACGACGGCGACCAATGCATGGCCGGCAATGCCTGCTACGACAAAGGGACCTGCACCGCGGGCCAATGCGTCGTCGGGAAGGCCGTGCTGTGCGATGACGGAATCGCGTGCACCATCGACAGCTGCGACATCACGACCGGTTGCCTGCACAAGCCCCTCCAAGAGGGCGCGGACTGCGACGACGGCAACGTGTGTACGGTTGGCGATCAATGCACTAAGTTCGGCCTTTGCGCGGGCACCAAGCAAACCTGCGACGACGGCGAGATCTGCACCAACGACTCGTGCAACCCGGTCAGCGGCGCGTGCGAAAACACGCCAACCAATGGCCCATGTGACGATGGCAAGGTCTGCACCAACGACTCGTGTGTTGGTGGCAAATGCCTCGGCGTCGAAATCAAATGCGACGACGGCAACTTCTGCACCATCGACAAATGCGTCGAAGCCTTTGGCGGCTGTGTCGGCACCAACTCTTCCGGCGGACCGTGCAATGACGGCGACGGATGCACGGTGGGCGACACGTGCGACAGCGGTATCTGCAAATCGGGTACACCCCAAGTTTGTAACGACGGCAACGTCTGCACAGCGGAAAAGTGTTCATCGCCGAGCGGCACCTGTGTGTTCACCAAGTCCACCGAGACCCAGTGCAACGACGGTAATCTATGCACGGAAAATGACCTGTGCGACACCGTGGCGCCGTGGGTGTGCAAAGGCGGCAAGCCGCTCGTGTGTGACGACGGTAACGTCTGCACCTCCGACAGCTGCACGGGCAATGGCGGCTGCGCATTTACGCCGAACAACGGCACGTGCGACGACAACAACTCGTGCACGGTGGGCGACACGTGCGTGGCCAAAGAGTGCCAGCCGAGCAACTTGCAGAAGTGCGACGACAACAACCCGTGCACCACGGACTCGTGTTCGCCAATCACGGGCTGCATCTTCGACGCCAATTCCATCAGCTGCACGGATGGCAACAGCTGCACGCTGGATGACAAGTGCGCGAACAAATCGTGCGTGGGCGTGGGTGTGGTCTGCAACGACAACAACCCGTGCACCACGGACTGGTGTTCGCCGGACCTGGGTTGCCAGGCCGACAAGCTGTCCGTCAACGCAACGTGCAACGATGGCAACGGCTGCACGGGCCCGGACCTGTGCGATGGCGCTGGCAAATGCAGCGGCAAGACAATTTCGAATTGCGACGACGGCAATTCGTGCACGGACGACTCGTGCAATCCGACCAATGGTTCGTGCGTGAACAAAGCCAAGCTTGACGGCTCGGCCTGCACGGACAACAACGCGTGCAGCTCCGGCGACGCGTGCAAAGGTGGCATTTGTGCAGCCGTTGCCGTGGACTTGTGCAACGACAACGTGACCTGCACCGTGGACATTTGCAATCCGGCCAACGGCGCGTGCTCCCACACGCTCGACCCGAACTGCAAGTAACCAAATTCTTCCTACCGGAAGTCCTCCCCCTACCGCATTCGTATCGCGGTTCGGGGAGTTTTTTTATATTGACAAAACCAGACATTATTGCTAGAGTGATTTATCACGCGAATCCACGCGTGAATTACCCCTGGGGGGATCCATGAAGTTCCTTGTTCCGGCTATCTTTGCCCTCCTTTTAGTGGGGGCAACGGGCTGCGGAGATACCGCCGCCCCACACGCCGATGACGCGTCAGCTGACGCGAGCGGCGATGCAAACAAAGACGCCACGCTCGGCGATGCCTCGGACTTTGCTCCGGACACGCCAAACGCAAGCGACAGCGTCGACATCGCAAATCAAGTCACGCC
Organism: Candidatus Magasanikiibacteriota bacterium; assembly: GCA_903893485.1. Taxonomy (GTDB): domain Bacteria; phylum Patescibacteriota; class Patescibacteriia; order Magasanikbacterales; family 2-02-FULL-50-9b; genus 2-02-FULL-50-9b. The sequence continues at coordinate 44,153 of CAITMK010000003.1, forward strand.
AGGCGCCAAGAACTGGCCTTGCAGTGTGAACAGTGATTGCGACTCCGGCTACTGCGCGGAATCGCAGAACGGCAAGCTGTGCGCGGAGGCGTGCGTTGGAGACTGCTCGTTCGGGTTTGCTTGTCAGACCGTTTCCAATGTCAGCGGCGACATCACGCAGTTCTGCGTCTCCAAGTTCACGTTCCTGTGCAATCCGTGCGAACACAACACGGAGTGCAACAGCAACTCGAGCTCAAGCAACCGCTGCTTGGACAAAGGCCCTGAAGGAATGTTCTGCGGCGTCTCATGCGAAAGCACCAAAGACTGCCCCGCGGGATACGCTTGCAACCAGTTCTCGGATGATACCGGGACGTTCCTGCAGTGCGTACCCAAGGGTGGCCAAACGTGCGAATGCAATCCGCGCGCCATGGAACTGAAGCCGCAGACCACGTGCTACGAGGCGGCGTCGCCAAGCACGTGCAAAGGCACGCGTCAGTGTGAAGCCGCGGGCCTTTCGGCCTGCGACATCAAAAAGTCGCCGGAGATCTGCGACGATAAGGACAACGATTGCAACGGTCTGACCGATGAAGGGCTCTGCGACGATGGCAATCCCTGCACCGCTGACAGCTGCAACTCGGACGGCTCCTGCAAACACGATCAGCTGCAGGGCACGCCCTGTGATGACGGCAGCGTTTGCACGACCAGCGACAAGTGCGCGGCAGGTTTCTGCGTTTCGGGCGCCACGCTGCTCTGCGACGACAACAATCTGTGCACGGACAACCTGTGTGACCCGGTAAATGCTTGCATGTACCCGGCGAACAAAGCTCCGTGCAACGATGGCAATCAGTGCACCTTGGTGGACATGTGCAGCGAAAAAAAGTGCCTGGGATCTGTGCCGCCGAATTGCGACGACAAGAATCCGTGTACCACCGACTTCTGCGATCCGACGCTCGGCTGCGTCCATCAGGCTGATACCAAAGTGGACGGTTCGCCCTGCGCTTCTGCCCCCGGCAGCATCGGCCAGTGCGTGAATGGCAAGTGTGCCCAAACCTAGATTCCGGTCTGCTGAACACAGCGCCGGATCACCGCGGGGTCAGCCGCGTTTAACCAACAGTAATAGGTGTCCCGGGAGCTCTGACCAGCTCCCTATTTTTTTTAAAAATCCTGTGTTACACTAGTCGCACTATGGAACAGGCAACACAAAAACCACACGTTTTAATCATTGGCGCCGCTGGCCGCATCGGTCGTGCCATGGCGCACATTTTTTCACAGGCAAATGTAACTGATTTTGATTTGTGCGATAGTGATACGGCCAATTGCCCTGTTCAGCGTCCACTCGCCGAAAGCGCTCCCGAAGCTGACATTATCATCATGTGCGTTTATTCATGGGTAACCCGCGAGATACTTGAGCAAATTGCACCGCTTGTGAAAAAATCTGCTGTGATTGTATCAATGGCAAAAGGCATTGAAAAAGATTCCAACAAAACAATGGATGTGGTTTTGGACGAAACAATCGGCGATCGCGCATCGTGGTGTGTAATGAGCGGACCAATGCTTGCGGAAGAAATTTTAGCAAACGGTGGAAGTGCGGGTGTTATCGCATCAAATTCAACGCGTGCGTTTGAAATTTTATCTGCATGGATGCTCCCACAAGATGTTATTTTATCCGCAAGTTCTGATGTGCGCGGCGTTGCACTTTCTGGTGTTTTAAAAAATGTGTATGTACTAACACTTGGCATTGCCGACGGATTAGAATGGAGTGCAAATCGCAGAGGTTGGCTACTTTCGCGCGCGGCGCATGAAATGCATTTGGTTATGGAAAAATTAGGTGGCGAACAAGAAACCACTGAAGGGCCCGCTGTTTTGGGCGATTTAGTTGCGTGCGCCTTTTCTCCGCTTTCGCGCAACCGTGCCACGGGTGACACGTTAGTCAAAACAGGTGAATTAAATCCAAAAAGCGAAGGCGCAAATTCACTTAATTCGCTTTTGATTTTGCTTGGCGACGCAGCAAAACAATTTCCATTACTACAAGCAATCAAAGCTGTGGCACTTGATCATAAGTCAGCCCACGAAATTTTTGATCAAATGATTAGCCGTCACGAAGTATGAGAATTTTAGCCATCGAAACTTCGTGCGATGACACCTCCGCGGCTTTAGTTGTGGCGCGTGGCCAAAATACCAAAGTGCTTGGACAAGTTACCGCATCGCAAATTCCAATTCACCGTCGCTTTGGCGGCGTGGTGCCAGAAGTTGCCGCGCGTGCACATGCCGAAAGCATTGTTCCAACGATCCAAGAATTATTTGCGCAGTGTGGATATGATGCCGCAAAGTCCATGAAAAAACCGCCCATCGACGCAATTGCTGTAACATGTGGCCCTGGTTTGGTAACCAGCTTATGGGTTGGCGTGATTGCCGCAAAATTATTAGCCGCTGAATGGGGCGTGCCGGTATACGGCGTTAACCACATGATCGGACATTTGTTTTCCGCAACCGTTGAACATGGTGCGCCCGAATTTCCCGCGCTTGGATTAATTGTGTCTGGCGGCCACACTGAATTAGTGTGGTGCAAATCCGCACGACACTTAAAAAAAATCGGTGCCACCCGCGATGATGCGGCGGGCGAAGCATTTGATAAATTTGGAAAGTTGTTGGGATTATCATATCCGGCCGGCCCTGAAATTGCAGATCTCGCAAAACGTGGAAAGAAAAATTCAGTGCCATTTCCCCGCCCCATGCTCACAGACCCCTCGTACGATTTTAGTTTTGCGGGATTAAAAACCGCGGGCCGCACCTGGATTTTGGCGCAAGAAAAAATTACACCAACGATGCGCGCTAATGCGTGCGCTTCATACGAAGCCGCAATCGTAGAAGTGTTGGTTGCAAAAACAATGCGCGCAGTAAAAGAATTTAAACCAAAAACAATTTTACTTGGTGGCGGTGTTGCGGCTAACGAATTACTGCGTGCAGAATTAACCCGTGCACTTGCGGGCGAAAAAATTACACTGCTTTTGCCTGAAAAAAAATACACCACCGACAACGCAGCCATGATTGCGGTGGCAGCGATGCGCACTGGAAATTTATTCAAACAGCCGTGGCGTAAACTTGCGGCTAATCCTTCATTCGAGATACAATAATATATATGCAATCACTTCCAAGTTTCATTTCTCTCTTAGAAAGCACATGGGCAGAATATCAAAACCGCTCCAAAAGTTTGTCCAAATTTATTTTGTGGATTATCCCAATTTTTGCAGTCTGTTTTTTTGGATTTGCAACTTTTTTTGGCTCATTTGCACTTGGGATGCTTCAGCAGTCCAAAGCGATAATTTGGGCAGGGATTGCAATCGGTGCAGTAATTACCCTAATCGGATTACTGTTTGCCCTATGGTTTACGTTTGCCTTTAAAGCAATCGTTATCAAACCTGAAACGCCAGCTAAAGGGGTGTGGCGCGCAACTGCCCCACGACTTCTTGGATACCTTGGCCTGGTAATTTTAACTAATCTTATTTTGCTTGGTGGTTTTATTTTATTTGTTATCCCGGCGATTCTGTTTCATGTGTGGTTTGTTTTTGCACCACAATATTTTGTACTTGGCAGTGGTATTACCGAATCACTTAAAAAAAGTAAGGCGCTGTGCGAAAACCGTTGGTGGAATGTAGCGCTTATGCTCATGGGATCGTACATCTGCGTTGCAGTACCGCTCAACATTGCGCAGTATGTTGTAAAATATATTCCTCATTTTGCAGGAATCGGTTCGTTCCTCGTCAATATCGTTTCAATTTTTGTTGGCATGCCCGTGCTTCTTATTTTCATCAGAAAATTACGCGAATCAGTTGAAGAAGCAAACGTGTCAACCAATGCGAACACTACCATCCCCGAACAGATCGGTTAGTTCTTTGACAAGCGCGTCGGTTGCCCCAACGGCGCGCTCAGTTTCGATGAGATGTCGGCGGCCATTACTTTGCAGCGATACAAATACTCTGGTTGATCCAGGGTATTTTTGTAATATCGCGGGCATTGCGGCGATTTGATCTGGCGATGCTTCTGGCGGCACGGTAATTAAAATTTGATCTGGCGCGGCGACCGATGCGATTTGCGCCGTGGCTGATACTGCCGCGGCCGGCGCTGATGCACGTGGGGTATGCGGTGCACTTGATCCGTCAGTTTGTTTTTTTTGCCCGCCAAATTTATCCATGAATGCACTGCGACTTTTTTGTTTTGCTAATGATTCTTGAATTTGTTTTTTTATTTCTTCAATCGTTTCTAATTCAAGTGGCCCCGCGTTTTCGATAAAAACTTTATTGTCGCCCGACTCTTTTGATTTGCGCCCCGTTGCCCAAATGCACGTACCTGAAACCCAAACGCTTTCTGTTTTTGCAAATGTTTTTGGAAACACCATAATTTCGGTGCCACCACTTAAGTCTTCCATTTTTACATTCATCATTGCCTCACGATTTTTAGTCCACTTTTTCTTGGCTTCGGTAATGAGACCTGCGATAATCACGTGACCACCGGCTGGCTCGGCATCGATGTGCGCAATTTCCATGCACACGCCGCGCATTGGCTCTGCAAAATTTTCGAATGGATGTGCGGTAATATATAACCCAATCAAATCTTTTTCCCACTGCAAACGCTGCGGCAGTGGAACTTCCTCGGCGGGTACTAATTGCAACGTGGCACCACCAAGCGCGCCAAATAATGACCCCTGATTACTATCTTTTGACGCAATAATTTCGCGCGAAAAAGATTGCATACGTTCGACGTTTGCCAAAAGCACACCGCGCTCGCCCCACATGTCGAGTGCGCCACATTTAATTAAACTTTCCAACGATTTTTTATTTAAATCCTTATCTTGCACGCGCTCCAAAAAATTACTGAGCGACGTAAATGGACCACCCGCATTTCGCGTTGCAATAATAACTTCCGTAATATGCGCACCGACATTTTTTACCGCTGACAAGCCAAAGCGAATAATTTCAGTACCTGCATCATTTTTTTGCACCGAAAATTTTTCAAAACTTTCGTTTACATTTGGTGGCAGCACTTCAATTCCCATGCGCGTTGTTTCGTGCACGATGTCGGTAAGCTTATCAAGGTCATCGCTTTCAGCTGAAAGCACCGCGCACATATACACCGCCGGATAATTCGCCTTAAGGTACGCCGTTTGATATGCAACCACCGCATAACTTGCCGCATGCGCGCGACCAAAACCATACGCTGCAAACGGTTCAATAAGATGCCACAAAATTTCAACTTTATCTTCAGTCATGCCGCCATCGATTGCACCCTTAAAAAACTTTTCTTTCTGACGTGCCATTTCTTCTGGGATTTTTTTACCCATTGCTTTACGAAATTTATCTACTTCTTCCCAGTTGTATCCGGCGATCGTAATTGCGGTTAATAAAACGTCATCTTGATACGTTAAAATACCAAACGACTGATCCAAAATTGGTTTGAGGCGATCATCCAAATACGTAACCAGCGCGGGATTATGTTTGCGTTTAATGTATTCCGGAATCGATTCCATCGGGCCCGGACGAAAAAGTGCCACCATCGCCATGATATCAAAAATAGTTGTTGGCTTGAGTTCTTTTAGGTAGCGCGTCATGCCGCCGCCAGACAATTGAAATACGCCGCCCGTTTCACCACGCGCTAACATTTCGTAAGTTTTTTTATCGTCCCACGGAATTTTTTGCAGATCAATTTTCACGCCGTAATGTTTTTCGATCAACACAATTGCGTTTCCCAAAATTGATAAGTTACGAATACCCAAGAAATCCATTTTAAGCACGCCCGCTTTTTCAACGGCATGCATTTCGTATTGCGTGGTTAAATGCGTGCCGCCGACTTCAAGCTGCACGGGCGTAAATTCGGTGAGTGGCTCCGGAGAAATCACCACGCCCGCCGCATGAATTGATGTGTGGCGCGCGTTGCCTTCAATTTTTTGTGCAATGTCGAGCAAGCGATGCACCTCATCTTGTTCATCGTACGCTTTTTTCAATTCAGTTGATTCGGTTAGTGCACGCGCAATGGTCATTGGCATGCCTTGCGCACCAAACGGAATTGATTTTGAAACGCGATCACAAAAACCATACGAGTAGCCCAGCGCGCGACCCGCATCGCGCACACTGGCGCGCGCGGCCATGGTTCCAAAAGTTACAATTTGCGCCACACGATCACGACCATATTTTTCGGTCACATACGCGATCACTTCTTCACGGCGGTCATCGGCAAAATCGCCGTCCACATCAGGTGGCGATGGACGAAATGGATTCAAAAAACGTTCGAACGGTAATTTAAAATAAAGAGGATTCACCGAAACAATACCAATAGAATATGAAACCAGTGAACCCGCAGCGGATCCACGAGTCGTGGTTACAATACCGTGATCGCGTGCCCATTGAATATAATCTGCAACAGCCAAAAAGTACGGTGCATAACCTTTTGTTTGAATAATTCCTAATTCGTATTCCAAACGTTCCGTAATTTCAGGTGTAATTTCGGGAAGTAGTTTTGCGATACCGCGCATCGTGTCGGCGCGCAAAATATCATCGTATGTTTCATCGGGCTTTTTTTCAACCAATGGAAAGTGCCATTGATTAAGTGGAATTTCCACGTTGATGCGCTCTGCGATTTTAACCGTATTCGCCAGCGCTTCTGGCACATGGCGCCAGCGGGATTCGATTTGTTCTGGCGTGCTAAGCGAGCGATCAATATCAACCAGTGATTCACCACGATGATCGTGAACTGTTTTTCCGAGTCCAATACATTCAGTAATTTCACACGCTTCAGCGTCGGACTCTTCAATGTAATGTACATCACGCGTCACAACCAGCGGCAAACCGGTTGCCGCGGCAATTGTTTGCAGTCCTTCGTTCACTTGAAACTGCCCTTGCACATCCGGATGATCTTGCAATTCCAAATAAAAATTATTTGGCCCAAATAATTCTGAATATTCGCGCGCAACTTTTTCGGCGCGCGCCACGTCGCCAGACAAAATAATTTGCGCGAGTTCACCCTGCTTGCAACCAGACAGCGCAATCATGCCTTCGTGAAATTCTGCCAACAATTTTTTATCAGCGCGCGGCAAATCATCATGCAGCCCTTCCAGCGCTGCGCGTGAAATCAAACGCATCAAATTTTGATAGCCATGAAAATTTTCGGCAAGCAATACAAGGTGGTATGGTTTTGGCTGATCGCCGCTGGTATCAAACCGATCGCGCACCAAATAAATTTCACAACCAATAATAGGTTTAATTCCTTTTTTCTTACACGTCTCGTAAAATTCGATGGCGCCATACAAAACGCCCAAATCAGTAAGCGCAACCGCGTCCATCCCCTGATTCTTAATAGCAGAAATAAGCGCGTCCACCTGAGGAAGCGCCTTAAGCAATGAAAAATGTGAATGGGTGTGGAGGTGGACAAAGCCCATAGTAACCGGATTTTACCTTGTCTACTAATAAATTACAACTAAAAAAGCCGGGCGCTGAAAACTAGGCCCGGCTTTGATTTTAGTACTTTATTTAAGCAAATGCTTTACCGCCTTTTTTGCTTTTTTCTGAGCAACCTTGAGACCCTGGCGGCCTTCGGTTTCCATTGATTCGCTCATGAGTTTGCCGGTAACCAATTTAAGGCCGTCCATGACAAAACCAACGCCCGCACCAACGAGTTCCAATTTGTCGCGGATGTAACCAACCGATTCGTTAAGTTCATGCATTTTTTCTTGCACTTCTTCAACGATGCCATTGGCATGTTTTAAAATTTGTGTGGCGTAATAAAGAAGCCACGAGAGAAACAACGCAACCCACAGGACCGAGAAAGCGATCACGAGGTTAAGGATATCACGACTGTCTGTAATGTTCATAAAATAAATGAGCTAAAGATCTTGATGAAATTAGTATATCACATTTTTTCTTCTGGCCAAAATCCCATTCGCTCAATGTTGTCCACATACTGCTTGGTGTAATATTTTCCATCGATGCGACGTTGGCCGTCGGCAATAAAAACCGCTTCAACCACAACCAATACTGCCAGTGCGATAAGTGCTGCTGCGAGCCGGCCGCCAAGCGAATCGGCAAAACCAACCGTGGTGAGCATGATTACCGCGCCACCAAGCGTAAGCAAAACACCTGCATTCCACGTGCCCATACGCTGCACGCGCATAGCGTGAATGCGTTGACGCGCTTCGGTTGCCTGCCCCGAAATCGTCATGAGTTCTGCAAACAATAATTTTCCCTTTTCGCTTGCAATCGTGTCGAATCCATACAACTGCTGCGTAATGCGGCGAAACATTTCATTCGTGTCATCGTATTGTTTAAATGGAATCACTTCGAACGCATGCAAATACGATTCAATCGCTTCGCGCACCAAATCGAACCAAGGAATTTGTTTTTCGGCGCGTGAAAATGCGCGTGCCAAATGATGAATGCGGCGCAGTTTATTTAATTCAACCGAAACCGCATCGGCAAGAGCTGCGGCACGATCGATTGCTTTGGACATAAGCAGCGTTGCAAAACCTGCAAACGATGCACCAACAATAATTGCCGCAAACGCGCACGATGCATTTTCCTGGCCCGGCGTAATAAAAGCGATCACCACCGCAACGATTGCCAATACGGTTGTGTGAACGATAAAGGAAAGTGTGTGTTTAAACATAAGAAGAACAATATGAATTTAGTATATCACGCCGCTGGTTTTTCTTTGAATCCCCCGGCCTGAATTTTCCAAAGCCGTTTGTATTTTCCTGCCCGTTTATAAAGCTCATCGTGCGTGCCTTCGTCAACAATATGCCCGTCTTCTACCACCAATATACGGTCCATTTGCATGATCGTCGAAAGACGATGCGCAATCACAATAACGGTTTTATCTTTCATTAGCTGTACCAGTGCATCTTGAATAAATTGTTCCGATTCAGAATCCAAACTTGATGTCGCCTCGTCGAGCACCAAGATCGGTGCATTTTTTAAAATCGCACGCGCGATTGCAACACGCTGCCGTTCACCACCAGATAATTTTACGCCGCGCTCACCAACCAGCGTGTCATACCCTTTTTCAAGGCCCGTAATAAATTCGTGGCAATACGCTTTTTTTGCAGCCGCTATCACCTCTTCATCGGTTGCCCCACGCTTACCGTATCGAATATTTTCCATGAGCGATCGATGAAATAAAATTGGATCTTGTGGCACGAGTGAAATTGCATTTCGTAGCGACGAGAGTTGTACTTTAGAAATATCCTGACCATCGATGGTAATCATGCCGCGCTGTATATCAAAGTAGCGCAATAATATTTTTATGACCGTTGTCTTCCCTGCGCCGCTCGATCCAACAAACGCAATTTTTTCTTTTGAGCGAGACGAGAATGACATATCACGAACAATTGGTGCCGCGCTACTGTAGCCGAATGTCACCGCGTGAAATGCAATTTGCGCATCAGAAATATTTAGTGGCTGCGCGCGTGGCGCATCCACAATTTCGTGCGGCTCTAATAATATTTCCACGGTTTCTTTTGCATCTGCAAAACCTTCGTACAGGCCACGGAGCACACGGCCAAAACCCCACAGCGATCCAATAATTGATACCAGCGCCGACTGAATCAACGCAAAATCACCAAGCGTTAATTTACCCGCAACATAAAATGTGATCGCCGTGGTAATACAAAAATATTCAAGCGCAAGCATGAGGAGCACCTGAACCGCGGTATTTAATTCGCCCAAACCCCACGTCAGCGTATAAATTTTTCGAAGCCGTTCATGCGCCGCTTTCATTGCTGATCGTTCAAAATCAAATCCGCTAAATTGCTGGATCGTGAGGCTGTTAGAAAAGGCATCTGCTATTTTTCCAGAAACTTCAGATTCGATATCAGCGCGCTTGGTGTCTTGCGGCAACTTCCAATATGAAAATAAAAAATTTGCCACCACAAATATAATTACCCACACACCTAAAATTAGGGCGAGCCGTGGCTGACGCAAATAAAATATATACAAACTCCCGGCAACTAATATCGTAGAATCCATGAGATCCCAAAATAATCGGTCCGCCACATTTTCAAACGATCGCCCAAATCGACTCACGCGACGCACCAAAGATCCCGCAAACGAATTAGAAAAAAACCGATACGAGTGCTGTAAAATATGTTCAAACGCCGTCTGATCAAGTTCGGTCATGACGTACGGCTGAAAATACACATTAATGACCGATGCTGTTCTATAAAAAATAAACTTCGCGAAATTCCAGAGCATTACCATTCCCCACGCATAGATGAGTGCCCGTGCCAAATCAGCGGGCGCGGCAAAATGCTGCGTAAATAAATCAAAAAATTTTTTTAGATACCATGGAATGATGATGTTGGTCACCGATGCTGCAATTGCCGTAATTAAAAAACCAAAAAAAAGAATTTTATGCCGCGCAACATGCTGCCAATAAATTTTGAGGATCTGCCGAATCGTGACCTTCATAGGGCCACTAGTATAGCACGATTACTTCACTAAATGAATCACGTCGCGCACCGTCACCACAATTACCAGCGCCATTAAAAGTGCAAATCCAATAAGATGCGCTGCCTGCTCCACACCATCTTTCATACGTTTGCCAAAAAATTTCTGAAGGACTACAAAAAGTGCGCGCCCACCATCGAGTGCAGGAAACGGCAACACATTAAGCACACCCAAATTAATGGACAAAATCGCCATGAGCTGCAAAAGCGGTGTAATGCCGGTGCGCGCAACCTGGCCAGTAATTTGTGCAATACCAACCGGGCCGGCAACATCCGCACCAACTTTGCCGGATTTAAATAATGTCTTAATTAAATCACCAAGTGCGCGAAAAATCATCGTCGCGGTTCCTGCGGTGTCCAACGCGGCAATATGTACCGCAGCGCCAACAGGATATTTTTGAAATGCCATATCCGTCATGCGTACCCCAATACCATGAACCCCTTCAGGCAGATCAACGGCGCGCATGTGTAATTCTTTTTTTTCGGCGCCGCGTGCAACCGTTACAATAATTTCGTCAGCACCATGTAATTTCAAATTGGTAACCGCATCTGCGGCAGCAGAAATTGTCACGCCATTTATTGCGACGATTTGATCACCTGCTAATACGCCAGCAGCTCCCGCAGGGCTACCAACCAATGCGTCCGTAACAATCGCACGCTGATTTGAAAGCTGCGCACCAACGCCCGCAAATGCCACGGGCGCATCCATACCGCGCAAATACACAATGGTAAATAATAAAAATCCAACCACGAAATTCATGAACACACCGGCAAATAAAATCGCCAGGCGTTGCCACATCGGTTTATGTCCAAAACTATCAACGTCATTTTTTTCACTTCCATCTTCACCTTTTAATCGCACAAAGCCGCCGAGCGGAATCCAATTTGCGGTATATTCGGTACCAGATTTTTTACTTTTCCATGCCGCGATACGCGGTGGAAATCCAAAACCAAATTCATGAACTTTCACCCCGCAGCGGCGTGCCACAAAAAAATGACCCCATTCGTGCGCAATCACAAGTACAAATAAAACACCAATAAAAATGAGGGCCGTAACCAGTGCGTGTAAAAACATATTAATGAAGTGCGCGAGGTGCGTTTAAAATTGATTCAAATTCTGCGAGATATTTCATGAGCGTTTCTGAGGTGCGTGTTTCCATATTAAGCCGCAAAAATGGTTCAGTATTTGATGGGCGAACATTAAACCACCAGTCATGCATCACAAATGAAAGTCCATCCATTTGCAAAACTTCCTGAGCACGGGCTTCGTATGCTTCATGTATTTTTTTAATCGCCCCGGCACGATCTTCGACCACATAATTTATTTCGCCGGAATGTGCGTCTTCAAATAATCCAGCGGCTAATTCAGACAACGATTTGCCTTCGGTTTGCAAAAGCTGCACAACAAGCAAAAACATATAGTCCGCGCTTTCGACACTAAAAAATTCTTTTGCGTAAAAATGACCGGATAGTTCACCAGCAAACAATGCGTTTTCACGGCGCATCTGCTCCTTAATGAACGCATGCCCTACCCGACACACACCAGGAATTCCACCAGCTGCGGCAATTACACGACCCACCACGGAACGAGCACGCAGATCATATAAAATACGCGCGCCAAGATGTTTCTTTAATAGTTCCCCACTGACCAACGCAAGCAAAATATCCGCACCAACCATCTCACCTTTTTCATTTACAAAACCAATTCGATCACCATCACCATCGAATGCAACACCAAACGCGGCGCCGCGCGCCACAACTTCTTTTTTTAAATCCGCAAGTGTCGATTCCTTTAATGGATTTGCTTCATGATTTGGAAAGGTGCCATCAGGGTCACCAAACATCACATGCGCCGTGATTGCGGGCACACGCTGTAATAATTTTTGAATCGTCGCACCTTCCATTCCATTGCCGCAATCAATTACCACGTTCATTGGCGCCGCGTCATTCAAATGCACCAAGCCAGTTACATAATCTAAACTCGGATCGATCGCATCCGCATATTCCACGGATCCAGAAATCAAACTTTCCGCAAACATTCCTTTGAGTGCCATTTCTTTAATATCCAAAAGACCTGAATTTTCGCCAACCGGCGATCCTTCGCTCAAACAAAATTTCATGCCGTTCCATTCTGACGGATTATGCGATGCGGTAACCATAATACCAGCTTCGCGATCCGCATAATTTGCAACTGCAAAATACAATGTTGGAGTTGTGACCTGTCCGATATTAATAATTCGCACACCTGCGGCCACTAAAATCTTTTCCACTGCAGCAACGATTTCAATACTCGTCGCTCGCATATCAAAACCTAAAACAACCGTCTTAACCGCAAATTTTTCCACAAATGCCCGAGCGATTGCAGCGGCGCCATCTGCATCCCAATCTTTACCGTAAATACCACGAATATCGTACGCTTTAAAAACTACCGGAGTAAGCATATTATTGATGATTGACGGCTTTACCTAAACTGGCTATACTCTTTTATATATGCCCTTTTCAGCCGTCTGGCGAGATTATAACATACAACGCGAACGCCGTTACAAAGTTGCCCCCAAATTAATGCATTTGGCGTGGGGTTATTTGGCGGAATACCAAAAAGAAATGTTACAACTTACCGAAGATTTAGAACGCGCGCACCAGCTCAAAGAATTTGGATTCACCCTGGTGGGCGAGCAATTTGAAGCAGAAAAAAAATTGTCCAAGGATCTGCGGCAGCTCCTTATTAAATGTCATCATCACCACGCGCTTATTTTAAAAGACGTGTTCCGTGAACATGAGCATGACTTGCTCGATGCCGAAGCACATTTGCATGTACTTCAAGGACTCGTTATCGGAACAAAGCGCACTGAGTTTTCCCGTTCATAAAAGTCCGCTTAAAATTTAATTCGCAACCTATGTCGACTCATCCGTTTGCGCAAAAAACCACCCAGCATTTTAAAAATGTGCTGGTACAATCATTTCATCAAGCGGCACTGACCGGCACCGGATCGGTTACGTCGCTCCATTTGTTATTTTCACTTTTGGGTGAGGTCGGCTCGATTGGCCAAGAAATTTTGCATCGCGCTGGCGCCACCCGCGAAATGCTTGCGCCTTTTTTTGGTGAAATCGAAGGCACGCGTTTTGTACACCAGCAAGGACTTTCCCCTGCTGCCACGCGTATTTTGGAACGCGCAATTTTGGTTGCTGCCAAAAATGGTCACACATATATCGGCACCGAACATTTACTTGCCGGGCTTTTGGAATCGTCACCTGCCGAATTAAATTTTTTATTTGAAATTTCAAAAGTTAAACGCGCCACCGTTGAACAGCAACTCGAAATCGCATTAAAAAGCGCGGGCAAATTACCAGAATTATTGCACGACTTTAAATCAAAACAATCCACTGCCAAACAAAACGCAAAACAAAAAACGCCGGCGCTTGAATTTTTTGCAACAGAATTGACCACGCAAAAAGTTGCCGCAAAATTAGACCCGGTGATTGGTCGCGATGAAGAAATTGAACGCTTAATTCATGTGCTCTGCCGTCGCACCAAAAACAATCCGTTGCTTTTGGGCGATCCGGGCGTTGGTAAAACCGCAATTGTCGAAGGCTTGGCAAAACGCATTGTTGATGGCGCGGTTCCTGCAGCGCTTGCCGATAAACGTATTTTTTCCGTTGATTTAGGTTTGGTTATTGCTGGCACCATGTATCGCGGTGAATTCGAAGGCCGCATCAAACAACTCATCGACGAGGTAAAACAGCATCCTGAAATTATTTTGTTCATCGATGAAGTACATTCTATTGTTGGTGCAGGTTCATCGAATGGCACACTCGACGCAGCGAATTTATTAAAACCTGCATTAGCGCGCGGCGAGTTGCACGTAATTGGCGCAACCACGTTTGAAGAATTCAAAAAACACATCGAACACGACGCGGCACTTGAACGCCGTTTTCAAACCGTGATGATCAAAGAACCAACTGCCGACGAAACGATTGAAATTTTGAAACATATTAAATCGCGTTACGAATCGTTTCATCATGTTGCAATTAGCGATGAAGCAATTGTTGCGGCCACCAAACTATCGCACAAATATTTCCCCGAAAAACATTATCCGGATAAAGCGATTGACTTGATCGACGAAGCCATGAGCGCGCAAAAAGTTGAGCGCACTCATTTGGAAACGCACACGCGCCGCGCAGAACTTCGCAAAAAAATTATTCAACTTGGTCGCAAAAAACAAGAAGCGGTTATCGAAGAAAATTTTGATCGCGCCACTGCGCTGCAAGCCGAAGAATCCGCCGCGCAACTTGAACTTTCGGCGCTCGAAGCCGTCACTGAGTCCGGCGCGCCACTTGGCACGGTTACCGCACGCGATATGTACGCCGTTTTGGCACGCATCACCCGCCGCCCACTGGCCGAAATGTCGAGTGGTATTAATGCTCGCGGCATTTCTGCACTGCTCACGCAAAAAGTTTTTGGGCAATCAGAAGCGCTTACCAAAATTGCTGCAACACTTGCAAAAGCAGAATTAGGTTTGGGCAGCGACACGCGCCCACTTGCTTCATTTCTTTTTGTTGGCCCAACCGGCACAGGCAAATCCGAAGTTGCAAAATTAATTGCCGCTGGCGCCTATGGCGATCCAAAAGCCGTGATCCATCTTTCCATGACGGAATTTTCGGAAGGATTTAGCGTTTCCAAACTTCTCGGCTCGCCCGCTGGTTACGTTGGCCACAAAGAATCAACCACACTCGTTGATCGACTTCGCCGCCAACCACTTTCCGTAATCGTGTTCGACGAAATCGACAAAGCGCATGGCGATGTACTCAATATTTTATTGCAAATGCTCGAAGAAGGCCGACTCACGGATTCATCGGGCAAAGAAGCGAACGTCAAACAGTGCATTATTATTTTGACACACCAAATTCCCTACGAAGAAGCCGCGGGATCGCAGTTTGGTTTTGGTGCAAGCACAATTGGTGCAAATCGCGGCCAGGCGCGCACGGCAAAAGAAATCGAACAGTCGCTTCGCACCATCATGAAACCAGAACTGTTAAATCGTATCGATTCAATTTGCGTGTTTCAACCGCTTACCGAAGATGCACTCGCACAAATCGCAGGCGCTGAACTTGCAGATTTAGCAACGCGCGTTTCAAAAC
The DNA here is from genome assembly GCA_903893485.1 of Candidatus Magasanikiibacteriota bacterium. Lineage (GTDB taxonomy): Bacteria > Patescibacteriota > Patescibacteriia > Magasanikbacterales > 2-02-FULL-50-9b > 2-02-FULL-50-9b. Next base: position 59,760 of record CAITMK010000003.1, read on the forward strand.
GCGGTATTGCGCTTACGTGGGATGATGGAGCGCCCGCAGCAATTGCAAAAACAATTTCAAGTGCGGCTGATGGCGCCCGCAGCGTTCGACACGCAACGTACACACAAATTGAACAACCGCTCATCGATGCATATTTGGCGCAAGAAGAAATGTCCGCATACCATATTGAATCGGAAGATGGTATAATCCGTGGTATTCCAACCTATGGACGAGACCAGCAATTCATCACAACTCTCAAGAAATCCAGGGCTCGAGTACGCACAAGCGCAAAGGCTTAATGAAGCGCGCGCGGCGAATAATCTTCAAGCTGCTTCTGAGAAAAACACTGCTAGCAACGCGAACACCGTCTACGATGAGCCTAGTGTTGATGAATACCCTGATGATGAGCTCGAGGACGACGCTTCGGATGATAGCAATGAAGAAACAGGAGGCGAACAAACTTCCGACGATTCAGGCCCATCGAATGCAGACAAGGCCAAGGAGTTGGCAAAAGCTGCGCGCTTTGGCATCTGGGGAGCTGTTCTGTGGTTTTTAAAAAAATTGTGGGGACTCTTCACCGCACAAAATTCATAATTGTTCTTTTATATGGAAACTGAATTCGACAAAAAAAAGGTTCTTGCCCTTGTTGGCATTGTTGCGGCCACCGGGCTCATTGGCTACATCATTTACGTAGTTTTTTTTAAATCCGCAGCGCCAGCCGCGGTCACTACTCCAACCGAACAAACCGCTGGCGGAGGTCTTTCACCTTCCGGACAAGCAACCCCAGGCACCAATGTGGTAACGCCGCAAGCACCAGAGCAACAAGTTTTTTCTTCCGCATCACAAATTAGCCCACTCGCTACTGCTGGGTCAAAAATTGTAAGCGTCACACCAATTGTCACACTCCCAACCGTTGGCGTAACTGCCGCGGCAAATGGGAATGATTTACAATTTTACAACTCAGTTGATGGGAAATTTTACAAAATTAATTCTGACGGCACCCCAACCACGTTAACTCCAGATTCATTTCCAAACGTAAAAACCGTTGAATGGTCCCCAAATAAATCGCTCGCCGCAATGAGTTTTCCAGATGGCAGCAAAATTGTATACGATTTTAAAGCGCAGAAACAATACACGCTTCCAAAACATTGGGACTCAATCACCTTTTCGCCAGACAGTACACAACTGTACGGAAAAACCCAAAGTCCAGATCCAGAATTGCGGTTTTTATTTAGTTCAAACGTCGATGGCACGGGCGCAACTCCAATTGAACCACTTGGCAATAATGGCGATAAAGTTATCATTGCACCATCACCAAACAATCAGGTCATTGCATTTTCAAATACCGCGGACCCAATTGGGGGCGGCGCCGAACGCATGGGCATGCTTCTGATTGGCAAAAATCACGAAAACTTTAAACAAATGACCATTGAAGGTCTTGGTTTTCAACCAAAGTGGTCACCAAACGGTGATAAGGTTTTATACAGCGCATACAATCGCAGTACCGGTTTAGCACCAATTTTATGGGTTGATGGTGGCACTGACAGCACTGTTGGCCAACTCAAAAACGCTTTTCCAATTAAAACTTGGGCAAGTAAATGTACGTTTGCATCAAACGACGAAGCAATCTGCGCGGTACCAAATCCAGATACGCTTCTTCCTGGCATCGGTTTTGCACCACAACTCGCAACCAATACCGACGATACTATTTACAAAATCAATCTTAAAAGCGGTTTACAAACAATCGTTGGAAAACCAGATGGCAACCGCACGATTTCAGAAGTTACCGCATCAGAAGATGGCCAGTACCTGTACATGAAAGACCAAAATTCGGGAGAGCTGCTGAAAATGCGTCTTAAATAATATGCGAAACGAGACCGCAATTGCCGCGGGGCTTATCTGTTGCAGTATCATAATTGGCGGCATTGCCATTATTAAGTTACAAAATTCTGATTCAGCCACGCCTCAGCAATTAACTAAATTGACCACTCCACCAATACGAATTACTGACCCTACACAAGGGCCAGAAAAGGCGCCGGTCACAATTGTGGTGTATGCTGATTTTGCATGCGATAGCTGCGGCGGGCTTGCCACCGAACTTTCGAATCTACGCCATGAATCAGAAATTGGCAATAAGTTTCGGGTGATCTGGAAAGATTTTCCGATACACCAACAAACACTTCCAAAAAGTTTTGATCTACATATTGCAGCTCGATGCGCTGCAACCATGGGTAAATTTTGGGAATTTCATGACGCGGTATTTGCCCATGCAAATCAACTTATTTTTGGAACCGATATTTTATCCGCGGTGGAACAAGAATCTGGCGTTTCTCCATCGCGCATTGCCGATTGCATGAAGTCATCCGCAATTACGGATTTAATTAATCAAAATATGGCTGATGGGCGAGCGCTTGGCATCACCGCACTCCCCACCTATTTTATCAATGGCAACCGCAACGAAGGTGTCCTCCCTTACAATCAACTTCGTGGTATAATTCGGAGCGAAATCGCAACATATGATGCATCGCATCCGTAATTTTTTCATTGCAAGTTTTTTTGTAATCAGCACTTTTTTAGTGCCGGCTTCGGCGCACGCACTTGATAATTTTTTAGACTGCACCAACCTAACAAATAATTGCAACAACCGCAGCGGCTGCGTTCAAAATCATATTGGCACGAATCCTGATACGGGATATAGCACGGTCGTCAATAATGTTTTAACCAGTATGTGTATCCCCTACTACACATACGATCTTTGTGGTACCGATAGTTATTCGAAAGCTCATATTACGATGGGGACTGTTGATTCTGGAAATTGTCAACAAAAAGGCGAATATTGCGCACTCGTAAGTTCTACAAAATACAAGGATCATTTTGCTGCTTTTTGTGTAAATGATCAGATGATTCCAAAAGCACTAAATTCAAACAACATTTGTACAACATCAGCAAATTGTAATGTTAACCAGCAATGTGTTTTTGTATCAACGGTTAATCTCAGTACTGGCATTATTAACGGTAAGGACTCAAGTTTCTCATTCCAGAATGATTTGAACCCACTATTTACCGCTACTCGTTGCATGGATACCAATCTTTTGCCACCAGAACTTGTTGACCCAAAACTTGGTGGCACTTGTGGCACAAACTCAAGCTGCACTGATTCACAAATTTGTGTTCAAAATACATTCGATCCAGAACACTATCCGCAAGTTTGTGTTGATAAAACAGCTGCCGCCATTACCACGAACTGCGACAAAGCTCACGTTGCAAGTCAATGCAACACCGGGACACAAACAAATCATGTTTGCATGCAAATTGTATCGGATCTAAAAAATCCATATCAATGTGTCGATGTAACCACGCTCCCCGGCGGCCCTACGGCACCAACCGTAAAGGTCTGCGATACTGATGCTGATTGCAAAGGTATTGGATCTTCCGCAGATGGCACCGCAGGATATTGTTTATATAATCCCGCTACGAAAAAAAATCAGTGCATGCCAAATTCGGTTGTGTACACCGATGCTGCGGCAACAGCCAGCTGTAAAATTCCAGGCACCAGCGGTTGTGAGGCTGGCGATCCAACTTCGATTTGCACCTATCGACCATCCGCAACATTGGCTTTCATGTGCATTAAAGGTAATTCGCTGGGAAGTGGCGCGGGCATGGCTGCATATGTTCCTCCACCACAACTAGCTACTGCGCAAGATACTAACACCCGCCCCGCACCCGTACTCGAAATTAACATTCCTGATCTTTCGTTTACCGATAAGCTCGTTGGTCACGCCGCGCCCGGTGGACAAATTTTCGATGTGAATTATCTGGCAACATATATTAATGCCGTGTACAAATACGGTATCGGACTTTGTGTTTTAGTTGCCACGATCATGCTCATGTATTCTGGTTTTCTATACATGACCGCTGGTGGAAATTCAAAGGCCGCAACCGAAGCAACTACTGGCGCCAAAAATGCAGTCGCAGGACTTATCATTCTTTTTTGTGCGTACATTTTCTTATACACAATCAATCCCAACTTAACGCAGCTAAAATCAATTAGTATTTTTGCGCAACAAACGGATCCTTACGAGTTAAAGGACGATGGTGAATCCACACCAACCCTCACCGAAGGCCAAACAAATAGTATTACCACGCAAACAGGTCCCTTTACCCCAATCGATTCTAAAAGTCCGTTGATCGAACAGCTCATCGGCGCGCTACCCGATAGTATCGAGGCGTGCTCGCCTGCTGCGGCAGATTATGCCGCGACTAAATTAACTGCATTGGGCATTTGTGTCCGCGACAAAAACTGTGCAAATACCGCATCAGCGTTCATGAACTATATAAAATGCACAAAAGTTTTTGAAGGAAGTGCGCGTTATCTTCCTGCCGTGCTTAGTAAATCTGGATGGACAACAATATTGATTCAAAAAGGTCAAGAACAAAACTTACCGCTTGGTGTTCTTTGGATGAATGATGGTCACGTTGGAGTTTCGCTTGGCAATGGAAAAGGACAATTCGATTCCGGTAATGGGCAACATGCACTCAATGAAATAAATAAAATAACCGGTGGTAACTGTGCGAAATTGAATCACAAAGTCGCCAACGTTGACGATTGTAATTCGTGCGCAAAAATCCAAGCAAAAAAACCAATCGCCGACGTGGATGTGCAATCGTGGTACAAAAATCCAACCGTTACCCCTATTACCGAAAAATATTCATGGAAGCTCATCATGGTCCCTCCAAAATACGCTCAATCAACCGTGCCGCGTGGTCCTTGCAGCGTAGCGGGAATCAACATTAAAGATGGGGTTGAGTCCACACTCTGCAATGCGCTTACCAATACGTGGCCCCCAGCAAAATCTTAACTATGAGATTTCGCTTTCGTCTTTATCTCATTTCAAGTTTATTATTTTTGAGTGCCTTTGCCGCGCCATCTTCTGCGCATGCACTCGGCAATGATGTTCTTCAAAATTGCGCATCCGTAACCGGCTGTGATTCGAATTTAACCTGCGTCCAGAAAAATAATGTAAGCGGATTTAATATTCAACCGCTGGATAATATTTGCATGCCGGAGCCGGCTTACGCCAATTGCGGTCTAAAAAATGAGGGCCTACAAATTAAAGGTAAATGCGAACTTGGGAGTTTTGAATGTGCCGTAATCAGCTCCCTCAAACGCACAAACGCGTACGTTGATTCATGTGTTTCAAAATCAAAATTGCCTCAGATGGGCGTTTTAGATCAAACCGATTGCTCTGATTCCACTGACTGTAATGTTGGAGAGCAGTGCGTTCTGGTTTCCCTGCCAAATGATACCGGGACCAATACCACGTTTGGCACCCACCGCTGTATTTCGATTTTAGATTTACCAACAAAAATTGTGGATGATGCCGGATCGTGTTTTGCAAAAAAGAAATGCGATCCCGGTCTTGTTTGTGTACGCCACATCGATGACAAGACCGTTGATAATCCGTTTGTCTGCCAAAAAAATACCGACGTTAAGCCCGCGCCAACTTGCATCGATAAAACGACCATTGGCACAGATTGTGTTATTGATGGCACTCCAGGCACTTGCTTGGATATTTTTATTGGCACGTCAAAACCAGTTGTGCAATGTGTTCGTAAAGATACGCTTATCGGCGGCGTCAATGCGCCAAGTTCACAAGTTTGCACCAACGATAACGATTGCAGCTCCGTAACCGGATTTCCTTATTGCGTCACCAACCCAGCTACGGGGAAAAATCAATGTTTTGGCCAGGATCAAATTTATACTGCAATGACTAATCCTGCTGATGCAAAATGTACTACCGGTTCTCCAAGCGCCTCGTGTGCATGTACCGCAAATAAAATAACTGGCTGCGCGGGTAATGCTGGCGGATCTGTCTGTTCAACACATTTGGGCGGCTCTGGTGGATTTATTTGTATCCATAATCAAGCGCTCAGTGCGGGTACAACAACCGTTGGATACACCCCTGCAGCCACGCCCCAAGACAGTAATACTCGCCCCGCGCCAGTACTTGAAGTCGCAATTCCAACGGTAAATTTTTCAGATGCGCTTACCGGGACATCAACCACCGGTGGTCAAATTTTTAATGTAGATTATTTAGCGACCTACATAAATGGTGCATATAAATATGGCATCGGTGTAGGAGTACTTTTTGCAACACTTTTGCTCATGTACGCGGGCTTTTCTTACATGACCGCTTTTGGAAATGCAAAACAAGTTAGCACCGCAACCGATAATGCAAGAAATGCAATCATGGGGCTTGCACTATTATTTTCTGCATACACGATTCTATATATAATCGATCCAAATATAACGCAGCTCAAATCAATACAAATTTTCTCACCATCAACCGAAGTATTTGATATTGGTACTGCAAATTTTGTCGATGAAAATTCTACACCACAATCAACTCCGCCATCAGTATCTTCGAGCCCAAGTGCATTTGATGATATTTTTAAAAAATATGCACAATGTTCCGGTATCAACTGGGAACTTATGAAGGCAATTGCGAAACATGAATCTGGCCTCAACCCAAATATTCCAAATGGAAGCGGAAGCAGCTGTATCGGACTTTTTCAAGCGAAAGCTGGAAAAGATAATGCATTCTGCAAAGCAGTTTTAAAACCCGTACACCTCGATGTTAAATGCGATGTACCTGGCCTTACTGATCCAGATCTTAATACCGCATTTGCAACAGAAATTTTTAAAGTATCAGTTCCCGCTATAAATAAAAGGTGTCCGGATGCGACATTCGGTGATAAAGTTTTTTTGTTATATTTTGCAAATGGTAACGGGCCAAGTGGCATGAACACTGCAATTACAGCCTACCACTGTAATCCCGTGAGCAACCCATCAACATGGCCTGATCCAGATACCCGGTGGCCTGCTGGAACAGCTCACGGACTCGGTGGCGTAAAAGTTTATCATGGTGCAACAAAAGCCTACAATTATGATATTGTTAATGTGATTTCTGCTCTAGGCGTAACACAATTCAGCGGTCCAATGAATGCATCTGTCTGCCCAACGCACCACTAGCTTGCTGAAAATTCAAACCTGCGCTAAGGTGATACCACTATGTTTGTTTGTACGGAATGCAAATCTCGCTCGCAAAAGTGGTCTGGAAAATGTTTGAATTGCAGCGCGTGGAGTAGTTTGGTCGAGGCGCCGGACGAAAAAAAGAAAAAAGGCTTGGGTGGTGGCGGCAGTGCCGCGCCACTCGTTGCGCTTCAAGATATTTCTGCGTCGGCGCCAGCCCACGCACGTTTGTCCACTAAAATTGCATCAGTCGATGAAGTTTTAGGCGGTGGCATTGTGCCCGGATCATTGGTTTTGCTTGCGGGCGAGCCAGGCATTGGTAAATCAACAATTGTCATGCAAATCGCAATCGCGGCGCGCGGCGCACTCTATGTTTCCGGCGAAGAATCCGCGGATCAAGTTTCCCTGCGCATGAAACGCTTGGCCGGCCCAGGCGGTAAAGCTGATATCAAATTTATTGGCACCACGGATTTTGAAGAAGTCTATAACGCCATCAAAACGCATCGGCCAACGCTTGCGATTGTGGATTCGGTGCAAACCATGCGCCATCCAGATGTACCAAGCGAGCCGGGCAACGTGGCGCAAATCCGCGCGGTAGCAAATGCACTCATGGATTTGGCAAATCAAACTGGCGTGCCAATTATTTTAATCGGCCACGTTACCAAAGACGGTTCGGTGGCGGGCCCAAAAACTTTGGAGCATTTGGTGGATGTGGTTATCGCGCTCGAAGGTGAACGATCCGATCGTTTGCGCTTTATGCGTTGTTTTAAAAATCGTTTTGGTCCAACCGATGAGGTTGCGGTTTTGGAGATGCTAGAAAATGGGTTGCAGCCCGTTGCAGATCCGTCTGGATTGTTACTGCAGGAACGTTCCCTGCCAGTTCCTGGCACCGTGGTGACGTGCCTCATGGATGGTAACCGCCCGATCTTGGTTGAAATTCAAGCGCTTACCACGCGCACCACGTTTGGTTTTCCGCAGCGCCGCGCCGTTGGTGTGGACACGGGCCGTTTGCAGATTTTATTGGCCGTGCTTGGCCGCCGCATGGGTTTGCCGGTTGATCAGTTCGACGTGTTTGTAAATGTTGTTGGCGGATTATCTGCCGATGAGCCCGCCGCAGATTTAGCAATTTGCATGGCCATTGCATCTGCGCTTGCGGACAAAACAATTCCACAAACCGTTATTGCGTTTGGCGAAGTTGGCCTATCCGGCGAAATCCGCCGCGTGAAAAATATGGATAAGCGGCTAAAAGAAGCGGAACGCCAAGGATTTAAATTTGCGCTCGTACCAGCTGCCAAAAATTTTCCAACAACAAAAACTTTAAAACTAACGCCGATTGCTGATATTAAATCGGTCCTCGAAAAAATTGAAAAATAAATTATTTCAGCGTAATTAAAACTGCACCAACAACCATTATCACTGCCCCCACCCCAGTTTTCCAATTAAATGTTTCGCCTAAAAATAACGCGGCCAAGACAACCACAAAAATCAAACTCATGCGATCAATTGTTGAAACTTTAATAGCGCTACCTGTTTTGAGCGCCAAAAAATAGCAGAGCCAAGAAAGTGCGCCCGCAAGACCTGATAAAAATAAAAATAACCATTCCCGACCCGCAAAGCTTCCCCACTTTACATTACGAAATGTACCAAATGCGATTGCAGCAACCAATAAAACGCCGGACATGATAAACGAGCGTACTGTTGCAGCAAGCGTCGAACTCATTCCTTGAATTCCAATTTTTCCAAAAATCGCCACGAGCGCGGCAAATACTGCGGAACCGAAAGAAAATAGTAACCAGGTTGGCATATGGCAATAGTATAGCATCCTGTTGACATTCAGGCATCGTAGTGATATATATCTTATACACAATTCTGTGTCATTTGCCACCGGGAGGCGGTCATGCCGCAAATTCAGATTCACAATTGCCCTTACGATTGGCGGCTTAGCGACAGCGATGCGCTTCCGTCACATCGCGGCCTCAAACGCAAACTGGCAGCCGCGCTGCGCGAAGCGGTCCTCACCTCGGTGATTCCCGGAATCTCCGAGGCAAAATCTGTCTCGGTCTCTGAGACCAGCTATGCAATGCTCGAAGATGACACCACGCTCATCATCAAGGTCGTTGACCTGTTCGACCACCCAGAGAGAACGATCGTGGTAAAAACGCGGCTTGCTGAAGCGCTCTTGAAAGCAGCGGCCGATATCATGAGGGGGTACACGATTGAAGTCATCATCGATGTGCCGCTGAACCTGCAAAACAGCACCTTCCGCAAGCTGAGCAGATAGCGCAAAGACAAGTGCGTCAATCGCCCGAGCCACTCGCATACGCAGTGGCTCGGGGCGGTTTTTTATTTTATTCCTGATGCAAAATTTCTTCGAAACGCGCGATGCGTTCACGAAGTTCTGGGCTGTGCGCCAAAATTTCTGGCTCATTAAAAACTTTTTGTGCCGCTTTTTTCGCGCGTTCCCATACCTCGGGTGGCACGGCCAATAATTCTTCGTATTCAAAAAAACCGGATTGCAAAATTCCCCACACATCGCCGGAGCCGCGCATTTCTAAATCTTTTTCGGCGAGTTCGAAACCGTCGGAGATTTGTTCCATCAGACGCATTCTCTGTTCTGCAGCGGAAATCTGTGGCGCGCCCGACTCGCTCGGCCGCGAGTACGCTACAGCGTCGCTCGCCGACCGCGCCACAGATTTTGACGAACAGAGAAAGCAATACGATTGAACATCAGAACGGCCGACTCGACCTCTAAATTGATGAAGTTGCGCCAAACCAAATCGTTCAGCGCCCTCGATCCACATAACCGTTGCACCCGGAATATCCACGCCGACTTCGATAACCGCGGTTGCAACTAAAACATCCAAGTCGCCGGCGCGAAATGCATCCATCACGGCCGCGCGATCTTTTGGTTTCAAGCGCCCGTGTACCAAACCAACGCGCGCCTGTGGAAATGTTTCTTTGGAAATTTTTTCAAACACTTCGGTGGCAGATGCAACACCCAAAGAATCCGACGGATCAATCAGCGGTGTGACAACAAAAACTTGCTCACCCGCGGCAATGTGCTGTGCCACGAATTGCTGCGCCTTAGCGCGCGCTCCAGGGCCCACCACGCGCGTAATAACTGGCTTGCGGCCTGGTGGCATTTGTTTAATTGAGCTAATTGCCAATGTACCGCTGGCCAAAAGTGCCAATGAGCGCGGAATTGGCGTTGCGGTCATGGATAAAAAGTGGGGCGTGTAGCCCGCGCCATTTTTGTCTTTAATTTTTTTGCGCTGGCCCACGCCAAAACGGTGTTGTTCGTCAACGACCACCAAACCAACTTCGTCGAATTTCACACCATCTTGAATGAGTGCGTGTGTGCCAATAATTATTGCGGGGCCCGCGGGAATCGCCGCGCGCTTCCCTGCACCCACCATCAGCATCACCGGCACGTCCGTAAATAATTTTTTAAATGTTACAAAATGCTGCTCCGCCAAAAGCTGTGTTGGTGCCATAAATAAAACTTTCGCGCCGGCCGCCAAAACTGGATGCGCGGCCATCGCAGCCACAACGGTTTTCCCAGAACCCACATCGCCTTGGAGCAAACGGTTCATCGGATGCGTCGCCGCGATATCCTGCGTAATTGCCCAGACTGCTTTTTTCTGATCATCGGTTAGTGCGAATGGAAGCACAGCAACCACGGCTTTTAAATCGTCAACAGAAAATTCAAACGCGCGTGCCTGCGCGGCCGCGTGAAAATCTTTGATCAAACCAGATTGCAATTCCTGGAGCAGCGCGCGCTCGAATTGAAAACGGCGTAGCGCCAAACCAAGCTCATCAAAATCCGCTGGAAAATGCGCAGCGTGAAGTGCAGCTGCATAGTTCATCGCACCATCCACCAATTCCATTGGTAACCATTCACTAATTGCCGCGCCATATTTTTCAAAAGCCGCAGCCACAAGTGTACGCAGCTGCTTATGCGACAATCCTTCGGTGAGCGAATACAACGGCACAATTCGCGCGCTGTGGAGCGCCTCGGGTTTATTTGTTTTTTCGTATTGTGGACTTACCATTTGCAAGCCAAAGCGATCCTGCTTTACCTCGCCCGTTAAAAAAATTTCTTCGCCAACGGCCAATGTTTTCGTCAGATACCCCTGACTAAACCAAATCACGCGCACGCTGCCTGTGGCATCGCCAACCAAACCTTCCACAAGCGTCATCCCTGCCCGCTTAGCCGCGCGGCGCGAGCGGAGCTGCTGCACACGCACACGCACGGTGGCGCTGTCACCCGCGGCCAATTCTGCCACCGGCGTAATCGCCCGATGATCTTCGTACCGAAATGGCAAATGCAAAAATAAATCCTGAACCGTTTTCACGTCCATTTTTTCCAAATATTTGGCAATCTTTTCCCCGCAGCCTGGGATCGTGGTGACGGGCTGGGTGAGTAAAACGGAGGTGTCTGACATGTCGCTATTGTAACATATAAATTGATTATGTCCTCGAGAGAGCGCTTCGCTACTCGCAACTAAAGTTGCGAGCTCCGCGTGCGGGTCCAGTCTCTCTCGGATATAATCAATTTATATTGACGTATCGGCATACGGCACTTTTTAACCCCTCCGTCACCACGGATCGGATACATTTTTGGAAACAAAAAATCCTAATGCTTCTGAAAGAGACTTGAACCCGAACCGGAGAGCGCGCAACTTTAGTTGCGCATCGCGACCCGGCGTCTCTTGAAGAAGTATTAGGATTTTTTGGTGCACCCGAGACGACTTGAACGTCTGACCCTCAGCTCCGCAAGCTGATGCTCTATCCATCTGAGCTACGGGTGCATAAATGATTGCCTGACTATTCTAGCACAGCCTTTCTAAAACTTCAAGACCTTCTCCAAAACATCGCCCAAAGGCTCTTCTACTTGGGTTTTGTCTTCCCGGACGAACCGCAAAAGCGTCTCGCGGACCTCATTCGGGTCTTCGTCTTCCAGCGGAATAGAAAGCCGTGGCGACGTGGCACTTTTGAACGTGATATATAAACTTTTGACCACACCTGGTTCAAAAACAATGAAAAAACGGTCGACTTCGAGGTATGGGTACAAAAATCCGCGCCACACCACGCCTTTGTCGGTAATGCCAAACTGCGTCAGGCCCGGCTCTTTGGTCTCGTGGAACAAAAAAATGACCGCGATTAAAATTAAAATAAACGCAAATAAATAATTATCGGTGTAGAGCGCGTACCCAATCGTTGCAAGTAAAAAAATGCTGGCCGTAATGTACCACCGGGGTGTGTGCGGATATTTGGTATATTCCGGGATATCCCACACGTGATAAATCGTGTTTCCAAATTGATTGACAAGGGGCTCTGGCATATGATGACAAAAGTATAACATGTATTGACTCGAGGCGCCAAATCCGCTACAATTGAATCGTTCTAAATTTACGTGGAGAGGTGGCCGAGTTGGTCGAAGGCACCACACTGCTAACGTGGCAGGGCTTAAACCGCCCTCCAGGGTTCGAATCCCTGCCTCTCCGCCAGGACATCCCACTCACGTGGGATTTTTTGTTTGACGCCTTTTTAAACAGCCGCCACAACGACGCCGCAAATTTTTTCGACACCAACATGGTGAAGAGCTTCAATCGCAGCAGTCATTGTACTTCCTGTGGTGAGCACATCATCGACAATGCAATATTGTACAGCAGGATCGATTTTTTCTGTTGCAATAAACGCACCCTGCATGGCACCCAAACGTTCCTGACGTGATCGATGTGCTTGCTGCCCGCGTCCACGGGCGCGCACCAAAATATTTTTAATTTCAAAATTTTCTGCACCGCCGGCCCGCAATATTCCCTGCGCCAAAATTTCCGATTGATTAAATCCGCGCAGCGCTAACCGCTTTTCTAAGAGTGGAATCGGTACTAATATTATTTTTTCTTTTTGCGGCGGTAAACAATCATGCATCCATTGCCCCATCACCTCACCGGCGCGCCAAATCATTTTATATTTAAGCGTGTGAATTGCGCTGCGCACCGATGCAACTTCAAAACTGGTGGCCGAAAAAACCTGCGCACCAGCAATTTCTCGAGTACAAATTCCGGCATTCAGACGCATAATCTCGCATTTTGTACACCAGATTACACAACCAGAATCAGAGCTGTCCACAAACAGCCCACAACCCATGCACGGCATGGGAAATAAAAAATCTAATACCACCCGCCAAATCCCCCCTTCCACCATATGTTATGGTTTGTACTCTTTCCAAGTTACGGCGTCAACTAACCAAATCGAATTTACCTTTACGGCTGCAACGGTCGCGATTTCATAGGTGGTATGATCGCCCGCGGTGCCGCCATGATACAAACGCTGCGCGCCAACTTCCAAAGTTGCGGTGGTTGCGGTTTGTGCCGTAATTTTTATTGAGATTGCATGTGTGGTAACGCCACTAAATACCGCAGCAACGGTTGGCGCCTGTGTTAAACGAGCCTGCGCCCATGCTAACAAATGGGGGCCCATGCGACTGAGTAATTGTTTCAAATTCGCATTTTCTGCATCCGTTGAATAGGTTCCAAAGCGCGCAACAAAATCACCGGTGGTGCGCTGAAGCATTGCGTCTGATGAATCCTTTGGGATTGAGCCTGCTGGAATTGGTGTGGCTGGTGTAACTGGTCCAATGTTTGGCGTTGTTGTTGCAGTTTGTGTTGGCGCAACTGGCGATGGAGCCGCAGGTGCAGCTGCGCGATTTTTAAGTGCAATAATCGCCGCAATAATTAGCAGCACCGCTGCCAAAATCATGACGCCCATTCTTAATTTTTTCTGTGTTTCTGCTTCCATAGTTTTTATGTTTCAGGACCAAACTCAACCGGCACCACTGTTTTAAGCGCAGCCTCAGCATCGGTTGATTGCGATACGCCCGCCGCAGCCGCTGCGTCTTGATCTTCGCGCAATTTACGTTTTTCCTCTTCCATTTTAATCATCTGCTGTGGATTGGTAGTAACAATTTGATCTTCGTTATATGACGCAACAATTTTAATTGCCGCGTGTTTGTTGCCCGCAAAGAAAATACCTTCACCAACCGCGCTTTCCAAAAGCAAAAACTTTTCGCCCTCGGTGAGCATAAAGGTTTTTACCAAGTGATCGATCGCCGCCGGCGACTGTTTAAGCAAAAGCTGCATTGATGAGTTCGTCACAATTGCTTGGCCGTACGGGCTACCCAAAAAGTCATTCACATCTTGCGTAATCGTGGTAACGCCCAAGAAATATTTACGTGCACGTTTCACCAGCGCAAAAATAAAGCGCGCGGAATCTTCGTGTTGCATGAGCCACCACGCTTCATCGATTGTCAAAATGCGGCGCTTGCGGCTTGAACGAACCACGTTCCAAATATAATTAACGATGGTGTAAATTGCAACTGGGCGAAGTTCGTCTTCCAAATCGCGCACACTAAACGTAACCAACTGATTGGTCATGTCCACGTTGGTATGATTATTCAGCAAACCCTTAAATGTACCCTGCGTGTATTTACGCACTTTCACCAACATGTTTTCGGCGCCGGTCATGCCTTCCAAAACAGATTCGAAATCGCTCATGACTGGCGGCTCAACCGTGGCCAAATCGGAATCTGGCGTAATATCTTTTTTCGCAAAAGTTTCGAGCAATGCGCGATCGAGCACCGAATCTTCTTCGTTGGAAATCGTACCAAACATAATGCGGAACAAACCCTTGAGCGTGATAACCGCACTGCGAATAATATCTTCGGTGGAAACTTGCTCGCCAACGGGGCGTGGCAAATCAAACGGATTTAATTTTGCTTCGGAGGCAAGCGAAATATTAATAAATGTGCCGCCAACCGCGTCGGACAATTGTTTGTATTCGTATTCAGGATCAATAACGATAACGCTGATGCCGATCATCAAGCTACGCAAAATTTCGAGCTTAACCGCGTATGATTTACCCGCACCAGATGTTGCGAAAACAACGGCGTTTGCATTTTGCAGCGAAAACCGATCAAATAAAATCAAACTATTGTTGTGACGATTGACCCCATATAAAATACCATTGTCGCTGGTCAATTCCGCGGACATAAATGGAAATGACGCAGCGATTGGCGATGAATTCATGTTAGCTGTAACCATGAGTTCATCGTTGCCAAGCGGAATGGTGGAATTAAATCCCTGCTCTGCTTGATACAAAACTTTTTTGGTGTAAATTAATTTACTACCAAACATGCCTTCGATATCGGCGGTTGTTTTGTCCAACTCGTCGACTGTTTTTGCATAAATCGTAACGTACAACGCGAATTGAAAAAACTTTTCTGTGCCTTGCGAAAGTGAATCACGAAGCGACTCAATATCACGCAGCGCGGTTTCAGCAATTGGATCGCGTGGCGCACCCTTTTCCGCGTCAGACACCAGCTGCGATTCCATAATACCGGTGCGGTTGCGGAGCTGCTTTAAAATAATTTCACTTGGCACGGGATAAAAAAACATTGCCACGTCGAGCGTCATGGACAAATTGATAACTGGTGCAAACCAGCCAACGCCAATGTAACGCGGATAGGTAATCACATAAATAGTGCGCGCAAAAACTTCGCCAATTTGCACAAACGAAGATTCCACGCGGAACGCTGCTGGCGCGATAATGTCGCGCAAATTCACCACGCCGGTGCGGTAAATACGCTCTGCCTCGAGCAATTCTTTTTCTTCGTCAACCTTCTGGCGTAAGGCTTCCTTTTTTTCTCCCTTGGGCGCCAATTTGCGTGGTACGACTGGTTGTGGATTGGTATTGATTGGTTGAAATGCCATATTACACGCGTTCTAGTTGAAGATCATTAATGTTGCCCATTTTTTCCGACAAAAAAATGTCTGGGTTGTATACCGTGTAATACAATTCCACCAAGCCCTGGGTGTCGAGCGGTGAAATCGTAAGCCCCATGCTTTGTAGCCCGCCCATCACCAAATTCATGCGCAAATCAAGTGACTGCTTGCGATTTAAAAATTGTTCGTTTTTAAATTTAACGGAGCGCGCCGGCGACATCACTTCCTGAAAACGTTCCCACCAACTTTTTGCTTTATTTGAACCAGGGTTGTAAGGCACCACCACAAAAAACCGTTTGCTCATGATTTGGCCAAGCTCAACCAACTCTTTAATGAACTGGCGATAGTCGCCGATTTGATTGCGCAAAAGTTCGTTGGTTTGAATTTTTTCTGCATCACGCAAACGCATTAAATAATTATCGATATTTAATTTGCGCGATTGAATCACCACCTGCATTGGAAAATCTAGTGAATTCAAAAATGAAACGTACGACTGCACAGTTGCAGTTTGTTCGTCTTCGGATTTAAGCGCAAAATTAATTGACGAAACTAAAATCACGGACCGTAGCGTGCCGTCCTTCATGATAATAACATTGTCGCGAATTTCCGCGATGTCGATGTATTCTTGCGCGCTGGCACCTGGTTTGTTGCCCGCGAGCTTTGGACTTTGCATTGTTTCAACTTTGTCTGCCATAGAAAAGAGCTAATTGAGATCGTCTTCGTCGGACTTATATGCGCCGCCGGTGTTTACCATGAGTGAAAGTTCGCTGAGGCGACTCTGCCCCACAAATTCTTTGCGCACCATCACTTCCGGAAGTGGCACTTTTTCTTCGCGCACAAACTGCAGCAAGTATTCGTCAGATAAATTTTTGCGCCACACGCGAAGTTTTGCGCGACGAAGTGTCATGATAATGTTGAGCAAAAAATAATGAAAACTTTGCCCGTTAATTTTGACGAACGCGATGACTAAACCTAAACCCGCGATGGGTAATGTAGCGATCATCCACAATGTGTGACTGAGCAATGCGTACGCCATCGCATCCACCGCAGCGGTTGCAAGCAAAACAACAAACTGGCGCGCCGTAATTGGGCCAATAATTTTCGCTTCCGCGTCGATGAATTGTGGAACAACAAATTGCTCTGCCATATTTAGATTCCACTATAGCGTATTTTTTGCAAAAAGTCTTTGAGCGCCGTAACTTCTGCTGGGTCAAGCGTTTGATTTGCCGCCGCGCCACGCGCCGCTGCAATCGCCTCAACGGATTGCAATTTCATAATTGCCTCGCGCAAAATTTCTTTGTACAGTTTTACCGGCTCACTGAGTTCAAACGCTTGCACTGCCGCGATTTGTTCGGAGCCGCCATCGCCTGCGATTACTTGCATTTTGCTGCGGATTTTTTGGATACGCACCGCTGGGTCTGGCGAGAGCCGGCGAAAATCAATGAGCGACATGGTGCGGAGTTCATCGATTGGGCCTAGGAAGCGTGGCGATGCTTTAATATCTGTGGTTTTTTTAGGTGCTGGAGCTGCCGCTGCCGCAACCGGCGCTTTTGGTTTGAGTGGAAAATACGGGCTTTCCGCATCAATCAAAAGTTTTAATTTTTCTGGAACTTTTGGCGCTGGTGGTGGCGTTTGTATTGGCGCTGGGTTTGGCGCTACAATTGCTGGCGTTAAATCATGCAAATTTTCGCCCGGATGCGCAACTTCTGGGGCTGCAATTTCACGGCGTGTTTCGGCGCGCATTTGTTCAACTGCTTTTTTGCCAAACATACCAACAAATTGTTGGTTTAATTCATGCTGCTGGCTTTTTTGTTTTTCTTCAGGGCCAATTGCCAAATGCGCCGTGTCTTTTTGCACGCTCGCGATTTTTTCCAAAACAGAAATTTCATTTTTCTTCAGCGCGGCGCCGGCGATTGCATTTTCTAAACGATCAGCCAATGCATCTGCTTGATATGGTGGCATCGCAAGACCGCCACTGGAAATTGGGCCGGTGAGTAATGCTTTAGTTGCGGCAGCGTCCCGCACGTCTGCCACGCGTGATTCCACGATGCTGCGCCAGCGATCACGAATTTGTTGCGGCTGCCCTTCGAGCGGCGCGGCTGCCAAAATGGAATCAATTAACATTTGGCGCAACTGTGCGTCTGGCCCAGTGCCAATTTTATTTGCCGCGGCGCCCGTTGCCAAAATGTCATCAATTTCATGTGGCTCCAAAAATGATTTTGGGAGTGAAGCTGGGTCAATACGTTTGCGTGGCGGCTCGGGAATTTCTTGGAGGTCGTATGAGCCGACAATATTTAATATCTGCACCATGACACGATGTGTGCGATCGGCGGACAATCCAAATCCACCATCGCTCACTGAATTTCCAAGCTGTGTGCGCAATTTTTCTGGCTCGTATTGCTGTGATTTCAACACTTCGCGCAAATATTCCGCAACTTTTGGCTTCATTGTTTCTGGCGCATCATCAATTGACTTCATTATTTCGGAGGTCGCCGCGTCCAGTGTGGCACGCGGCTGCACTACAGGAAACGGATTTATTTCTGGTAACTCAATTCCCTGCGCGGCCGCGGCTTCTGGGAGCGCGGTAAAATACCAGCGCGCGGAGCCACAAAATTCAGTAATGAGTGAAGCGGCAAGCGATTTGCTTTCTTCTGGTGTAAAATCTGGTAAATTAATTGAGATAATTTCACCAATATCTGTAGGCTGAATCGTGTGCGTTAACAATCCCGCTTCAATTCCAAGCAACACTTGCTGCTCGGCATCCTCCAAAAAATATTTATCAAACATTGCGTTGTTAAATGTTTGGACAGATGTACCGATAGAATAATCACGAATAATTCGTGGCAGCAGCGCAACTGAATTGTAAACAATATTTCCGTTCATACTAGGTAATCGATGGCGGCTTTAGATCGTGAATTGATTTTGCAACATCTGCCAAACGTTCGCCTGCCGCTTGCGTACGTGACATGGTAACGCGTGGCGGATCAACAACCATACTTACACGTACCCGATCTGCAATACCTTTATCTTCTGAATGAAGAATAACAGCATCTTTAACTGTACGCATGATGCTTTCGACCTGAGACGCAGTATATGGACTACCCTCTCTCGTTAGTTCATTATGAATGTCATCGAGCTGAGCCACCGTAGTAATAGACTTACCGATAATCTGCTGGACTTCTGGATTTGCAATTGCATCCTGATGAAGACGTGCAACAAAAGTAGCGTCCTGGCGAATACCTGTTTCAAGTGCGCGCGCATTACGGGCCCCATCTTTATTTGCCTTATTTGTTGGATCTGAGAATGTATCCTGACCTTGCGCATTTCTATACATTTTAAGGTCTGCAGCAGTAACCTTTTCACTCATTGGATCAGCAGTACGCTTTGGACGCGCTCGTTGTGCTGTATTAACATCTCCAAGATAAGTTGGGGTATCTGTTGATGCACCAGTTACCATATTTATGCCAACTGGAATATTGACAACAACACGCGATGTCTTTTGTGAAGGTTTTCTTCCCTTACGATAATCCGCTGAGGCAGGTACATATCCAGGATCACCTGGATTACCAACCTCAGGTGTACCAACTTGTTGTTCACCATCGTCCATAACAGCCCCACCTGCTTCATTTACAACTTTGAATGGATTTGCTGCTTCAGCTTGAAGCTGAGTAATAACACTCGGTCTAAGAGCCTCAGGAACCTGGCGCAATGCCTGATCAAGCGCTTGATCACGCAAAGCTTGTTCCTGTGCGGGATTTGCATGCGAGATATTTGCCATTTGACCACCAATGGTCAGTGCTATAGCATTCGCATCGCCATCAGCAATCATGTTTGCAACAGTTTTACCAGTTTCTTTAACCTTCTTAAAGGCAATATCTGCGCGTTGCATTGCTGCAAATACTTTCGGCGACATTGTTGTTTCTGATTTAACACCAGTACGGAATGCCTTTTGGGCTTCAGCCTCTGACGGCATTCGACGTGATTTGTGCTCGTTGATCGCGGTGGTAATCGCACCCATGGTGCCTTTATTACGTGCGGTAATTTCACCGCGCAACTGCGCTTCTTTTTCTGGTGTCATAATAACACCAGCATCTTTTTCTTCCTGAATTTTTTTATCAATTTCGGCACGTTCTGCATCTTTCACAATTGCCATGTAATTATCAAGGTCAATCTGCGAAATAGTGTCACCATTTGCGGTGCGATCTTGCAAATCCTTAAGTGCTAAGCCTGGAGTACCAATACCACGGGCCAACATCTTTTTCTTCGCATCCGCGCTAACAGCACCACGCATTTCTTTTGCCTTATTGTTAGCAACAGTACGAGCTTCTTCCGAGGCTACAAGTCTTGTGTCTGCTGCCAAACGCATACGCTCAGCATCTGCGGGATTAGCAAGCGTTGCGGCTCGGTCATAATCTCGCTTATGCTCACGAGCAGCGCTCTGATATTCTTTTTCAGCCTTGCTCTCAATCAAGGCTGCATCAGCATCTGCACGTTTAATCTTGTCATTTTCTTCAGATTCTTTTGTAAGCCCGAGAAATGTGCCCACTTTTTTAACATCTTTGATACGAGAACGGGCTAATGCACCCGCACGATCACCAGCTACACGATCACTTCCCATTTGAGTTGCTTTGCCAGTATATTGCAGCGCACCACCAATGGCACCCATAAAACCAGGCCCGGATCCCAAACGTTTACCACCCGATTCCAACAAACTGCCGGCTTTTTGACCAACAAAATTTGTACCCTTAAGCACTGCTGACCCCTGACCTGTAAACACGCGCCCTGCATCGCGGCCAACTGCGGCCAAACCTTTGCGCGCATATTTATCTGCAACCTTGCCTGTCATGGCGTTAATCGATTGCGATAAACCGCCTGATAATTTAACCGCCCACTGGGCACCCAAAATAAATAATATAATTGGTGTA
>CAITMK010000004.1 GCA_903893485.1 Candidatus Magasanikiibacteriota bacterium
CACATGAATTTCAACGCTTGGCTGCGAGTCAGCTGCGGTTGAAAACACCTGCGACTTGCTGGTTGGAACAGTTGTGTTGCGCGTAATCAGTGCGGTCATTACACCACCCATGGTTTCAATACCAAGTGAAAGTGGAGTTACATCCAAAAGCAACACGTCTTTCACGTCGCCCTGTAAAATACCTGCCTGCACTGCTGCACCGATTGCAACAACTTCATCAGGGTTCACTGAAACGTTTGGCTTTTTACCAAAAAACTTTTCAACCGTTGCAAGCACAAGTGGCATGCGAGTCATACCACCAACCATAACCACTTCGTTGATATCAGCAGTTGTCATTTTTGCATCGGCCAATGCTTTTTTCACCGGCTCCAATGTTTTTTCAACCAACGCATGTACTAATTCTTCCATTTTTGCACGAGTGATTTTAACCACCAAATGTTTTGGACCATTTGCGTCTGAGGTAATAAATGGCTGGTTGATTTCAGTTTCCTGTGCGGTTGATAATTCGATTTTTGCTTTTTCTGCCGCGTCCTTAATGCGCTGCAATGCTAAGGTGTCTTTGCTCAAATCAATCTGATTTTCTTTTTTGAATTCGTCGATGATCCACTGAATAATCACCTGATCGAAATCATCGCCACCTAAATGTGTGTCACCATTGGTTGCGCGAACTTCAACAGTGTCAGCGGATACTTCCAAAATTGAAATATCAAAAGTACCACCACCCAAATCGTACACTGCAATTTTCTGATCAGCTTTTTTGTCGAAGCCGTATGCAAGTGCTGCTGCGGTTGGTTCGTTAATAATGCGCATCACTTTTAAGCCCGCGATTTCACCGGCATCTTTGGTTGCCTGGCGCTGCGCGTCGTCGAAGTATGCGGGAACAGTAATTACTGCTTCAGTAATTTTTTCGCCCAAGCGCGCTTCGGCATCTGCTTTTAATTTTTGCAACACCATTGCCGAAATTTCTTGTGGAGAAAAATCTTTGCCGCCCATGGTAATTTTTACCGCTTCACCAGATTTTACAATCTTGTATGGCATGAGTTTTGCGTCACGCTGCACTTCGGTATCACCAAAACGGCGACCAATTAAGCGCTTGATTGAATACAAAGTATTTTCTGGATTCGTTACGGCCTGGCGTTTTGCTGGCAAACCAACAACACGTTCGCCTGATTTTGACATCGCCACAATTGATGGCGTGGTGCGCATGCCTTCTGCATTTTCTAACACCTTTGGTTGACCACCTTCGATGATGGCCATGCATGAGTTTGTTGTACCCAGATCAATACCCAAAATTTTTGACATATTGTTTTAGTTAGTTTGTTTTTGTTTCAGCCGCAACAATTACTTGCGCGGGTTTAATAATTTTTCCTGACATTTCGTAGCCGCCTGCAACTTCGGTAAGGACCGTGCCTGGCGCGACGCCCGCGGCAGATTCTTCTTTTACCGCTTCCATCCAACTTGGATCAAATGGTTTACCAACGGTTTCCATTTCGGTTACGCCGAGCTGCGAAAGCGTCTGTTTAAAAAGCTGAGCGATGTGGCCGGTGCCGGTCATCCAATTTTGCACGGCTGGCGATTGATCTTCTGCGGCTGGCACATGCGCCATCGCGCGTTTGAAGTAATCGTACACGGGCAAGAATTTTTCCACGGCGTGCGCGGTGGCGAGCGTCATCATTTGGATGCGCTGCGCTGCTAAATCTTTTTGCAAATTTGCGTAATCAGCTTGCGCACGAAGCGCTGCCGCTTTCCAGTCTGGTTCTTGAGGCGCTACAATTGGTTGTTCTTCTAATTCATCACTCATAGATCTTGTTCAATTATTTTTTTCATAGCTTGAAGGAGCGCAAGGTTACGATCATAGCGCATGCGCATAAAGCCCAGAAGCGCGATGATTTTGTCCCCATCGCTCGTGGCAACTTTGGTCACGAGCATCGAAAGGTTGTCGTTAATCGGATTTTGTTTGCCGATTAGGATTTGCACGTCACCCGTGTGTTCGTAGGCGAGCGAGAAAACTTCGTCGAGCACTTCGTCAGTGCGATCCAGCGCGCGCGAGATGCTGCGCATAATGACCGCATCATGTGATTCTGGCGCGTCGTACATGTGGCTCATGCCAATGGCGTACAGTGAGCGCGGATCCATGCCAACGACCACGACATTGCCCGCAAGCTCCGAAAGTTCCCGGGCAGCGCTACGGATTTTTTCTTCCGGCGTTGCACGTTCGATTTCGGTGTGAGCGGCCGCGGTTTCGCGGGTCACATTGCTAGGGCGAACAAACTCTTCGATGTACAGGCGGTACCCTTCTTCAGTTGGCACGCGGCCGGCCGATGTGTGCGGCTGGCGCAGGAGGCCTGCGCGTTCCAAGTCCAGAAGCTCGTTTCTGACCGTGGCGCTGCTCACATTTTCGTTGAGCCGCGAAACCACCCATTCACTAGCGATGGGCTGGCCTGTGGATATGTACCCCTCCACCACGATGCGGAAAATTTGGCTTTTTCTGGCTGAAAACATAGCCTTTTTGAGTCTTAAAACACATTAGCACTCTGGAGTATAGAGTGCTAATGAAGGGTTGTCAAGTTGATTTTATCTAAAGAATATTTTTTAGATAGTCTCCGCAACAAAATCATCAAATTCCTGGCGAAATTCTTTTGATTTAATCATCCAGAGATCATCGAGGTCTTTAAATGGATCGATGAATTGCTCGCTACCCACATTCAATCTGTCATAAGTACTTGATGTACCAGGAGCTTCTGTAAACCACTCATCTTGTTGATCTGTGGACACCCCAATCGCTTTTAAATCGTTCTTGTCACGCACCAGATGTGCCAATTGTCGCATCTGCCCTTCGATTGGCCGTACCTCATTTTTATACGCCTGATAATGACCTGCAATTTCTGCGAGTTTAGCTTTCCATTCTGGATTTGATTTGATCGCGCCAAAAAATTCTTGCTCAAACGGGTACTTCACCTCGTCTTCAATTGCGGAATATAACCACGTATTATTCAAGGTTGCCACATATCGATAGTCTTTTGCGGTATTCTCAATGGCTTTATTTGGATCTTGAAATAATTTTGGATGCGTACGACGAATTTCAGCGAGCATGTTCTGGACTGCGGTTCGGTCTTGGTTAAGAATTTCTGTGTGAGCTTTGAGTACCTTATTACGCTCCGCAAGAAGATCTGCGGTTTTTTGTTTCAGTTCTGTATAATTTTTTGGTTTATTTTTTTCAAATTCAGCGCTTGCCAATTGCCAT
This sequence comes from Candidatus Magasanikiibacteriota bacterium, assembly GCA_903893485.1. Taxonomy (GTDB): domain Bacteria; phylum Patescibacteriota; class Patescibacteriia; order Magasanikbacterales; family 2-02-FULL-50-9b; genus 2-02-FULL-50-9b. The sequence goes on from CAITMK010000004.1 coordinate 3,245, forward strand.
CTGAAATTCCGCAAACGACTTTCAGCATCCATTTGCACCTGAGATGCATCAGACTGGATGGCATGAATAGCTTCTAATTTTTCATTGCCAAAAAATCCGGTAAGAGGTTTCTCACTTATTTTTGCTTCTTCTAGCAATGCTAACTCAAATGCGTGCTTTGCAGCTGTTGCCTTTTTTTGCGCCGCACGCGCATCAAACTCCAAAAGAGATTCTTGCGCGGCTGGCGTTTCAGCGCGGGCTTCTGCGCGATAATGCTGAAGAACTTTGGCCTCAATTCGACTTCCAACCCCAACATAGGTTGGATCCGTTCGAGCAAAAAGACGTACATGGTCGCGATTCAGATCAGTTAAACTTCGAATTGATTCTGCTTTATAGAATTCACCAGGTTGAAACTGCACCGGTTTTCGAGGACCTTTTGGCAAGAGTCCTTTCGCAATCAAATCTTGCATGAGTTTATCATCGATTTGCTTTGAGTCACCACTTGCCAGCGCAAAACTTCTAAGATCTTGATCATATGCGTTCACTTGACTTTCAAGCATTGCGAGACGTGCTTGGTATTGGGCACTCACGCGCACCGCATTAAAAATTTCAGATTTAAGTATCGGATTTTTTTCAACATCTTCAATTACATGCGGCGCCACCTGCTCAACCATCACGGCAAATTCAGGATCAGTCATTGATCGTGTGCCCTTTTTTTTCAGCCATTCTTCATTGTGAGCGCTGCTATATTTTCGTTGAAGTGCAAATAATTTTTGGTTTGGAATATGCCCAGCGTCCCAAAATTCTGTTGACATCGTATAATCTCTAAATTCCTTTGCCGAATCCAGCAACGCTGCTTTTTCTGCCAAAATTGATTCGCGCGTCAATTCGGTTTCAACGGCACTTTCCGCTTCTGGATGTTGCGCGGCATTTGCTTCGGCCATGCGCACGGTCGCAGAAATTTGCAGATCCTTAAGCACTTCCGCGTCACCACTTTGCATCGCCGCATCCATTTGAGCAACTTCTTCATCAGTAAGTGTCTCAAGCCGCTCTAGTAGAGCTGCTAAATTTTCATGCTCTGCGGCAGCGGTTCGTTTTGCATCAAACGCTTCTTTTACACCCGGCACGTGAGCGCCACGCGCTGTTTCGCGCCGCACACCGTGCACTTCCTCTTCGGTGGTAACACCTTCTTGTAGCGCTTCATTCAACGTCGGCATTACCTCGCCAACCGCTTCACGAACCTGTGCTTTATGCTGCGCCACCAATTCAGCATGCTGAGCCGCAGTATTTTGAGCAAGCTGATTATAAGTACTCGCTGACAAATGCAACGCATCGCGAACACGATCGCGAGTTACTGTGGCCTGCTGTTGTTTTGCTTTTGCTTCTTCGGCTGCTGTGGCAGCAGCAAGCTCAGCAGCCTCTCTTTCTCTTTTTGCGGTTAAACGTTGTTGGATATCTTCTAAGACGCTCATAGTATATATTGATCATCTTTATATTTTCTTTACCAAATTCTGCTCAACCTCTCTTCTCCATTGACTAATAAACCCAACATCTCGATTATACTGAATGCTTGTAAAATTCTTCGGTTTTAGGATTGCACCCAACCCACGATTTGATAGCGATCCAGGATGAGCAAAGTGAGTGTAGTCCAAATTTTCCACCTTTATGATTCCTGAATCTGTCGTGTGAATTTCCCCACCGGGATTTGATAAATAAAGATCTTGCTTCGGATCAAATCCATTTTCAAATGCAACAATAAGTTTGCCCGACTCTTTCATTCCCTGCTTTATTAACCAAATAAGTTCAAACATCAAAGAGCAACTACCTGATGCGGCAGCTGTCTCAAATCGCTGCACAGCCTGCGGCATCACGCCCAACTTCGTAGCAATTTCTACGGCTAATCGTTCTGCGTTAAGAGGCACTTCCTTAAAACCCTCTCCATTTTTAAAGTGATTCCAATCTACCATATTACATAACTCAACAATTTGAGTGTCTAAATCTTCAAGCTTCGCTTTAAATTCAATCATCGCACCTGGGTGACTAAAGAGATGGCTGATTTGTCGTTCTTTATTTTTTAAATAAGTCATCTGCAATTCTGACTGTTTTTCGTATGGACGCACTCCACTAAAAGGCGGTGCAAAGGTTTTTATGGAGAATTCAAAATCAGGATTTTTATATGTTTCAGTATATAATCCATCAACGACGGTATTTGTCATTTTATAGTCGCCCGATCGAAGCGCACGTTCAAGTGCGGCTGTTTCCTTCGGAGCCATGAGAGGTAATATTTCTATAGCTCGTCTTATGGTTTCTTGACGAACCATATCACGTTTCGATTCTGCCAGATTTTTCTTTAGCAACTCAAGCGTAGCATCCTTTGCTGCATGCAAGCCTTGATCGTACGCTTCATTATTCAAAGGTTCGCCTTCGTCCAGAGCCCCATTAAACTTTTGACGAAAAGCCTGCGTTGATTCATCGCTTGCATTAAGTAAGGCCGCCTTTCTTTGAGCACTCTCCCCCAAAGACTGTGTCAATCGCTCATGAGAAATATGAAGCGCTGCTCTCACATGATCGGCTGATACAGAATTGGTGTTAGTAGGTTGTTGGTTATCAAGTGACTCTGACATATTTTTAGTGTTGTTCAATTTTCCCTAACAAAACATTTTCTACAAAAATGCCACGGGGAAAAAATATCCGCTCGAGTTCATTTTTGATTTCAGTTTCAATCATGTCGCGCTTCGTAAAGTTCATTTCTTCGTAGGTAAAGCGTGAAGCAATTAAACGAAAACGTGAACGAATCGTTGGGCGCACAATTTTTTGTACAAATTCTTCGCCAATGGTTTGCCAAATTACGGGAATTTGATGCACGTCTAAACGCATGAGCACGGTACCTTGCATGGTGACATTTTCATTATCTCGTGTGGTCGCTTCGATTGATTTATCACCAAGCGCGCGAATCATTTCTGGATTAAAATCATCATCAATGGTGTATTCCAAAGTTTGCACATTAAACAATTTCGCTTTCTGCCAAAATGGAATTTTTAAATGCAGGCCTGGCGTATACACACGCTTCAGCACGCCGCGACCTAAATCGTACACAGCCGCAACATATCCTGGTGGCACATAAATCGCAATGCCTTTAAGGACATCTTCCATGACAAACGAGTACATCATTTTATCGATTTCTTCTGACATATAATTTTAGTGATGAGCCGCACCTGCTTTTTTCTTTTTGAAAAAAGTCACACGGATAAGCGTGAGCAAGTACGAAAATAATAATGAAGTTAGAATAAACAAGGACTTAACCATTGGCAACCACCAGAGAAACAAAAATGAAAGCAGTGGAAATACAATTAAAAATGTTTTCTCCCGGCCCGTCATTTTTCCTTTTTTCCCCTGGCGACGAATCAAAATTTCGATGATAAGCACCGCCGCAACAATCGCTGGCCAAATAATACTCTGGTGGCCAACATCGAACACCAATGTTTGCGCTGCCGTTGGTCCATATGGCACCGAGAAAAACACCGTATTTAATTTGCCTGGATAATCAATGCCTGGATACAAAATACGCGCAAGCTGCGTACCCTGAATACCCGTAATAAATACTTGATAAAGCAAAACCAAAACCAACAGCTGAATCGCCAATGCCGTGGTTTTTGCCCATGGACGAATTTTATACTTGCGCGCCAAATGACGCACGTACTCTTTTAAATAAACCGGATCCGCACGATGGCGCTTTTGCGCTTCAATAATTTTTTCTTCCATTTCTTCGTATGCCATGGCGTTACGTTCCGCCATAATTGAAAGTGGAAGCAAAAATATGCGTAATGCCAACGTAAGTGCCACCACCGCCCAACCCAAGTTTTGCTGGGCAATAGTGTTATAAAAATACACCAAAGCGTTTACCAGCGGTTGGTACAAAAACAGCTGCCAAAATGCAACCAGGTCATTCATATAGGTCAAAGTATATCATGTGTTTGGATTAACCTACAACCGCGAGGTATCGCGGCGCATCAGTGCGCGCATGATCCAGTCAAGGCAAACCTTGGTACGATTTCTGAGGCTCCACATGCGCTGCAAAAAAACATAGCGGCGAATAATCCACATAATCCTGCCCGAAAACCGAAATGCGCCCAGCTGCCCCACCGCAAACCAGTCGCCAATTGGCACAATGTCGCCTTTGCTTACAAACTTAAATGGTCGAACTGGCTGATGCGTCAACAAATTATACATATTTTGCGCCGCGTGTGCTGCCTCCGCGGTTGCGGCTTGTGCGGTTTGGGGAACCATAACTTTTTCCGGAAAAACAATTTCTGCCACATCGCCAATCACAAACACCTCAGGATGTCCAACAAGCTGAAGCGATGCCGTTGTCGCTAACCCTCCATGTGCCGCAAGTAATTCGGCAGCAACCAAACCACGCACCGATGATTCCATGCCCGCAGCCCACACACGAAGGCCCGCACGCAATTCCCCACTACCCGCAACAGTCACACCATTTTTGGTGCACCCTTCTACTTTTGCATTCAGCATTATTGTAACACCCATTTTTTGTAGACGCGCCGCGGCTGCTGCAGAAAGCGAAGGATGCATCTGACGAAGTAATCGATCGCCCGCATCAATCAGCGTAATACTTGCCTCATGAATATCGACTTCTTGATACAATTCACGCAATTCGGTATGAATAAGGTCAGAAATCTGCCCTGCCAATTCAACACCAGAGGGACCGCCGCCAATAATTATTGTTGCTAATAATTCCTTGCGTACTGCAGCATCTTTTTCACGTGCCGCTTTTTCAAAATGATCTATCAATTGATTCCGAACCACAACCGCATCATCAATCGATTTAAAAGTGGTGCAATTTTCATGCGCACCGGGAATGCCAAAATAATTTGGCCGCACACCCAGCGCGACGACAAGATAATCATAATTAATCTCACCACTATCGGTAACAAGTTTTTTTTGTGCAACATCAATTTTTTGAATCTGCGTTTCCGTGACAGTTTCAACACAGCAATTTACAATTTCACGCAGTGGTTGCGTAATATGATTTCGTTCAACAGAACCAGTTGCAACTTCGTGCAACATGGGGTAAAACAAAAAATAATTTTTATCGGAAACCATTTGAAACCGTACCGCCGGCGAACCGTGCAGTTTTTTGTGCAATGTCTTGTATAATTCAACACCGGCAAACCCACCTCCTGCAATAACAATTTTTTTCATATTAGACATGTCGCCATTTTAATTTCCACCAGGTTGCCGCAATGATAATCAATTCAATACTACCACAAATACCACCCACGGTCGCGATGATTCCCACAAATTCACGCGCGCCGATTGCAAAAATAAATGCAGGAACTATCATGGCCAGCGCCCAACTTGTAAAATGAGATAATCCAAAATCCCATTCATACATGCGTTGCACTGCCAGTCCAATGGTAATAAAACTTGCGCCCATAAGTAGCGCTGCAAATGCATTTCCAATATGTGCCGCGGCAGGCCCAAGAACCATGCCCAAACCCTCGGTTGCAACTTCGGTCGTTGCAATGCCCGTTAATCGAACTACGCCCCACACGAACAATAAATAAATAATAATTGGCACCGTTGAACCAAGCACCACGGCGGTCAAAAAAGATTTGTGTGAGTGTTTTGTGAGTTCATGTACTTCAGCGATTGCTGCGGTGCCATGAAACGCAAAAAGCAAAACACCAAGTGGTAATAAAACAGAAATGTCAGTTTGTGGCAACAATGGCAAGTGCGTTCCGTGGGCAATACCCCACATACCAAAAGTCACCAGCACAATGATGGTCAGTGCATTGATCACTGAATCAATTGATGCAACTACTTTGATACCGCGATATACAATCGCTGCGCCGATTGCAAAAAAAATACAGGTCCACGCAAGTGAAGTGCCACCAAAAAGTAGCGACAGACTTTGCCCTTCTCCAATTAAATAGGCCGTGAGCGCACCGGTATGCAGTAATAAAAAAACCACGAGCATGAGTGACGCGGTTTTTTTTCCTAAAATTTTATTAACCACACCGGCCATTTGTAATCGGCCTTTGGTGTGTTCAAAAATATCAGCAAGCGCCAAATGCGTTACCAGCAAGAGTAATCCAACGCCGCAAATATATGCCGTACCCATGAGCAAGCCGGTGCGCGCAATTACCGAAGGTAATCCAAGTACCCCGGCACCCACAATTGTGGAAAACAAAATTGCTGCTCCCCGCAGTGCGGGACGATTCAAAGAGCTCATGCGTTTCGAAAATTATGACTTCAGTATACCACGAAGCGCGGCTGCAGAAAATAAAATTGCGGACACCAAAACCACCGTTGGCCCCGTTGGTGTTCCAAATACAGCCGACGCAAATAATCCGCCAAGCATCGCAATTGCGCCGCATAAAACCGAAACAATAACTAAACCACGAAATGATTTTGCAACATATTGCGCGGTCGCGGCAGGCAAAATCATGAGCGCGCCCATCAAGATGCCGCCAACCATGGTAAGACCCGCGGTTACCACCATGGATAAAAGTAAAAGAAAAATAATTTCAACGCGACCAACGGGTACACCATCAACACGCGCCATGTCTTCGTGAACTGCCATGCGAGTAAGTTGTGTAAAAAGTGCAATGACGCCACAAATCACCACCACCAATAAAATTGCTGCAGTAATTACGTCGCTGGTGCGAAGCGTTAAAATATCGCCAAATAAATACATGAACAAGTTGCCGCGATACCGTGGCAACAACGTCATGAGTACCACACCAAATGCCAGCGCCGAAGAAAAAAGTACCCCAATAATCGTATCAACATCGTGCGTGCCACTGCGTCGCAGCCGCGCGACCAACAAACCCATAAGCATACTCACCACCACCGCACCAATAAACGGATGCACCCCAATGAGTAGTGCAATCGCAACACCGGTAATACTTGCATGCGCAACCGCGTCAGTGAAAAATGCCATGCGGCGCACCACTACAAAAATACCAAGCAGCGCCGCGGCCACCGCCATCATGACGCCAACCAAAATTGCTCTTTGAAAAAATGGAAGAAAAAGTAAATCAAACATGTTGGTGTGTGTGAGTTTCGCCATCGTGGGCATACAGCGCGGTATGACTGCCGTACATACGCTCGATGTTTTCGGCGGTTAGAACCACGTGTGGTGATCCACGACAGATCATGCGCTTATCGATGCACACGACTTCATCAGCATAGCGAAATACAATATCTAATTCGTGCGAAATTAAAATAATGGTGCGCTGCTCTTGCAGCGACAAATCCTTAAGCAAGCTATAAATCGTTTGTCCACCGCCGATATCGATACCTGCAGCTGGTTCATCTAAGCACAAAACATTTGCATCATCAGCGAGCGCATATGCTATCATGACTCGCTGCAGTTCCCCGCCCGATAAAACCGCCAATTGCTTTTTAAATAAATTTTCCGCGCCAACGCGTGACAACCATTTTTTTGTATGCTCCGTTGCTTTGCCAGTGCGAAACCAAAATGCGCGTGTACCACGACGAAGCAAAAATAATTCTTCGACCGTTAACGGAAATGCGCGAGAAATAAAAACTTTTTGCGGCACATAGCCAATCCGCACACTTGGTGCCCACAAAACGGATCCGGTATGCGGTAACAGTCCGAGCAATGCCTTCATGAACGTAGTCTTGCCCGCGCCATTCGGGCCAACAATTGCCAGCACCTGCCCCACCGATAAATCAACTGAAATATTTTCAATTATTTTTGTTCCAAACAAAGAAACACTCACCTCTTTTGCGGTGAGCACATTTTTCGATTCTAAATTATTTTGTTTTGGTAACTGGTGCATTTGGAACGGTTACAATTTCAATGGCCGTTGCATGCACAATACGCTTTTTAGCGTCGTACACACCTTTGACTTGAATACGATACCCAATATCCATGTTAGTAAAATCCTTTTCTTCTCCGTCTTTATTTGAAATTTTGGTGTCTGAGGTAATACGAACGCTGCGCTGATCAAATGCTTTGATATGATTAAGCACAGACGCTTCGGTGATTACCAAGCTTTTTTCGCCATCGTTAATACCAATTACGGTACCAGACCAACTGGTGGCTTTCGCAGAATTTGAATTATCCACACCCTCAGCGCGTGATTTGCAGCGAACGCAAACAGCAGCCTTTTTAACTGTTTTTTTAACAGTTTTTTTGGCAGAAGTTAGCTTAACTGAAGCAACCTTGGCCTTTGTGGCAGCCAAGGAAATTGATGGGGTTGTGAGCGTGAGAATCGTGGCGAAAATGGCTAAGATGAGCTTCTTTCGCATATAGTGAATAAACTATAGCACAATGACCTTTTGTAGTCAATTAACGGAGCCAACCGTAATACAGAACAATAACCCAAGCTGCCGGAATAAGAAAAAGACCCATTGGCAGGCTGTCCCCGATTTTTTTATGCCCCAGCTTGAGCAAAACCCCCGCAACCACCGCTCCTGCGGTATGAGCTAACAAAAGCAGTAAACCCAACTGTGTTGGCGTTGCCGCAGCAGCACCAACGATTATTCCAAGACCGACATCACCATCGCCAACCCACTTTCCTCGTGAAATCGCGTAAAGAAAAAAGTAAAACGTGCAGCCCAAAATTGCAGTAAGCGCGACCATGAGCATGGAACCCGATGACCACTGCGCTAAAATTGTGATAAAAGCCGTGATTACTGCAAACGAACGTGGCACCACCATCCAACGAACATCGATATAAAAAATCAAGAGCGTAAAAACCGCAAAAAGTGCCCACCAAATAAACTCTCGCGTTGTGGTAAATCGCCACGCACCAATTCCAAGCAGCGCACCGCCAAGCAACTCCATGACAAAATCAGTTACAATAATTTCTGTGCCACAAGAACGACAGCGACCACCAAAACCAAGATACGAAAAAATCGGAATCAATTCCCACCATGCCTTTTTTCGACGACAGACATCACACGCGGTCATGGTATGGCCGCCCGGATGATCCATCAATGCGCGCCCTGCTATGGCCGCAAACGATCCAATCAAAACACCAATAACTGCCCAAAGAACGATCATCATATTATTTTATGAAGTAAAAAATCACGAGCGCAAAAACCACACGATATGCGCCGAACCACCAAAAAATATTTGTGCGAATAAGCTGCAGGAATGCCCGAATCACGAGGAGTGCCGTAATGAATGCACCCACAAAACCAACGGCAAGGAGCATCCATTCGTTACCAGAAAAATGTAGCGGTGTTTTAACCAAATCAAGTCCGCTCGCCGCAAGCATGGTTGGAATCGCGAGCATGAATGAAAATTCAATAGCCGCTTCACGTGTGAGACCGGAAAACATACCGCCGATAATGGTGGCGGCGCTGCGCGAAACGCCTGGAATCATTGATAAAATTTGAAATGTACCGATAGCAGCTGCTTGTGGATACGTAACCGCTGCGGTGCCCCGCGGCTTTGCGCGTTTGTACCACGACTCAAACGCCATGATTGCAATACCGCCCAAAAGCAGCGACCATGCAACAACGTGTAAATTACCGAGCAAATAATGCTTGATAAGTTTATAGAGCAATAACCCCGCAATGCCCGTTGGCACAAACGCGGTACAAAGTTTTAAAAAAAGTGTTCGGTTGCTTAAAATACGTTTTGCGTACAAAACGATTGCTGCCCCGATTGAGCCGAGCTGAATGAAAATTTCAAAACTTTTTTGAAATTCAGTTGCCGGAAGGCCGAGCAGTGCGGACGTGGCGATCAAATGACCAGTTGATGAAACTGGTAAAAACTCCGTGACCCCTTCGACGATAGATAAAATAATAGCGTGCCAAATTTGCATATGCGATAAGTATATCATATTGACAGTTTGGCGCATTTTGACTACCATTTGCTAGCACACAGCTGCAAGGAGTCAACATGCATCGGATATTGGGTTTACACGCACCAACAAAGCCCGCGAGCGATCGAACGGTTTTTACCGGATACACGGTTTTGCGCAAGGAAAGTGGCCATCTGCGCGAAATCAAGCCAGGCGATTCGGCGTTTTACGCCGAATGGGATCCGCGGAAAGATTCGCAATTCCCGCCCGTGACCGGCCAAGCTGAGATCGTACGCCCGGCGGATGGCGTGCGGTTTACACTTGAATTTGCAGTGTTCATTTGCTGGCGCGAGATGTGCTGTCACCAACAAACTATTCTCGGCAAATGGGTGACGCTGTGCGAAATGCCGCGCGAGGAAATGTTGCGGCAGATTGCTGAGCGTATTCGCGAGACTGCGGCCACGCCCCGATTCGAAAACAACCGTGACACCTTCGTGGAAACGGATCGTGGCGGCAATCCACACGGCTTCGTTCAAACGCTTCATCACCAAGCGTTCAAGCAGGCAATCGACGATCGGCTGCAAAACCTTGGCTGCGCCCTGCTCCACACCGAGGCTGGTCTCAGCTGGAAACCGTTGCCGTAACGTCGGCAACAAAAAACGCGCTCGCGAGGAACAACCCCTCGCGAGCGCGCCATTTTTTATTTATGCTTTTGCAACAAAATTTGCCTGACACTGTTTGATGATTTCAAATGCTTTTGCTTTGTCGCCGTAGCCTTCAATTACACAAACCTTTTTTTCGAGATTTTTGTATGTTGCAAAAAATTCTGAGATTTCTGCTTTGAGGTGTTCGTTTACATCGCCAATATCATTGATGTGTTTAAAGCGTGGATCTGCTTTTGCAACTGCAATAATTTTTTCATCTTGGCCTTTGTCATCGCTCATGATGAGCACACCAACCGGGCGCACGTCAGCGGTGCAACCAGGAAAAAGTGGATTTGAAACGAGAACGAGTACATCGAGGGTATCGCCGTCGCCGCCCAAAGTTTCTGGGAAAAAGCCGTAATCGAGTGGGTATACCACCGAGCTAAAAAGTACGCGGTCGAGTTTGATGGTACCACTTGTTTCGTCAAATTCGTATTTGTTTTGGCTGCCGCGTGGGATTTCGATAACCGCGGTGCATAATTCTGGAGCTTTGCTGCCAATAGAAAAGTGTGACATAGAAAAATATTAGTGGGTGGATTTTAACACAATAAAATCCGTCGTGCAAGCCTTATTTTTTCTCAAAAATAACCACGTTTGCAACGGGGGTGTAGCTGTCGATGCTCTCGGTACCATTCGTACCGTGAACCGCAATTCCTGTTGACGCCCCACCATCTAAATTTATTGCCGTTACAATATGTGGCTGAAATTCGGCGAGTGCCTGCGAAAATTCGTACAACGAAATTTCTTTTTCATCGGCAATAATAATTACCACATTACCGGCTGCATCAAGCGCAATTGCAGTGCGACGTGCGATATGTGATGAATCTTTTTCAACCGCAGACTTACCCGCACGAATCAATATTGGATAACTCTGTATTGACTCTGGCGCTTGTAAAAAATTATTTTGCACCGCATCTTCGATCGTGATCGCACCATTATAAAATAATCCACCGCTTTTATCTTTATCAAATAACCGTTCTGAAATTTTTTTTCCACCTGATGCAACAAATCCTGCTGGTATAAAATCGATGCCCGCGAAGTAGCCGCCATTCACCACCACCGCTGGCGCAGCAGTAGTCACGGCCGCAACAGTTGATGAAGTAACGGCGACGCGCATTGTAACCGCCTGAGATGGAACGCGCACAAATGTAAATGGAATTCCTTGTATTGTTGCGCGTTGGAGTTGAAAAAAATCGTGAATGCGTGGCTGAGTAGCAGTGTGTGCGAAAAAAATAATTATTCCAAAAATACCAGCACTGAGTACCGCATATGCATATCGCATATTAGCCGCCACCACTCACGAACATGATGACTGCGGCAGCTCCCATTGCAACAAATGTGGTCCACACCAAAATATTTGATAACCATTTGCTGCGATATTCGCCCATAATTTTTTCGCTGCGTGCAATTTTAGCAATAAGAAAAACTAATGGCACTGCGGCAACTCCATTAAATACTGCGGTAAAAACTAGCGCTTTAATTGGATCAATCCCGACGTAGTTAATGAGCAATCCAATGAGGGTTGCAATGGTCACGACTCCATAAAATCCATGCGCACGACGAAATTTTAAATTTAATCCGTCGCGCCAATTTGCGGCTTCTGCAAATGCGTATGCCGCACTGCCAGATAATACTGGAATACCTAAAAAGCCCAATCCGATTACGCCGGTCGCAAAAATTGCTTTTGCTAAAAATCCTGCATGTGGAAAGGTGTGCACCAGTGGCTCGAGCGCGCGCGCTGCGTCAGCGGCGGTTGCGACATTGGTCAAGCCATTTTTGTGGAGCACGGTCGCGGCAACCACAATAATACACCACGTGGTGATTTCTGAAGCAATCATGCCAACCGCATTGTCAACGCGCAGCAAATGCATAAAACGCTTCGTAATTTTGGGCTTCGCATTTTTTTGCAACATGTGATGTGCACGTTCTTCTTCGACTTCTTGAGATGCCTGCCAAAAAAACATGTACGGCGAAATTGTGGTGCCAAGCACACCGGTTATAATGAAAAAGAATTGAAAGTTTAATTCAATGTGCGGCACAAAGGTCGCAATAAAAAGTTCATGCCAATTGTGCTCGACAAGTAAAAAGGTAATGGGGTATGCGAGAAGCGTCAGCGCCGCATATTTTAAAATGCGTGCATATTTTTTGTACGATAAAAATATCTCGAGCAATAAAATAATTACCGTAAAGCTCAGCGTCAAAATGGTAAAATTGAGCGGAATAATTAATTGAAGCGCTGCGGCCATCGCCCCGATATCTGCGCCAATATTTATCGTATTCGCAATGAGTACAAGCGACACGATCGCGAATAAAACTTTTTTACTATAATATTGACGAATCACGGCAGCGATTCCCTTGCCATTGACCGCACCGATACGCGCAACTGCCTCCTGCACTGCCATCATAAATGGCAGCATGAGCAGCGCGGTCCATAATTGACCAAACCCAAATTGCGCGCCAGTTTGGGTATAGGTTGCGATACCAGATGGATCGTCGTCTGCAGCGCCCGTCACGATACCAGGTCCAAACGACGTAAAAAGTTTTTTTGTTTTTGCAAAAATCGAAGGCATACAATTATGTAAAAACACTATATCATATTTTTTTATTCTTACCTATAAAAATGCGCGGCCCCACTGAAGTGAAGACCGCGACTTAATTGTCGTCATCAAGCGACTGGTAATCCTCCACAAAGACGATCGCCCCAAGTGCAAAAAACACCAATGGAAACGCGGTGCAGTATGCGATAGGTGTGTGCCAGAGTGGCGCCACGTGAAACGGATTCAGCGCTGCATGAAAGGCGTCGAAGCCGTCCGTGCGCGTGGTGCCGACCGCCTCTGCCATCATCTCGCCGAGCGCGCCAAATTTCGGGCTTTGCAAGGCAAACGCTGCGTACAGCAGTATCGTCAGAATGGCGTAGATCAAAACTTCCCACCAGAGCGAATACCCGTTCCAGTGCAGCGCCGCGGCGACACTGACATATCCGAGCAGCGCGCCTGGAGCGCGAACGCACAGCATCCGCCACAAAACTTTTCCGATTTTTTCTTTCATGGTTCCCCCCCCCAAGTTCTGCAAGCTTTATACGGCATAAGTGGCTTTTTGTCAATAGATACGATACAATCAATAGTATGAAACAGTGGCAATCATTTTTTATTATTTTGAGTATTTTTTTTGGCATGCTAATGCCTAGTTTTTCTTTTGCAAAAACCACATCCCCCGCTGCGGATCGCTATTTGCCAATTTTAATGTATCACCACATCACCAAACGCGTTCCACAAAATCCTTATTTTGTATCTCCCCAGATTTTTGATCAGCAAATGGCATGGTTGCAGCAAAATAAGTATCAGGTAATTTCCATGGACGCCGCCGCAAGTGCGCTGAAAAATAACACACCGTTGCCAGAAAAATCAGTGGTGCTCACGTTTGATGATGGGCTGCGTGATCAATATGAAAATGCGTTACCAATTCTAAAAAAATATAATGACACCGCAACATTTTATATTATCACCGGATCCGTTGGCAAAAAAAGTTACCTAACCTGGGACATGATAAAAAAAATGCATGCCGCTGGCATGGAAATTGGCGCGCACACCGAAACACATCCAAATGTCGCACATCTTAGTGGAAATAAATTAACCGAAGAAATTGCCGGTTCTAAAAAAATGTTGGAATCCGAATTAGGAATTCCAGTTACCAGTTTTGCCTATCCGGGTGGCGCGTATAACGATCGTGCGATTGCAGAAGTTCATGCGGCTGGTTTTACAAATGCCGTATCAACCCGCCATCGTGTCATGCATTCAACCACCGAAAATCCCCTCGCACTTGGTCGCATGCACATCGATGACGATATGATTTCGTTTGCGCTTTTTGTAACGGGAAAAAAATTAAACTAACGTTGGCGATTATATTTTCCCATGAGTTGGGCGTCTATAATGATATACTGCTCGGCCGCGGCAAGTACTTCTGCTTTAGTTGAGCCAGTTGGCAAATCGAGCTTTTCACTAAGTGCAAATAATTTAAAAAAATATCGATGCTCACGATCCGGCGGACATGGCCCCGTATAGCCAGATACGCCACGCGTCGTCACTCCCATTTCACCGAGTGGCGCTTCCCCTGCGGCAATGTGGCGCGTCTCTGGTGGAATATTCCACAGCACCCAATGATCAAACATGCCGTCTGCTCGCAGATGAGTTGGTACATCAGGATCTTCCATGATTAAAACTAAACTTTTTGCAGCCGCTGGCACGTCTAAAAAATCCAGCGGCGGATTATAATTTCCCCCATCACACGTAAATTCTGACGGAATAGATGCATTCGGCGCAAATGCCGAACTAGCAAGCTGCATAGATTATTTACTAAACAATTTTGAAAATCTGAGTTTCAAAATAGCAAACAAATAAATAATTTCGAGGATACCGGCAGTGTTAATGAGTAGTAGTGCCACAAACCACCATTCTTGCCCGCGACGTCCCGCGTGCCAAAGTGCTAATCCTTTCCAGAGCAAGCTCCAGAGCATTAAAAAAATCATGCCCGTACCAAAGCCGTACATCATTGATGGACCACCAACGCCCGCGCCGTAGTAATTTGAACCAAAATTATACATATGTCTTTAGTATATACCGTCCACCGTTTTATACTAGTGGGTAGCCAGCCGCGCGCCATGCTAAAATTCCGCTCGTTACATTATACAATTCAGCAGTCAGACCGGCTGCAGACAACATGGCGATCGCCATTTGACTACGGCCACCAGACAAACAGTTTATGTATATTTTTTTATAACCGCTCAGCGATTCAATTTTATCCGCAAGTTCATCAACGGGAATATTTACCGCGCCAGAAATTGCACCCTTTGAAAATTCTTCGGGAGTGCGAACATCAAGAATTAAACTATCCGCTGGCAAACCCGCGGAAATGTACGCCTGCAACTGCTCTACCGAAATTTGTTCACCAACCATATCAAATAATTACACCGCGACTCTACAAACTTTTCCATCAACTTCAAATTCTGCAGCACCCTCACCCGCCGGCGCGAATGCAAAATTACTTACCGTGGCCCGCGCAAATTCATCTGCATTGCGAGTAATCAACTCTTGAATTTCCTGAGGTGCTTCCATGTTGAAGGTCGTCATTTCGCCTGGCTTTAATCCACGCGTTTTACGAATCGCATTAATGTTGCGCACCAACTCGCGCACTAAACCTTTTTCGCGTAGCTCTGGCGTGATGTTCGTATCGAGCGCTAATTCTGCACCAATCAAAACGGTTTCAACATTTAATTCCTCTTTGATAATTTCAAAGAGCGGCTCAAGCGCGTTGACTGATGGTGGTACCGTGAGCGATGCAAGCGCTTGGCGAATTGGCACGCCAGATTTCGCGCGAAGCTCAAGCGCGCTGGAAACCAATTCGCGCACCGCATCCATTTGCGTTAAAATTTCTGTGTTGACTGGTGCGGTTGCTGGCCATTCGGTCAGGTGTACAGAATTTTCAGCGCCGTTTAATTCGCGATACACCGCATCAGCAAACAATGGCGTGAATGGTGCAAATAATTTTGCAAGTGTGGCAAGTGTATGACGAAGCATGGCCGCTGCAGCAGCTGCATCGTCGCCGCCATTTTTGAAACGATTACGCGAACGGCGCACATACCATGTTGAAAGTTCATTAACAAATGCCATGAGTTCACGCGAAGCGTCCGTGATTTCACAAGTTTCCATTTTTTCGGTAACGATATTGATCGTTTTTTGAAGACGCGCCTCAAGCCATGCATCGAGCGGATGTGCGGTTGAAATTTCTGCCGCAACCGGACCCGTATATAACTTATAAAATTCCAAGGTGTTCCACACGATAAGGAAAACTTTTTTCACAATTTCATCAACACCTTTTTTCTCGAAAATTTTAGTGTCGCCTGGTTGTGACATGGAATACAAATGCAAGCGAAGTGGATCCGCGCCAAACTCGCCAAAAATTTCCCACGGATCAACAATGTTACCTTTTGACTTCGACATCTTCTGCCCTTTGCCGTCCAAGATATGACCAAGACACACCACATTTTTGTATGGCGCCGGAAGATCGAGCAATGTTGCAACCGCAAGTAACGTATAAAACCAACCACGCGTTTGATCAATTGCTTCTGCAATATAATCAGCTGGGAAATGCGATTCAAAATTTTGTTTTGCGGTGCCTTCCTGGCCCCACTGGTAACCCCATTGCGCAACAAACATGGCGCCAGAATCGTACCAACAATCCATAACTTCCTTCACACGGGTGCGCGTGCCACCACAATCACATGCGTATGACAATTCATCTACAAATGGGCGATGCAAATCTTCGGGCGCTTGCATGCCGCGTGCGTCAATTTCAGCTTTAGATCCGAGCACATCAAACTTGGCGCACGTGCCGCACTGCCAAATCGGAAGCGGCGTACCCCAATAACGTTCACGCGAAATTGCCCAATCTTTTACGTTCTTAATCCATTCACCAAAACGACCATCGCGGATGTGCTCTGGATTCCAATGCACGGTTTGATTTCTTTTTTGAAGCTCTGCCGATAATGCAGACATCTTAATGAACCACGAATTTTTTGCGTAATACAAAAGTGGTGTTGAGCAGCGCCAACAAAATGGATATTCATGTTCGTAATTTTCTGCGCGAAGCAAAAGACCACGCGAATTTAAGTCGCTAATAATTTCTTTAGCAATGGTGTCTGATTTTACAAATTTACCAGCCCACTGTGTTACGAATGGTAAAAATTTTCCATCTTCGGCAACCGTATGAATTCGTGGCAAGCCAACCTTCAAACCAAGTGCATAATCATCTTCACCGTACATAACTGCTGTATGCACGATACCCGTACCATCGGTTGTGGTTACAAAATCTGCGGCATATACTTTGTACGATGCGGCGCGCTGCTCAGGAGACATCTGATCGGCAAGATATTGAAAGAGTGGTGTATATTCCAAACCGACTAACGCGGCGCCTGAAACTTTTTCCAAAATTTTCGCATCCGCACCAAGCACCTTTTCAACAAGCGCCTCAGCTACAATAAAAATTTCTTCGCCAACTTGTGCGCGCACATACGTAATTTTTTCGCCAACGGCAAGCGCGACATTACCTGGTAATGTCCATGGCGTTGTAGTCCAGCCCAAGAAAAAAGTTTTTGGATCGGTAACCAGTGCAAATTTCACAAAAACCGACTCATCAGTGACCGTTTTATATCCTTGTGCAACCTCATGACTCGACAAACCGGTGCCGCAACGTGGGCAATGTGGTACGACTTTATAACCCTGATACAAAAATCCACGCGCATCGACTTCTTTAAGTACACTCCACAGCGATTCAATGTATTCGTTTTGATACGTAATGTACGGATTTTTGAGATCCACCCAATAACCCAAACGGCGCGTCATTTTTTCCCAATCAACCAAATATTCCCACACGCTTTCTTTACATTTTTTGTTAAATTCAATAATACTTGCACGAACATCGCCTTCCACCAAATTTTCAATTTGTGGCTTTCCAGAAATGCCGAGTGCTTTTTCTACTTGCAATTCAACAGGCAATCCATGTGTATCCCAACCACCTTTGCGATCCACACGGCGACCACGCATCGATTGAAAACGTGGAATCACATCTTTAAACGAACGCGACAATGCATGATGCACACCCGGCTTACCATTCGCGGTTGGTGGCCCCTCGAAAAAAACAAATGGAACACCATCTTTATTTTTTTCGTTTACTTTTTCAAATAAATTTTCTGCTTCCCACGTAGCAAGCATTTTTTCTTCTAATTCTGGAAATTTTGGAGCTGGCATAAAGATGTTGATTGCCAAAGTACTTTAGCGAAAATGTGGGTTTTTGTCTAGTTAAAAAATCCGCCCTGCCCCACCAGCTTACCTGGGGAACAAAGCGGACGATCACGGGTCCGATGCAATGGCAGCAAGCATGCGTCGAAACACGCCAAGCGCCTGATCAGGGTTGATCAGAATACCCGGTGGTACACCCGACGCAAAATTTGTTGGCGGCGACGCAGCGTAGTACCGCCAACCATCAGCATCCCTCCAAATAAGTCGGGCGGGCTCCTTGTAATCTCCCGCTACCTGCAAAGCCGCGGCCAAGAAAATTGGGCGGGCCAACGGCAGGCCAATGATGACACGCGGAACTTCTATATCATCTGACGGAGCTGCCATGATCACATGACCTTGCTTCACGGTGCGCGCGAGCGTGGCCGAAGTGATCCATCCGCCGGGCGGCGTATCTTCTCCTCGGTCAGACCGAAACGACTGAATATGCGCATTCGGCATGATGCGTTGCATCGCATTCAGAAGCAAGCTGAGCGTTTTGTGAGCAAGCGGCCGGTTCACCATGCTCGGCGATTCCAAGTCGCTCTGCAAATCGGACAATTTCACAACGTTATATTTTGTTGACACGACTTCCTCCGGTTGGAAACTTAAAACAATGTATCGAATTACTCATTAAAAGTCAATAAAGCAGCCATACATATTTTATCCACCAGTTTTCCACCATTGACATTATTTATAATCTGTGGAACCCAGTAGATGACCGCGTTGAAGCGGTCCAACAAAGTACCGGAGGTCATCGTGTATTATTTGGTCGGCACCATTTCGTTCATGAGTGCGTTTGTGTTGGTTTGTGTTTTTAATAGCTGCACTGCTGAGTGCCCCCACTTGGCCACCGATGCGGCGATTAGCAATGCCGCCGACGCACCAACACCGCCCGATATCACAATTGCAATCGACAATGATGGCGATGGCGTTTTCCCTCCCGAAGACTGCAACGATCACGACCCAAACGTGTACCCTGGCGCCTATGAGTATTGCGATTTTCAGGACAATGATTGCGACGGCGAGACTGATGAAACGTGGAAGTCACTTTGGGGTGGTTTGTACGGAACTCCCTGTTCAGTTACCGACACGAACGGCTGCGTCTCCGTTGGTCGCTGGGGTTGCGACATGGATCATGATTGGCTCGCGTGCAATGCGTCACCTGTCGTGGCGCATGTTGAAAAATGCAATGGTGCAGATGATGATTGTGACGGCGTCACGGACAACGGCCAGGGATGGCCGATGATCGGTACTGTCTGCACGATTATGGCTGGCACATGCACGGTGCCTGGGCTCTGGGCATGCAGCAGCTACACTGAGATGCCCTACTGCACCGCGGAAGATATTCCGTTTCCAGAAACAACCTGCCTGGAAAACTAAAAATGGCGGCCCGGGAAACCCCAGGCCGCCACGAATTTAAATTAGTATGACTTAGCGAATAACACACGCTTGCTTGACGGCTTTCCGGTTTTAATACAAACACCGGATTCTTCAGGCTGGCTAAATGGAATACAACGAATTGTTGCGCCTGTTTCCTCTTTGATCAAAGCTTCTGTGGCAGCGTCACGATCCCAATGTGCCAAGACAAAATTCCCCGCTTCAATAGCTGCAACAAATTCTTCCCAGGTGTTCACGGATTTTGTTTTTTCTTTTTGATATTCGAGCGCGCGATTAAACAAGTTTGATTGAATTTCAACGAGTAGCGCTGAAATCTCTGTCGGTGCATCAACTAATGCAACCGATTTTTTGTCGCCCGTATCACGACGTACTAATACGCACGTACCGGCAGCAACATCTTTTGGCCCAATTTCCACACGAACAGGCACACCTTTCTTTTCCCATGCAAAAAACTTTTCACCCGGGCGAATCTCGCGAGAGTCCACGCGAGTTTTAATTCCCACTGTTTTTAATGCTACAGACAATTCATTTGCCGCGGCAGTTACCACCGTAGCAGCTTCAGGATTTGGTGCGATTGTCGTAATAATAGCCTGGATTGACGCAATGCGCGGTGGCATCACCAACCCTTTATCATCGCTGTGAGTCATGATCAAACCACCAATCGAACGAGTTGATAATCCCCAACTTGTTTGCCAACCAAATTGTTCAGTATTATTTTCATCCAAAAATTTAACATTAAATACTTTGGCAAAGTTTTGGCCCAAGTTGTGTGACGTTGCAAACTGCAATGCTTTGCCATCTTGCATCATTGGTTCCAACGTATAAGTCTGTGCCGCACCTGCAAATTTTTCTGAATCTGATTTAACGCCAGGGATCACCGGAATTGCCATGTAATTTTCTGCAAACTCACGATAGACTTCTTGCATTTGGCGAGCACGTGCATCAGCTTCTTCGTTGGTTGCATGCACGGTGTGGCCTTCCTGCCACAAAAATTCTGTGGTGCGCAAAAATAAACGCGTGCGCAGTTCCCAACGAACCACGTTTGCCCATTGATTAATTAAAAGTGGTAAATCGCGGTATGAATGAATCCAATTAGAAAAAACTTCGTAAATAATTGTTTCCGAAGTTGGGCGCACCACCAGTGGCTCATCTAATTTTTTACCGCCCGCATGAGTTACCATCGCAACTTCAGGCGCAAAACCTTCAACGTGCGCTTCTTCGCGCTTCAATAAGCGTTCAGGAATGAGCAATGGAAAATATGCATTTTCAACACCGCTTTCTTTGAATTTTTCATCCAGCGTTTTTTGAATTGCCTCCCAAATGGCATAGCCGTACGGCTTAATCACCATACAACCCTTCACGGGCGAATGCTCCGCGAGTTCTGCAGCATCAATAACATCAAGATACCACTGCGAATAGTCCTCGGCGCGGGGGGTGATTTTTTTGTCGGCAAATTTGTCCATAGTGGGCATAGCTTAACATAATACATTTGTGCAGGCAAATAAAAAACACCCGCTGCCCCAGCAATTTTGTGCCGGTGCAGAAGGTGCCGCTGCCCGCGATGCGAATCAAGCCGCGAGTAGTGTGTTGCCCGTGATCGCCTTAATCTGCTGCGCGAGATTGCCGCCGCCGAAACCAGGCATGCGGCCAAAGAGCTCGACCGCGAAGGCCTCGTCCACGATCGCCGTGGCGCCAGAAAACGAGAGGATTAAATCGTAATCTCTTGTTTTCAACCGCACCGCACCCGGCCACTTGTCTTCGGCTTCGCACCGGCTCTCAAAGCTGGTCAGGTGCTTGTGGTTGCTGGCAAGCCGCACCGCCTTTTCAATGGCAAGTGCAGCATACCGGGCATATTTTTCTGGCACTTCAACTTCGCCAACCTGCATGAGCAGGATGAGCCGCGGCGCGACGCCGTTGCCGTGGGAATACATGGCGTCGTAGAGCGCAAGATAACCGCCACTTCGCCAAGCCATTCCCTCGTAATTGCGCCCCAGGAATTCTTCGAACAAACATTCCGCCAAAAACGGCAGATTCATCTCTCGAAGCCTTCCATGCAAACGCAATTGACGCCCTCGTTCTGGTGAAATCGAACCTCTCATTATAGCCCCCATCCGTAGCGGAAATTATCGCTCGGTTACTAAACAGGCTACTCAAAAAAAAATCGTTTGTCAATACTCGACAATTGAGGCCACATGCGCTATCCTAATCATATGAAAATCGCAATCATTGGTGGCGGCGCCGCAGGCCTCATGGCTGCCGCAACAATTTTAGAAGAAAACGCCGATGCAGAAGTTTTTTTAATTGAACAAAATACCGGCCTTGGAAAAAAGGTTTTGATTTCTGGTGGCGGCCGTTGTAATGTCACCACGGGCATTCGCAACATGAAATTTTTATTCACGCGCTATCCACGCGGCGCAAAATTTTTATCCTCAGCGCTTTACAATTTTCCACCCGAAGCCGTGTACGAATGGTTTGAGTCGCATGGCGTGCCATTAAAAATCGAAGAGGATTTACGCGTCTTCCCTATTTCTAACGATGGCCACGATGTGGTTCGTGCGTTTGAAAAAATATTTACCAAATCGCGTGCGCACATTTTGCTTTCACATGCGGCAAATAAAATTGAACGTGCTGACGAACAATTTGTAATACATTTTAAAATTGATCCCGCAATCACCGTGGACAAAATTATTTTAACCACCGGCGGTCAAGCATATCGTCACACTGGCTCAACGGGCGATGGCTACGCTTTCGCGGAATCTCTTGGCCATACCATCACGCCGCTCGCTGCCAGCCTGAGTTCATTTATTGCCCGCGACGCATGGGTCAAAAGTTTAGCTGGCGTTTCTTTTGAATACGTCGGGCTTCACACCGATCGTGGCCCGTTACCAACGCCAATCGAAGGTCCAATACTTTTTACACACCATGGCATTACCGGCCCCGCGGTGTTTGCATTTTCGGCGCTCAAAGCCTTTGAGCTAGCAACTCCAAAACAACCGCTCACCATTTTCTTAAATTTATTTCCTGACAAATCGCCGGAAGCTTTTTTTACACAGCTACAAGTGGCGTGCCAATGTAATGCCAAGCGATCGATAGAAAATACCATCGCAACCCTGGTTCCAAAATCAGTTGCAAAAATTTTGTGCACGCTTGCCGCAATTGAAAGCGAACGGCACGCGGCTGAAATTTCAAAAAAAGAATTGGAGGGCTTGCGCAGCCTCATGCAAAATTTACCAGTGCACACGATTGGCCGCGGCGCGGGCGATGAATTTGTAACCGCGGGCGGCATAACTTTGTCTGAGGTAAATCCAAGCACCATGGAATCTAAAATTACCCCTGGACTATTTTTTGCAGGCGAAATTTTAGACATTGACGGATTTACCGGCGGGTTCAATCTGCAAGCATCCTGGGCAACAGGGCGTTTGGCGGGAAAAAGTATATAAAACAAAAAGGGCCTTGAAGGGCCCTTTTTGAGACGCTGTAATTATGCAGCTGCTTCTTCTGAAGCAACTTCTTCTGCAGCAGCTTCTGGAGCTACTACGATTTCTTCTTCTGTCATAGTGATCTTCGTAAGTGAGTAAAACAGCGTCTAATATCCGCTGTTCGGGACTATACCTTACAAAGCGATTCCTGTCAAGCTTATTTCCCTTTGATTAGAGAAAATTTGCCACCTCCCGCGAGCACGAGTGCTACACTTGCGAATAAAAAGATCGATGGCGACATAAGCGACTTAAGATCTTTTGGCACTACAAAAATAGCAACTGCCATGGTAATGGTCAAAAAGATTGAGGCGATGCGAGTTCCAATACCAAGTAATACCGCCAAACCACCTACTATTTCTGCAGCGATTGCCATATAGGTCCAAAATGGGTTAAAGCCCATGTGTGCAAAACCTGCAACCGTTCCGCTTAAATTAGTGATCTTTTCCCAGCCGGCAAGGAACATAAATACGCCCACACCGATGCGAAGCACCAGCAATCCAGCGTCAGTGCTCTTCCATGAACATTTCTTACAAAGTGTATTGAACATAAAAAAATTTATTCGCCCCCATCATACCGCACCTGTACCTTTCTTGCCATACCCTGTACTATACAAGCACTATGAGTATTCGAACCGCAACCTTCGTCAAAGGCGTCCGTGGCCCTGATGCCATCTTATCTGATGGCCATGATCAATACGCCATGATTGGCCGCTCAAATGCAGGCAAATCAAGCCTCATCAATTCCCTAACCAACCAAAAAGGACTTGCCAAAACAAGTTCGTTTCCTGGCCGCACTCAGGAGCTTAACTTTTTTTTGATCAATAAGAAATTTTATTTAGTTGATTTGCCGGGCTATGGCTATGCAAAACTTGGTCATGAAAAACGCAATAAACTGCAAGACCTATTGAACTGGTATTTTTTTGAATCTGGTACCGAAATAAAAAAAGTAATCTTAATTATCGACGCAGAACTTGGCCCAACCGCCAGCGACATCGAAATGCTTCATGCGCTTATGTTGGCAGACAAAGATATTATTGTGGTGGCAAATAAAATTGATAAAATCAAAAAACCGTCGCAAGCAAAACAGCTTGAAAAAATTAAAAGTTTAATTGGTAGTCATCCAATTATTCCGTACTCATCGGAGCGCCGGACCGGGATGAACGAACTTTTAAAAGAGATGCTCGCATAAGAAATGCGCAAGCTCGAACGATCCCCCGAATATTTGCATACAATAATTTTTTGTCATACCACGGAATAAACCGCCAACGACCGCCCACATTAAAAATCCATTTTGAGATTTCGATTACTTTAAAATTACGCAGCGACCACATGATGTGGCGTGAAAAAATACAAATGAAGATTCCCGTGGCCGTAGGCCGAAGCAGCTCTTTTTTTTGTACAAAACAGTTGCGAAGCGCTTCAGAAAAATCCATGCCCGCAAATTCCGCCAATCGAAACCAGGCATTCGCACGTAAATCTGCTTCGACTAAATAAAATTCTTTGGTTTCTGCGTGCTGCAAATAGGTCATCGATGCAAGACCGTGTATTGTGAGTGCATTTCCCGCTGCCTGAATAATAGATTCAAGCTCGGGGCACACAAAATATTCTCGTTCAACCGAAACTGCAAACGCACTGCCCGAGGTATGAACGACTTTTGAACACACGTATCCCCGAAGTTCCCCCGCATCAAATATTGCCTCAACGCCGATCGTCTCTCCTGGAATGTATGCTTGAATTAGTAAATTATTTTTTTGTGTTTCAGAAAGCGACGCGATTTTTTCTTGAGCCTCAACAGCAGTATTACATAAAAAAACGCCGCGCCCGCCTCCGCTAAAATCAATTTTTAACAAAAGAGGAAATCCGATTTTTTCAAATGTTGCATTCAAATTAAGATCGTCCGCATATATTACAAATTGCGGCGTCTGAATACCATACGTCTGACACAAAATAGAAAGTCCCGATTTTGAACCAAGCATGATTCTATTGTTCAAGTTTGTAACAGGCAAAATTTTAGTCGCCAACACCTCGTCTTTAATTTCATTATTCATGATATGTAGCGCTGACTCATCGGTCAAAATTACTCGATCATAATCACCTACCGTAACAAGCGCTTCAAGCTGCGACGCAAATTTTTCTGGAGATTCATCATGCGAATCATGCCACACTGCCCAATATTTATTTTTTTTAAGCCAGGATTTGTTTGAACAATAGACATCGACCACCGCACCAGCGCGATGAAATAAATATGGAATTTCAGATGAAACTTCTGAATTTTTATAATCTACCAACAGCACCCAATATTTCATACAAAACTTTTTACACAAAACCTGGGAAAAAATCAGTCTTTATTTTATTTTTATGCACGCCCATTTTTACCAAAATAGTTTCAAACGCCGTGACCATTCCATGAGGCCCTGAAATGTAAAAAACTCTTTGTTTAAAATCAGGAATTTTTGCCGCGATCATTTCCGCCGTAATCGGCCCAACCTGCCCTTTCCAATCAGCGGGCACGCTTGCGGTATCAGTAATCGTATAAATAGCTTTCATTCCAAAAACTTTTACGGCCGTATCAAAAATGTCTGCATATGCAATTTCTGAGACATTTTTATTACTATACAGCAACGTAATGTCTCGTGGATCATCTGAATCGATTAAATATTTGACCATACTACGAAATGGCGTAATACCAATTCCACCCGCAATAAATACGCTCTTTTCTTTTTTATCTTTTGGCAGTGTAAAATCACCTGCTAACTGACCGCTTAATATTTGTTCACCTGGCTGCATCGCCAACATGGTTTGTTTATAACTACTTGCGGGCTCATAAAACTTTACGCCCATAATAATTTCAGATTCTGTTGGCGAAGATGCAATCGTAAAATACCGTCGATTGCCTCGATTATCTGGATGATCATGACCCACGGTCCATTCCAGATATTGGCCCGCGCGAAAAGATAATTTAGTATCAGGTGTAAAAATAAAATTATACATGTTCGGACCAATCAAAACTTTTTCTTTAAACGTGAGCAGCAATTTCTTTTTGGGACTTACCGCATACGAAAAAATATTTCCTGCAAGTAACGCTAATTCTGGTGTAAAGAAAAAGGAGCCCACATGTGCCTGCGGTACAAAAAGTGCACCTACCAATGCGCCGTATGCAATTTGCAATCCACGCGTTGGCGGCGTGGTGAGCGGCTCGCTGAGCATGACAAATGCAAAGAAAAAAAGTGGCGAACTAAGTAAAAACTTTTGCGTCGCCGGGCCAACGGGAAACCCCGCAAGAAAGTCGAGAGCAATAAATGTACCGAGTGCCACAATAAAAAAACTAAGCATGAGATCCCACCGTCTCATTTTTCTGATAAGCAAAAAACCACCAATTACAACAAATGGAAGCAGCGCGGCCGTGCCGACCCACCAGCTTGCAGACTGATTTATCACCAGTGCGGTAACAGCCACCGAAAATGCCACGGGGTTAAAAATATGCTTACGATAAATTGCCAAAATATATTTTGATGCCTGCGACAAAACTGCAGCCCAAATAATAAATCCAAAATAAGCGACATCTGGCGTTTTAATCGGTGAAATAATAAGCGCCAAAATCAATGCCGTTATGTAAACCGATTCAACATTTGTTGGCACCTTAAAAATCCATGATGAAATCGTGTTTGCAAGCCAACACAAAAGTGTAATCAGTATGGTTGAATACAAAAGGCTAATCGGCCCAAATGGCATGAGGCCAAACACACTTAAAATAAAAGCGGCGATTAACAACCCAATTACGTAATACAAAACCAACCGATACATGGTGATCTTATTCAAAAAATTATCGATGGAGGTAAACATATTAGGTAATCACGTATTTTTGAAAATGAGATGTCTGCGTTGCAATTCCTTTTGCATCAATACTATAGCCTTCAAGCCCGGGCATTGCTTCGATAAAATTTATTCCTGCGCGGCCCATGGCAAAAGCGGCTGTTGCAAAACGATCAGCTTCGTATACATTTGGTCCAACAACCGTAAGACTCACGATATCGGTAATTGGCTGCTCTGGACTCTTGGGGTTGTAAATATGAGACCCGCGTTCATACGTACCAGACGTTGCGACACCTTCGGTGGTAATTCGCAAAATCTTAATCACTTCTTCTTTTTTAAACGGATTACGAATGCCCACGCGCCACTCGTGCAATTCATCGGGCACTCTTGCTTGAATATCGCCGCCCGCATCGATGAAAAAATAATCATGGCCAGCTTGTTTCAAGATGTCACTTGCCTTCCAAATTGCCCACCCTTTTACCACGCCAGATGGATCACAAAAACCATTTGGCGCGCACATATCAAAATAACCATTACTTTCTTTTTTTGTTTGCGCGGCACATTTAAAAATCTCTTGCATGTCCGCACTATAGGCATCCGGCGCAATTTCACCCCGATTAATTTTACTTATTTCGCTATCCGATTTATACGTGCTAAATTTTTCATCGATGTAAGTGAGGTATGCAAAAACGGATTCGCAGCCCCCCTTTTCATCGCCGCCGCGAATATCAACAGTTACATGCATTCCCATGAGATCTTTGGTTTGTTGCATAGATTAGCTCTTTGCCTGCGACAACGCAGCACCGAGCGACTGCTGAAACGCCTGACTCGTATCAGTTGCACCTGACACAATATCGACGTTTGCATTCTGCGCTGAAATAGCTTCTGAGATCAAATACGGCATTGCATAATTATTGATACTAATCGAATGGTTGCGATCATTTGGATATTGCAAAAAAGCAACGTTCGAAATTTTCCCCCCAGATATGGTGACGCGAACTTGGACAATGCCATAATACGCATCCGCCTGACTACCCGTATATTGCCCGTCTGTGTACATCCCCTTTGGTTTTGGTGGCACAATAGGTGCTGGTGGAGGAGGTGGCGCTTTAGCAGGTACCACCGGCTTTGGTGGAGCCGCTACCACGGGTGTTTTAACAACCTTTGGGACTGGTGCTGAAATTGGTGTTGGGACTACCGGTACTGGAATTGGCGTTGGCGCTGGCGCCGGTTGTGGCGCTTGTACTGGAGCTGGTATTGGGGTCGGCGTTGGTGCTAGCACTGGCGTTGGCTGCGGCGCAGTGGCAACTACAACAGGAGCGGCCGAATGAACGATTGATACACTAAGATCTTGGCTTAATCCGCCTTGATACGCAGCATATGCGGCGAAACTTAAAATTATTACGGATGCGTAAATGAATTTCTTCATATTTATTAATCATCAAGATCGCCAACTTGGCGTTTCGGAGCCCGAATTTTCGTGTTTTTATGTGTAACACCTTTAGGTATACTACGTATTTTTTTTACAATAGGTGCATTTTTTTTAACTACATTTTCATTCTTTTTGATCAAAACAGGCTGATTTACCGCACCTGTCGCGACAAATGCAATGGGGGCATCTGAAATACCAACTGCCATGGTCCGCACCGGTTTTTGTGAAAAAATATAAGGTCGCAACAAAATAAGTACGGCCAAATCTAGGCAGACCAGCAATACTTTTCCAATCTGTGCGGGCGAATACAAATTATTTCGTTTCATATTTCTATTATGCCCGATAATCATCATTTTGCAAAATTTTGCATCATTACTCAACGTGCACCTTCACCCCAACTTTTTCTCGATCAACACGAATCCAAAAAGCGCCGATCGCTCCAACCAAAACCACGAGTGAGGCGATGAAAAAAACCGTGTCGTAAGCAGAAACCTGCGCTTTTAAAATAATTAATTGCACAAACGTTGCATAATCTGCTGGATGCGTGCTGTGTAAAACACTATTTTGCCCAATCGCGATAATATTATTTTCTGTGGTGCTATTTAAAATAGTGCCGAAAATTGCAATACCAAATGCACCCGCCAAATTACGTGCCAGCGCAAGTACCGATGATGCAATACCAATTTCATGCGCATCAACAATTGACGCAATAATATTGGTGCGCTGCGCCATACCAAAACCCATGCCAAATGCCATAATGGTTAGTGGTATAGTAATATCAGATGCAGTTGAACCGGGATCAATAAAAACCGAAAACAAATAAATACCAAACGCACAGACAATCGTACTTGCCGCAATCACATATTGTGGTTTTACTTTGCCCACAAGCGCACCACCGAGTGGCGCCGCAAACATCATCCCTGCTGCCATGGGAATAAATAATATGCCACTTTGTGTTGCGTTATATCCCAAAAAAGTTTGTGCAAAAATTGGAATTAAAAACACACTGCCCATGAGTCCCATGAACACGATAAAATTATTTGCAAGCGTGTTTACAAATGCAGGAATTTTGAAAAACTTTAAATCAACAATCGGCTCTTTTGCCCGTTGCTCAACCTGAATAAAAATCCAAGTAAACAAAATGGTGATTGCGTAACAGATTATTGAATTCACCGAAATCCAATTCCACTCCATGCCTTTATCAAGCACCAATACCAAAGTACTGAGCGCAATACCCAAGGTAACAGAACCCCACCAATCAAAATGATACACTTTATTTTCTTTCACCGATTCTTTTACAAAAGTCATTGCCATGAGCAACCCAATAATACCGATTGGTAAATTAATTAAAAACACACTGCGCCAACCAAAATTATCAATCAGCGGACCACCGATGAGCGGACCAAAAACCGCGGCAGCTGCAAATGATGCGGACCAAATACCGAGCGCTTGCGAACGTTCTTTTTCTTCACGAAATGTCATGGCCAAAATTGCCATTGCCGTTGGATAATCGGCGCTGCCCGCAATCGCTTGAATCACACGAAATACAATCATGGAACTCAAATTCCACGCAAGACCCGCCAAGATAGAGCCCACAATAAAAATTGAAAAACCTAAAATATAGACTTTTTTCTGCCCCCACATGTCGCCGAGCTTGCCCCAAATTGGTACAAAAATTGCATTCGCTAAAATGTATGCCGTTGCGATCCACCCTGCTGCCGAAACTGAAATGCCAAAATTATCAATAATTTTTGGCAATGCCAAATTAACAATTGTCTGATCAAGACGCCCTAAAAAAGTACCGATGATGACGGTAAGTAAAATCCACCAACGCAAATTCGATGGCGCAGATTTTTTTTCTTCTACGGGTTGCACTGCGGCGATCATTTCCATATCGCCAAATTATTTGGTGAAGATGGTCATTTTCGCTGACATGCCATTCTTTACATTCGGATTTTGCGCCAGATCAAACCGAACTTTAATACTGAATTGCTGGGTTGCTCGTTTATCAGAAATATTAAATGTAAGTCCTGATGCGTTTGCGACCGGACTAATTTCGTCAACTAAACCGTGATATTGTGCGCCACCAAATGCGTCGATAGTAAAGGTTACCTGCTGCCCTACTTGAATTCGATCAAGCCCTTTATTTTCGTCGATCGTTCCTACAATACGAAGTTGCGTCGGATCAATCATCGCAACGACTTGCTCACCTGGATTAATATTTTTGCCAATATTATTTTGCACCGCGGTGATTATTCCTTTTACTTTTGTTTTAATAAGACTTGTCCCAACTTGCGCAACAACCGTATTCGCATCAACAGAATCACCTTCTGAAACAAAGGTTTGTTGCAATGCGCCAGGCGTGGTCGACGACAAACTAATCGTTGGTGCGCTTACCAATGAAGCGTCAATACTCACCTCATTTTGCGACATTTCAAAGTACAAAAATCCAACCGCGCAGACTAAAACCGCGACAACAATTCCCCCGCTTTGCACCCATTTATTTTGAAGTATGTGTTTTTTATCTAATGACATATTTTTTTATTTACCAAAATAAGCAACTTGATCGCCCTCTGAAACTCCTGAGATAATTTCAACAGAACCAGCAACACTGGTGATTCCGACAGTAACTTTCTGATCCGCAAACGACCCATCTAAATTACGCTTTAGAACAAACACGTCCGCATCTTTTTTAATTAGTGCCGTTGCGGGTACGGTGAGTACGTTTGTCTTTGTTTGATTGGTGATAGTTACATTTGCACCCATACCATCTTTAATACGCGCATCCTCGTTCGTAAACCGCAACGTCACTTTGTATGCTGAAGCGCCATTCACTACACTTGCGCCCGGATCAATGGCAACCACGCTCGCAGGAAATAATTCGCCATTGCCATAGGCATCAAGCGTTACGGATGCCACATCACCAACCGCAACTTTTGCCAAATCATTTTCAGAAATAAATAATTGAACTTGATAGTTGCCTGATGAAATGACCGAGATTTGTGGTGCTCCTGGTGAAACGGTTTGTCCAATTTTTGCAACAACCGAAGAAACAACACCGTCGATCGGCGAGATGATTGCGGTTT
The DNA here is from genome assembly GCA_903893485.1 of Candidatus Magasanikiibacteriota bacterium. Taxonomy (GTDB): domain Bacteria; phylum Patescibacteriota; class Patescibacteriia; order Magasanikbacterales; family 2-02-FULL-50-9b; genus 2-02-FULL-50-9b. Next base: position 34,773 of record CAITMK010000004.1, read on the forward strand.
TAGAATACAAACTTTGTGCAAGCGCCAATTGTGCGTGAGCACTCGCAAGGCCTGCGTTTGCTGCCGCAACGTCTTCGGGGCGCGCCGCTGAAACCTGTAGCGAAAGAGCGGCTTCGGCTTGTGCCAAAGCGCTTTGCGCACTGTTTACCTGGCCTTCGGCAACTGAAATTTGTGTGTCGCGTGTTTTCAATGCAGATGAATAACTATTTTGATTTGAAATAAATGCTGGCGCATTTGTATTTGGAATCGTTACCGTCCACGCGTCCGATGCAGCAGGCACCGCCGCAAACTGAATTGAAAGTCCGGTATCACCGAGTGGTACTGGCGAATTACGAACAGCGCCAAAAAAAACTTTTGGACCTGACGCCTGGAATTGCGCACCGGATCCTGTTTCATTAATACTAATTGCGTACGTCGCAGCATCAGTTCCTTCGTATGCGCCGGTAAAAATTGGTTGAACCGCGTCAGCGTTTGTCACCGCAGGCACACCCGTAATTGCAGAATTAAACAATGCGGTTTGCGCATTTTGCACCGCGGTATTTTGCGCGGCGCGCACCGCATCTAAATTAATTTTTGCGTTATCAAGTGCGGTTTGCGCGCTTGCAACAGCTGCTTTTGAAACGTCAATTTGAGCGCCTGTGGCGCCAGATAAAACTTTTTCATAATTCGCTTGTGCAATCGCGACGCTCGCATTTGCCTGAGCAATTGCCGCTGCCGCATCCAATGCATTGAGCGATGCAAGGAGTTCGCCATGATGCACCACTTGACCCACCTGTACCGGTACTGCTGCAACCGTACCATTCGCCTGAAACGAAAGACTGATATTTTGCGCCGCAGTAACCATGCCGCTTGCTGTAACTCCTTCTGTGATAGAAGTTCGCGAAACGGACGCGGTGGTATATGCAGGGCGCTGCGCCAACGAATGGCTCACGGCAAAAGTAATCCCTGCAATTACGACGATTGACGCGCTAATAAAAATTTGATGTTTGGTTAATGTCATATTAATTAATGTGAATCATTTTTTCGAGCAGCTGAAATAGTGTCTCGCGATCTTTTTGATTTAAATTATCAAGTAATGCCTCAAGCTTAATACGTCGTGTTAACAAAGCCTTACGAAGAATATCCTTCCCTTTTTTGGTAAGTTGCACCACCACCGAGCGACGACTGGCAGAATCTTGATCACGCAAAACCAAATCAAGTCGCACTAATCGATCGATCAATACCGTTGCCGAAGGAGCGGCAATCGACAAAAAAGAACCCACTTCCTTCATGGTTACTTTTTTTTGCTCACCAATATACCGCAGCGCTTCAAGTTGTGCGATGGTAACCTCCTGCCGCAATGTTTGATCGATTTCACATCGTTGCCGCATTTGTCTGCCAATCGCCAAAAATGAAGAGATAATATCGTCGGTTTGTTTTTTCTGCATACCGGATTATTAGCCTATCTAACTATTAGGTTTAAATGATATCAGAATAATGAGTGGCTGTCAATTGCAATTATGGCGCGCCACATGATACGTGTTAGACCCTATTTGACGACTTTATTTGTAGCTGCTATGTTAGATATATGAATATCATTCTTACTTCAAGTTGGCATCATATCAACGGGCTTCATTGGCGCGCCGGTTTTTTGCTATAAGTAAGTACCCTCACTTATTTTCCAAACACCTTCTCGCCGAAGGTGTTTTTTATATCCTCTATGAAAAATATCAAAATGGTTTTATTCGATATCGATAAGACACTCGTATTTGGTGAAAATGCAATTCAATTTTATCGCCAATATTCAGAAATACTAGAAAAGACGCTCGCGAGACTCCTACAAGTAGATACCATAACAAGCAAAAAAATTGCCGATGAACACCGCGCCGCATTTGATGGACGAGGCGAACTGGCATTTCGAACACATCATCTTGATTTTGGGCAGTGGCATGACGCGCTGACACAATTATCACCTTCGCAGTTCCTCACGCCATTACCGAACACACAAGCACTGCTACAAGAACTAAAATCAAAAAAATATATTGTCGGTGCCATCACCGATGGTCCACGACCACTCGTAGAAAAAATATTAGGCGCTACAAAAATTGATTCCACCATATTTGATTTTATTATCGGCTGGGAACGTGGCAAGCAAATGCCTAAATATGGCTCGACCAAAATATTTACGCAGATTTGTATGGAGCGTGGCATTCCACCTCAAGAAACGGTCATGATTGGCGATTCGCTTTCATCAGATATTTTACCCGCCATTGCTGCCGGATTGCACGCGATTTATATCAATCCAAACCAAGTTGTTGAACAAAAAAAATACCGATCAATTACTAATATCACTCAATTATCATCTCTTTTATGAAATCCTTATCAAAAATTCCACTTATTATTGATACTGATCCGGGGCACGATGATGCGCTGGCGATTATGTTACTGATAAAATCCGAGCGCTTCGATATTCAAGCGGTTACCACGGTTGCAGGAAATACGACCATCCAAAATACAACAAATAATGCACGCTATATTTTAGACCTGCTTCAAAGCAGCATACCATTGTATTCCGGCGCTGCAGCGCCACTGAGGCAGAAATTAATTTGTGCAAACGTACACGGAGAAAATGGACTTGCGGGCGCGCAGATCACCAAAAAAGAACTGCTAAATAATTTAGCGGTTACAAAAATAATTGAATTAGTGCGCACCGCACCAAGCAAGGTTTCCCTGCTCGTTATTGGGCCGCAGACAAATATTGCGCTCGCGTTTAAGCAAGATCTGGAACTACCGAAATTGATTAAACAAATTGTGATCATGGGTGGCGCCATAGCCGTACCGGGTAATAAAAATGCGGTCGCCGAATTTAATATTTTCGTTGATCCAGAAGCAGCGGATATCGTATTTCGCGCACCAGTTAAAAAAATCGTTATCCCCCTCGATGTCTGCAATGACATATTTTTAACGCTTGCCGATTTTCGCCGCCTCAAAAAATCTAAACTCTATCGCCCCATCATGGCAATGATGAAGCATTACATTCAAGGAATTAAAATTTTTGAACGTACGAAAGGCGCCCTCATGTATGATCCGCTTGCGGCGTATTATTTATTAAATCCTCGCGCATATGAAACCAAAAAAATGGATGTCCGTATTGAAACTACGAGTGATCTAACTCGTGGCATGTCCGTGGCTGATCGACGAAATTGGGGCGAGAAAAAATATAACGCTCACGTGGTGACAAAAATTAATCGCGATCAATTTGTTGAAGACTTTATTAACACGCTTAACACATAATATGAATACCATTTTATGTATTGGCGCTACGCACGGTGATGAACCAATTGGCGTATGCGCACTTCAGATACTTGAAAAGCGAGTCGATAATTTTGATTGGATTATTGGAAATGAAAAAGCATATGAACAGAATACCCGTTGTTTTGAGGGTGATCTAAATCGAAGCGCCCCGGGCATCTTTGGCGCACCAAATTATGCATCACGTCGCGCGGCAGAAATAATTGCACTGGCACAAAATTACAAATACACTATTGATTTGCATGGCACTACCGCCGGGACAGGTATTTTTACCATTATTAGCAGAGCCACCGATAAAAATATCACGCTCGCTATGCAACTTGGGATTAAAAATATTATCATATGGCCGGCAATCAACGCTTCGCTCAAAGGACCACTGAGTGAATACACTCCCTGCGGATTAGAAATTGAATGCGGACCAAAAGACTCACTGGAAATTCAAAATGAATTAATCGATATTTTAGAGCGCTTCATAAAACTGCAAATGCAGCCTGAAATAAATATGCCGGTGGCCAAACCGAACTGCTTTTCCTTTTATGAGGTATACAGCGAACTACGAAAGCCTGAAATCGCTCCACAGCTTTCAGAATTTTGTGAAATCACCACCGATAATGAAACTTTTTTTCCACTTCTTATCGGACGGTATCAAGATATCACCTGTTACAAAATGAAGCGAGTAGAATATGTCTCAATAAAAATACAACGCGATTAAGCTACTGCAGCCTCTTTTTGGGCCTGCCGCATTGCATTTAATTCAAGCATCCGCATTTTAAGTGGGTCATCGCTGCTTTGTTTTAGTTTTTTCTTAAATGATGTGGTAAGCGCAGCAATCGCTTCCTCTTTTGTGGTAGCGCCTCGCATACCATCGACAAATTTATTCATGACATCATGATTCTTTGTAATTTTTTCAACTTCAATTTCAGACAGGTCTGCACCATAACCTCTTTCAGCTACCAATTGTACAAAAGTATCCTCATCAAGAGTATTCACCGGGTGTTGAAAAAAAATAGCAACAATCTTTTCAATTAGTTTTTTATTTTTTTCTCTCTGTTCATCTTCTTTTTTTAGCATTTCAGCTTTGATTGCCGCGTATTTGTCGGCAACTGGACCACCGTCGACAACGATTTTATCAATAAGTTTTTGAGCGGCTAATTCTATTGATTCCTCAGGAAATATTTTTTTCAAACGTTCAACAATTTTTGTTCGTAATTCAATAAGCTCCGGATCTTTCAAAAAGATATCAGATGCCAAATCTTCGACGCCAATCATTTTCTTCGCAAATAACTGCAGCTCGGTGTCATCCAACAGTGCAGCATCTTTTATAGTAAATAGTTTTTTTAAAGCATCCGCTGACCCCGCTTGGTGAGCAACAAATTCCTGTAACCCCTTTCTAAGGCCTTCCAGATACAAAACGTATTCAGGATCTTCACCCACTACACCTTTATTTTCTGTTAACAACCCTGCCAAGCGAATTCTCTCTTGACCATGCCCCGCACCCACGTCTGTTCTGGCAGAAAATCGATCAGCACTCAGAACTTTTACATCTGGAGCATCGATAATCTTACCAATCTGCGATAATCGCCTTCCGAATTCAGGATCTTCGCCGCCGCCAATTTTAGGAACCCCACCAACTAATGCAGCTTCGAATGCTCGGCTCGCCATATTTGCACCGGAAAAAGAAACCGCTTTTGTCTCTGGCTTTTCAACTTTATCCGATACACCATATAAATATAATTCGAGAACTTTTCTGTAATTATATTGCAACTCCGAATAGTTTGAAATATTTTCAAACAAATCTCCTTGCTCCGTTTGCTCAAAATCTAATCCACCTGCAATGCCAACAATAGCAGGGTTATCATGAAATACCTTTATTACATTAAAAACATAATTTTCATCAAGTTTTGTATCCGCGTCAGTCTGCCCAATAATACCATTTGATTTTTTTTGTTCGTAAAAACGAGCCGCTGCTTCTGCAACACCACGATTTCTCGCACCACCCACATTTGCTTCGCCTGGTGGTAATTCATTTCCTGGTGTAGCTTTATCGATTGCGTAAATTTTTATTCCCTGCGTTTTAATTTTATCGATAATTTTTCTTTCAGCATCGCTTAAATCTGGAGCGTCACTTCCCCCATTAATAAATTCAATGATACGCAAACAAATTTGATTTTCTTCAAGCGCGGTGTGATAGTGCGCCAGCGATCTTTCGTAATCTGCATCACTCATGTTTTGCTTTCTTTGTGGCACACCAGCCGGATTATTAATCACAAAAATCGCCTCAAATGATTGAGGTGCGACAGGTGTTTGATTCGCAAGCGACTCGAGTGGACGAAAAATTGCATCTCGCTCCCCGTATGCAGGGATTACAATTGAGACTTCACACAATGCGTCCATCGGCGTCTGAATTCGATGTTCACTTGCGGGCAAATTTTCTTGTAGATACCCCTCGATCTTCTGGTTCATCTGGTCACGTTGTCTATCTACATTTCTATCTACCTGCAGCGCCGCTTGTACACGCACACTATCGACTGGCGCACTTTGATTCAGCACTGGCAGTTCTGCGTCCACACGGGCCGCTTCGTTTGTAATTATTTTTGGATCCCCTGTCATAAATTATGGATATACCTGAGCCAATATCGAAATCAATTTCACCACCTTATCTTTATCCGATCCAATAACCACAATATATGATTCTTTTGTGGAGATACTTGCTTTTGTTCTGCCCGATACATCTTGGACTTGCATTTGACCATTATTAAACGTCCAACTTGGATCAAATTTTTTACCAGCCGAGATATTTATTACATTCGCGATATCTCCCCAGCCAGTTGCATTAAGCACCGTTTCATTTGCTCTAAAATATTGTTCTGGCGGCTGAAATTTTCCTCCTTGCTGATTAATGATGCTTACGTTTGTAAATCCTGCATCAACGACAAGCGCCTTCATATCTTCCATTGATTTAGGCATTTGATAGGTCGCCGCGTGAACCTGTGTGCGTAGAACAAATAGCGCTATGCCAAAAATAATAAGTGGTAGAGAGCTATATTTTAATAATTTTTGCATAAAATAATCACTTGTTTGTAGATTAACGCTATTATAGCGTTAATCATGAGCAATCACGCTATAAACTTTTTAGCACTTTTTGCTAATCGCAAGGCGAGCATTTCATCGCCATTTAAAATGATTGCGAGGCCAGGATATAATTTCTTAACGACATCAACACCGTCGCGCTGATAAAAAGTTACCAATCTGCCACGATCTTCTCTTTCTACTGGTATCAGACCTTCTTGAGTAAGACTATCATAATCTAATTCGTTTGCACCCGCAAAATAAAGCTCTCCACTTTTACAAACCCCAAAACCATGCCCCATAATTGCCATATGCAAGAATGCATCTGACTCTGAAAATGGCACATCATCTTTTAAAACAAACTTTATTGCAGCGTCAGCGTGAATAGATTTCGTGGCTTCAAGTAAAACCCCCTCACCCCCGACAAACGCAGCGGTCAATTCATTTTTAATCCGTTCAACATCGGCTAAATAACTTTTTGCATCGAGATCATGATCACTCACCTCATGACATGCGCGTACAAGCAGCATCCATAACTGCACCTCTGGACGTTCCCCCTCACCAAGATCCTGAGCTCGGCTCCAAATAGCACCAACATGCAATTCTTTAGTGAGTGTGTCTACCGCATCCATAGATACACCAGCACTAGAAGCAATTTTTTCAACAATCTGACGAACCTCTTTTACCGCAAGCATGCCAGCGGGATCAAGACCGCGCACAATACGCCCCTCAAGACCGCGAAGTCCATATGCCCGAAGCTGCTCCCCATGCGCTTCGATTTGTTTTGCCTCTTGTTCTTGGGTAGAATGATTTTGAACTATTGTTGCCCCCATCATCGATTCTGACATAAAATATGCGATTGATTATTTTCATCTATTATAGCAAATCTGACACAGATTTTTAGCACAATACCAAAGTTTTTTCAACTTATTCAATAGATCGGCCCCATAGGACCATCAAAAATAATAAGGCCCATAATTGCGTCGCGTAGCGAATGACCTTCTTTTGCCTTTATGCCATAGCCTGCGCGCCAATTATATGGGCTTATTTTTTTATCTTCCTGCAATAAAATAAAACAAGTATGCGAATAAACTAGTCATAAAAAATGATACTTTTCTTAGTATACACGTATTATCCATAAACAAAAAACAGGGCTCTCGCCCTGATTTTTGGTGGCACACCGTAGTGGAGGAAGTCAGGAAAAATTGCGTGAATGAAATGTATACGCACACAGAGGTAAAAATGCTTAATTAATTTTTATCCGAAAGCAGCCAATCCAAATTCATTAGTTCCCTCTGAACTTTCAAAGTGTTCCCATGTCGCAACAATCCTCGATATGACTGTATTCGACCCTCAACACCCTGAACCAGTATCCGCCGAAACATTCGCTGTTTTGACGCTCTACGCAATATGCGATGTTTTGGAAAATTAACCCATCCTAAAAAATCAACGCCCAAAACGATTGATTGAAGATAAATTTTATCTGGGTGAATTACCAGCCCAAGCTCCGACTGCAAAAAATTATCCATCAACCGAAGTTGTCCCTCTAGCCATGCACGGTCATGTGACATCACAACGAAATCATCGGCGTATCGAATATAAAACCGCGCCTTCAGTTTATGCTTCACAAACTGATCGAACACATTCATATACACGTTGGTGAATAGCTGTGATGTTAAGTTACCAAGTGGTAAACCTACACCCGCAGATGTCTCAAAACTTTTTATAATATGTTCCAGCAGATCCATGATCCGTTCATCAGGAATATAGCACCTTAAAATCTTAATGAGCCGTGCGTGATCGATGTTTGCGAAAAACTTCCGAATATCACATTTCAAAACCGGGCTGTTTCCATAAAGAGTTGCGAACGGCGAGAAACCGATAGTTGCCGTTCCAGCTGTTGCTCCACCAGAACAGGTCCAGCTTCCGCTCGTCACCGTTCCGGTAGAGGTACGGGGCACGGCGGTCGTCACCGTGACCCCAGATCGAACCCAAGCCCATGATCGCGTACTTGCGCTGTTCGTCGGGATTTTTCACGGCGTAGGCCAGGAGTTCGCGCAACGTCGCAGGACGGAAGCCATCTTTGTCCATCGCCGAAACGACGTCCTTGGACGACATGTCCTTGCCGAAGTGGTAGAGCTTGACCTGGAGGTTCTGCTCGCCCGTCTCATGCGCCTGGTTCGGGAAGTTCTTCTCGACGATGTCGTCGTACTTCCAGTCGAACGCGGCGGCCGTGATGGCGTCGATCAGCTTGAGCGCGTAATCGACCGAAAGCACTTCGCAGCCGTCGGGAATGGTGATCCCGCGCTCAGCCATGATCTGCTTGGCGATCTCAGTGGCCAGCTTCTTGTCCTTGAGGATGCGCAGGATGTCTTCATCGTTGCCGCCCATGTCGAGCACGGCGTTGACGAGCACCTTCACGACCTCGAACATTTTGCCAAAGTTCTTGAGCAATTCACTTACAGGACGAGCCATTTTGAGCCTCTCACTTCTGTGTGGCCTACCGCTTATCCCGAGTCACCCGACCCAAGACCTACGGCTTACCAACTGCCAACCGATTTGGCTGCAGTAATTAAATTTGCTCTGTTGAGAGAAAACCTAGTTATTGCGGCTAAATTAGGTACTGTTATTGACTATCATTTATAGCACGATTTGGTGATTTTGTCAAGGTGATGGCTCAAAATTTGGCTAATTAGTGAGTGAAAATCAAAAACCCCACTTTCGTGGGGGTCTCGAGCACGGGATGAGGGAATCGAACCCCCGCCAAAGGTTTTGGAGACCTTCGTTCTACCATTAAACTAATCCCGCATACTTTATTTTCCTGACTTTGCTTGCAACATCGCAACGCGAAGTGTCACACTACTGTACACGATGAGCGCAATTGTTTCAATAAGATCTGCACCACCATATCCACCAACAGACAAAATGGTCCAAAGAAGCAATGGCCCCGTCATTGCTGCCATGTTGAGCCGAAATGCCTGGGCAAATCGAATCGGTTGTGCCTTTGCCATTTTATGTGCAAACACCACAAGCAAACTCCACAGCATCACTACCACCAAAGACAATGCCAGCTTCCATGCGCACATAACCACAAATAGTACCACGGTAATACCCGCTGCCAATTTCCCCTGGTATGAGCCCCACACAGCTTTAACACCGCTGCCAGTGAGTGCAAAATCTTGGTTACCGCCCCACAGCATTTGCTGTGAATTTTGCGGAGTCACCAGCTGAATCGCGGTGCGTGAAACAGAAATACCTTGCGTCACTGCACCCAACGTGCTCGTACTGGTATCAATTTTTAACGCGAAATCCTTATCTTGAAACGCAAATGGCTGTGCAATTCCCGCAATGGTCAAATCATCGCCTTTTTTGGTTGCACTAATACCATCGGGAATTTTGTGCACGTAATATCCAACTTGGTTAAGGCCACCAGCAATTGCCGGCGCCATGGTTGCCACCACGATTGCGACCGCCAAAATATGCGTCTGAAACCAAAAAGACCATGGAGTCTTGTACTCCGGTCTCAGTAGTAGCGCAAGGGATTCAACGTCACTCGCCCATTTCCACAGCCGACGAAAGAACTCCATACCAAAAATTATTTGGTTTCTTTGTGGAGCGTGTGCTTGAGGCAGTGTTCGCAATGCTTCTTAAGCTCAAGACGGTTCTTGATCTTCTTTTTATTTTTATGAGTGTAATGCGTAACTCGCTTGCATTCGGTGCACTCGAGCTTGATGAGATTGTCTTGTGACATACAATAAATTATTATCCGAACAATTTTCCGAAAGCCAGCAGAGGGATTCGAACCCACGACCTTCGCTTTACAAAAGCGCTGCTCTACCAACTGAGCTATGCTGGCCTGGTGGGTGGAGAAGGATTCGAACCTTCGAAGGCGAAAGCCAACAGATTTACAGTCTGCCGTGTTTGACCGCTTCACTATCCACCCGATGAATAGAACGGATATATACTATCAATTTCACGCAAATAAATCAAGAGCTGGGGAAAAAACCGCGGATTTTGATTATTTCCCTTATTTTTGAGGTTTTTGGCTTTGCTGCGCGCCAAGGTGAAAATAAAAAAACTGCAACAGAATTGCAGTTTTTTTAACTGGAGCCGTTAATCGGGATTGAACCGATGACCTCGTCCTTACCAAGGACGTGCTCTACCAACTGAGCTACAACGGCGTAGTGAGAAAGAAATTTGAGCGCTCGCGCTCGAAATTTCTTTCGAACGGAGCCGCCAAGCCCGAGCGCCAAAGGCGCGAAGGAGCTGGAACGGCGAATGACGCTTAATTTAAAGATTCCGAATCCTTTCGACCCACTCCCCTAACTTCTGATTTTCGGGGTTTACTGTCTGAAGATCGGCAAGGGCTTGCGAAGCAAGACTCTTGTCGCCTGATATTATACTGATTTCTATGAGATGGTCAAGTATCTTTGGATTATGAGGTTCTTTTTCAGCTGCTTTTTGATATGCAGACTTTGCTTTTTCAACATTTCCAAGGGTTTCGTAACATTCACCAAGATCAACCCAGCGTTTAGCCAAGGAGTCGTCCAGCGCCGCCGCACGGCCGAATGCTGCCGTTGCCTCGGCCCACTTCCCTGACGCCTTCAGAGTGCGCCCTAGGAAGCCCCAGGCGCGTTCGTGACCCGTGTCTAAGGTTTCGACTACATGACGCAATGCCTCTTCCGCCTCCTGCCATTTTTCGGCTCGGAAGTACGATTTGCCAAGGCCAAGATATGCGTTTACATTACGCGGATCAAGCGTAATGATTTCGATATATTTTTTTTCAGCTTCGTCAAAATTTTCTGCGCGACGTGCCTGGTCAGCGGTATCCAAAAGCGCAAGCAAATGCGCGCGACGTTCTCCCCGGCTTCGCCCGCGCCATTCATTCCATTTTTCTTTCCACTGCATGGTACGGTGTTGGTCTGCAATATGATTTGCTAAATCACGAAACCCTTTTTGCACCGCAACCCAGCCGGTATATACCGGACCCATTTTTTGAAGTGTGGTAAGCGTGGTGCGCTGAATATTACGAACCAAACGCGCGGCAACCAATTCCGTTTTCATTTGTTTTTCTTGCGCGCGAGGAATACTTGAAACATCAAGCGCCACAAGCGCCGCACGATGCCGCGCAATAATAGCACTCAGTACCACGAGCGCCACGATAAGCATGATGATCCAAAATACTAACATATTATTTTGCGTTTTTTATGCATGCCGCAAGCGATGCAAATTTGGCAGACGCGCCACCAATTAATACGCCATCAATATTTTTTTCTGCGAGTAGCGCCGCGATATTTTCTGGCGATACAGAGCCGCCATAACAAACACGCACTGGCGCATTTGCCAAATCTTTTATGTACGCATGAATTTGCGCTGCATCTTCTGGTGCAACGGCGGTGCCCATGCCAATTGCCCAACGTGGTTCGTAAGCAAAAATTAACTCAGAAGGATCTTTAACCGCGCTCAGTGCGGCGCGGACCTGCGCACCAACCACCACGCGTGTTTTTTTAGCCGCACGCTCTGCCGCGGTTTCACCAACGCACACGATTGGTGTTACTTTTGCGGCGCGCGCTGCTTTTATTTTTTCTGCAATCAATGCGTCGGTTTCAAAATATTCCGCGCGACGTTCGCTGTGACCTAGAATTACGTGCGTTGCACCAAGGATACGTAAATCAGTTGGTGATACCGCGCCGGTGTGCGCCCCAACAAGTGTCGCGCCGCAATCTTGCGCGGCAATTTTAATTTTTGTTTTCGCGGCATCGAGCACGGGCAGCGCAACAAAACTTGGTGCAATAATCAAATCAACGCCGTTCATTTTGCTATCGCGATCGAGCTGCAAAAGCTGCGCAAATAATTTTGCAGATTCTTTGATGCTTAAATATTGTTTCCAGTTTGCAATGATGAATGGTTTCATAGCCAAGGAAGATCTGCGATTTTAAGAAATTCATCCGCGGATTTAAACGGACCGATCACGCCCATCTTTGCATGGTTGAATTTGAAAATTTCTTTCGCCGCCGCATGCACATCTTTTGGTGTCAGTTTCATGATGCGCGTAAACTTTTCTTCTGGCGTTTCCATTTTTTTCATAAGCAATTTTTGCTGACCAAAAAAATCTGCAACGCGCGCTGAATCTTCGAATTGCAACGTCATCTTCCCGGCCAAATGATCTTTTGCCATCTGCACTTCTGCATCAGTCACACCATGTTCAACCACGTTTTTCAATTCATCGTAAATCACTTGCATCGCTTCTTTGACGCGTGATTTGTCGAGGCCTGACGTAATGGTAAATGCGCCCGCATCACCATAATTGGTGAGGCCGGTGCGAATTAAATAGCAAAGTCCTTTGCGTTCGCGAACACCGATAAATAAGCGCGAGCTCATGGTGCCGCCCAAAATTACGTGGAGCAAAAGTAATGCGGCGTTACGTGGATCATCATAATTAAATGCGGGAAATCCAAGCACCGCATGAATTTGATCGGTTTGTTTGAACATGACTTTAACCGGTGCCTTTTCTGCTTTGCGCGCTGCGTTCCAAGAAAATTCTTTGTACGAACTGCGCGTAGCGCCATGTTTTTTTTCTTTGCCAAAATATTTTTTTATTTGGTCGCGCGTTTGTTTGTTGATTTTGCCAGCTAACACCAACACCAAATGTTCTGGTGCGTAAAATTTATTTTTAAATGCAATTAAATTTTTTAAATTCATTGCTTTAATATTTTCGGTTGGGCCACCAATGCGAAGCCCGAGGGTATTCCCTGCAAAAATATGTTCCTCGAAAACTTCTTCAACTTTCATGGTTGGATTGTCTTCGTACATATTTAATTCTTCAACAATCACACCACGTTCACGTTCAAATTCGCCGGCGTCAAACTTGCTGTTGTAAATCATGTCGGACAATAAATCGAGTGCAAGTTCAGTGTGACGCGCGTCAATTTTAATGTAGTACGCGGTGTGATCTTTGCTGGTGTACGCATTGTAATCTGCACCAACCGCGTCGAGCTGTTTGGACAAAAATTCAGTGGTTGGGCGCTTTTCAGTGCCTTTGAACATCATGTGTTCAATAAAATGTGATCCGCCCCAGAGCGCCTTTGGCTCATAGCGACTGCCAACGCCAAAATACGCAAGTGCAGTGACCGCCGCGGTATCTTTGCTTGGCGCAATTACAACTCGCGTCCCGTTTGAAAGCGTGAATGATTCGTAAGATTTACTCATAGGCGTGAAGAAATATAATGGGCGACATCGGGAATTGCGACGCGTACTTGTTCCATGGTGTCACGGTCGCGAATCGTTACCGCACCATCGGTGATGGTGTCAAAATCGTACGTCACGCAAAACGGCGTGCCAATCTCATCTTGGCGACGATAGCGTTTGCCGATGGATTGTGTTTCATCATAATCAACCGCCAAATCTGCTTCACGAAGTTGTTGCGCGAGCATGCGTGCGGGCACCGACAACTCTTCTTTTTTAGAAAGTGGGAGCACTGCAACTTTCACTGGCGCCATCCAATATGGAAAACGCATTACAATGCGAAGTTCGTTGTCCGCAATATCTTCGTGGTAAGCTTCGAGCATTGCAACGAGCAATGTGCGATCAACACCAAACGACGGTTCGATTACGTGCGGTACAATTTTTTCTTTTTGGTCATCAGGATTGGTGAATTTTAAATCCTGGCCACTGTGTTGTTCGTGTTTGCTCAAATCGTAATCCGTGCGATACGCCAAACCGTATAATTCTTTTTGACCAAACGGATAATCGTATTCAACATCAACCGTGCGCTTGGAATAAAACGCACGATCTTCTTCTGAAATATCAACAAAATGCAAACGCTCTGGTGCCACACCAATTTTGGTGAGCCACTTTTTCATTGCATCAAGCCAATGTTCAAACTGCTCTGCACTTTCTTCTTCGCGAATAAAATATTCGATTTCCATTTGTTCAAATTCGCGCTGGCGAAAAATAAAATTGCCCGGCGTAATTTCGTTGCGAAACGCTTTCCCGATTTGTGCAATACCAAATGGCAAACGGCGACGTGTGGTTTCCAAGACATTTTTAAAATCAACAAACATTGCCTGCGCGGTTTCCGGGCGCATGTACACCACTGATGTCTCATCTTGCACGGGGCCCAGATGTGTTTGCAGCATCATGTTGAATTGACGTGGCACACCAAAATCTTTTTTGCCACAGACCGGACATTTTGCGCCAGAAATATTCCATCCGCCTTCGGCGCCGGCATCCATTACTGCGCCTTCTAAATTATCGACGCGAAGTCGTGCGTGACACGCTTTACATTCCACCATTGGATCAGAAAAAGTTGCCACATGCCCCGTTGCAACCCATACTTTTGGATTCATGAGCAGCGCGGCGTCGATACCCACCATGTCGCCACGGCGTTGCACAAACATTTTCCACCACATTTGCTTAATGTTGTTTTTTAATTCAACGCCAAGTGGACCGTAGTCCCAAGAATTTGCGAGGCCGCCGTAAATTTCACTGCCTGGATAAATAAATCCGCGTCGCTTACAGAGCGATACTAATTTCTCCATGAGTTCTGGGCCTCGCAAATTTTCTGCCATACATCCAAAATTAGATAGTCATGATTTCTTTTGATTTGTCTTCGGCGATTGATTTTAATTTTTCATTAAATTCCTTAACTGCAGCGTCGAGTTGATCGCAAAACATGTAGCGATTATCTTCGGGAAGTTCGCCCGATTCTTCTGCGGCAATAATTGAAGTACGAATTTCATCGCGAACTTTGCGAACACGAATGCGCGCTTCTTCTTCTTTTTGACCAACAATTTTCACCAGCGCTTTGCGATTATCTTCGGTCATTGGTGGCATGTTAATACGAATTGCCTTGCCATCGTTCACTGGATTGATACCTAAGTTTGCATTACGAATTCCCTCTTCGATTGCTTTCATGAGTGATTTGTCCCATGGTTCAATTGCCAATGATTTTGCGTCGGTAACACTAATTGAAGCAACGCCTTTGATTGCCATTGGCGCGCCGTATGCGTCGATGATGATATTTTCAACCAAAGCTGGTGATGCGCGGCCCGTGCGAAGTTGTGATAATTCTGCGTTCAAAAATTCAACAACGTCTTGAAGTCCTTCCTTTGCGGTTTCGATGTACATATTATTGAGCCGGATTCCACGCAGCGAGCCAAATAAGGTCTGAATCTGCAACGCCAGCGGCGCCTTTCAAATTCTGAACATTGAGCTGTTTTACCACGCGAGCCGTTGGAATACGCTTGGTTGTCCAGGTGTTTCCCCCGTCAACTGAGCGATAAAATGCCTTTGGCGTGCCGTAATAAATGTGCGCTGGATTAACCGGATTTATTGCTAATGAGATAATTTGGGTTTCATTTGGGGCGGTCAAAAGCTGATAAGCCTCCCATGAAGCGCCCCCGTCTTCGGAGTGCAAAATACCATAAGCCGTGCCAATGAGCAAGGCGTCTTCTTTGGTTGGATCAATCGCAATTGCGAATACGTCATCGGCACCACGGAACTTTTTAGAATCCTCGGTACGTGCCCAAGTTACACCCGCGTCTGATGTTTTCCATAAACCACCTTGTGCGGTACCCACATAGACCACGCCATCCTTTGTTGGATGTGGCACAATCGAACGAATACGCTTGCCCGCGAAGCTGGTAAGTTTTACCCACGACTGCCCACCGTTGTCGGTGCGAAACATGTCGCCTGCTGAATTACCTAAGTAAATTTGCAACCGATTTTTTGGATTAATGGCAATCGCGCCAAATTGTTGCGCTGCAATTTCGCTGGTGCTGAGCATGCCCCATGAGCGACCACAGTTAATGGTGCGCACCACGTAACTTGCACCAGCTGGATTTGTTGTTGCGGCATACACCACACAACTATTTGCCGGATCAACTGCAATTGCGTTTACGCGCGAGGTGGTAAGTTGCAATTCTGCAGGGGCATAATTTTTTGCAATCTGCCAACCTTCGCCGCCGTCTGATGAATATAAAATGCCGTTCGCCATGGTGCCAGCCCACAGAGATTTTGAATCTGATGGATCGATTGCAAAGGTGTTAATGTCGAGCGTTGCAAAAGACATTGGCGCGCCCGTTGAGAACAAGCTGCTTTTTGCAAGCCATGTGGTGCCTGAATCGCCGGATACAAACATGCCACCATCAGGAAGCACCGGAGCCGTTGAGCAGCCAGCGCCCAAAAGCACCAGCGCGGCGCCCAAAAGCGCAAAAGAAACGTATTTTTTTTGCATACAAAATAACTAAAATTAGTGGGGCAAGTATATCACGAGCGCAGTGCAATCACAATTCGCTCGGCAATGAGCCGTGGATGCATATTTTGAAACAAGAGCGGGTGCAATTTTGCAATTGTTGCAATTGCCATGTGGCCTGGTTTTTTTTCGGTCAGCCATTGCATCCACCATTCAAACATTTCGCCCAAGTTTTGACGCGCCTCTATGTGGCGATCCTTTTTTTCAAATAAATCGGCGAGCCGTTTTTCGGCGGCAATAAAACTTTCGGCGCCGAGTACATCAAAAAACCGTGCACGTTCATTGGTGTAGCGTTCACGAAACGAGGTGTCTTCCATAAACTTAATTGCAACGCCTGGGCGGCCTGCCGCGGCGCGCACCGCGTCGGGAATCATGAGCGACGACGCACCTGATGCACGAAGCCCTTCGGTAAGCGTGGCGTCGGGCACACCGCTGAGGCGAAACATTGCCGCGCGCGACCTGATTGTTTGCAACACATTATCCTCGTGGCTGGCGAGCACAAAAAAATAGAGTTGGCGGCCTGGCTCTTCGAGAATTTTTAAAAGCGCGTTACCTGATTCTGCCTGCAACTCTTCGGCGCGTTCAATAATAATGATGAACGGTGTTCCCTGCGCAAGATGAAATAAATGGCGAATGCTACGAACTTCAGCAACCGGGATCGCAGCACGTGGCGTGCCGGTTTTTGGATCCTCACCCGCCCGCAGACGAAAAATCGCCGGATGCGTTGTTGCGGCTTCGTACGAAATATTCAAAAGGCGCGCTGCCAAAAATGTTGCAAACGTATTTTTACCAACGCTTGGCGGCCCAACAAAAACAGTGGTTTGGGCCAGCGCGTCTGGTTTTATATTTTCAAAATATTTTTGAATGCGTTCGTTGCCAATTAAATTCATAGTGCCCGGTAGGTCAACGCGGCGGTTTTTTCCCATGAAAAATTTTGCAGGCGTTCGCGGCCACGCGAAATTAATTCATGACGCGCGGTTTCATTTTGTAACAATGTGATTACGGCTGCTGATAATTCATCTTCCGATGAAACAATTTTTGCAGCTTCATCTGCAACCTCACACACTGAGCCCGAATCCCACGCAACAACCGGCACGCTTGCCGCAAACGCTTCGAGCAGTGGCAAGCCAAAACCTTCGTAGCGCGTGGGGAAAACAAAAACCGCAGCGTGTTCATATAATGCCGCGCGCGTTGCATTATCGACAAAGCCTAATTCGTGAATGGCGCTGTGCGCGGGGCTTGCAGCGATTTGCAATTTTATTTTTTCATAGCCAACTCCTGGCGGACCAGCTAACAAAAGCTGCGCGCCCGTTGCTGTATTTATTTTTTCAAACGCGCGAACAAGGCGATCAATTCCCTTTTTATATTCCACACGGCCTACCGCCAAAATGTAACGCGCCGCAGCAACCGCGGGCAAAAAAGCACTTGGCTCTGCGGCGATTGGTAACGCCAATGGCGTTACCACGATTTTTTCTGGCGCGACGTGTAATAATTCTATCAATTTATTTTTTGTTTCGTTTGATGGCACTAATATTTTCTTCGCACAAAAAATATTTCGGCGCGTCATTAGTTTTGCAAATAATTTTTCCGACCATGAATAACTTTCAGAGTCCCAAAAAAATGCGATATCGTGAATGGTGATTACTAAATTACGCGGCGCAAAAAATGGTGCCACATGACCGGGTGTAAAAAAAACTTTTTTTGTTTTTGTTCGCGCGGCACGTGCCCATGCAAAACTCAAACAAACTTGCGTCCACAAATATTTTGGTGGCCAAGGCAAAAATTTCCACGATACATTTGGCGTATCAATACATTTTTCTGATTTTGCCCACGCTGGTGCATACAAAAAAAATTGATCCTCTGGGTGCGCGGCAACAAGTGCCCGAATAATTTCACACACATAAATCCCCACGCCCGTTGGCGCGCTCACACAGGCACGTGAAGCATCCACGTGAATCTCCATATTATTTTGTTGCCAAAATACTGCGCTTGTATGCGTCCAAATTTTCGAGTGCAATACCCGTGCCCTTAACCACACACAAAAGTGGCTCATCAGCCACGTGCGCTGGCACACCAGTGGATTCCGTCAACAACACATCCAAATTACGAAGCAAGCTGGTACCGCCAGATAAAACCATTCCTTTTTCCATCACATCCGCAGAAAGTTCTGGCGGCGTTTTGTACAACACATCTTTCACCGCTTGCACAAAACCTTCGAGCTCGTGCTGAATCGCATCAGTTACATCGTCACTCGTGACCGTCAAAATGCGCGGCAAGCCTGAAACCATATCGCGACCCTTAATTTCGATAGATAATTTCTTTTCCAAATACATGGCGCTCCCAACTTCAATTTTAATTTCTTCTGCGGTGCGCTCGCCCACAGCCAAACCGTATTTACGACGGATGTGTTCGGCGATTGCTGCGTCCAATTTATTACCACCAATACGCACGGAACCGCTGGACACAATACCGCCAAGCGAAATAACTGCAATTTCTGCAGTGCCACCACCGGTGTTTACAATCATATGGCCACTTGCCGACCCGATTGGAATGTCCGCGCCAATTGCAGCCACAATTGGCTCTTTAATAATGTACGCAGCTTTTGCACCAGCTGCGAGCGTTGCATCAATAACCGCGCGACGTTCAGTTGAAGTAATGCCACCTGGCACCGAAACCATAACTTCAGGGCGAAACAATCGCATGCCGCCAACCGCTTTATTAATAAAATAGCGAAGCATTGCTTCGGTCACGCGATAATCCGCGATCACACCATCTTTGAGTGGGCGCAGCGCAACAATGGTGTCTGGCGTACGACCAAGCATGTCTTTTGCTTCTTTGCCCACGGCCAAAACTTTTTTATCTACTTTTGAAATTGCAACCACGGATGGTTCATTAATAATGATGCCGCGTTTTGGCACATACACCAAAATATTTGTCGTTCCTAAATCAATACCGATTTTTGCAACCATCATACCGTTCGAATATTACCATTGTACCGAAAAATTTTGATCAGTTTTGAGCGTGCCCTGCCAATCGTACGCACCATCACCAAAATGTGCGGGCGCTTCTGGTGGCGTTGCCTGTCCTAGGGTTGTACCAAAATCATCGTGTATCGTCAAATCAAATTGTGGCAAACCAAGTTGCTTTTGAACAAACAACCTATAGTGATGTGCGGCAATTGCCTGTAAAACCTCTGGCGCTGGGGTAAAACGAAATGTTACGGTGTGCGAAGTGCCCGGCTCGACCGAAACAAACGCACCAACTGACAAAAATCCATCTTCATGTTCCTGCCCAAACTCGCCAGGCTTTGTTATTTTGTCGCCCGACATCGCACCATCGCCGCCTAAAAAGGTTGCGTTGCCCGGCACGAACACACGCAAATACGTTCGGTAACGCGTAGTGCGATAATCAAAGCTGCCCGTGTGTTTATATGTTACCGCAACCGATTCTTCCCACGCACCAGTTTTATTTTGAGCAAGTGAAACTACCGCGGAGCGATCAATTACACGATCTGTTTTAAGCGCGGCCAAATTCGCATCAACAATTTGCAACTTATCGGGCGTTCCTGGCAGCATGCGGCCAGACCATTGCAACGCATCGAGCGAGCGCTGCACTGCTGGATCAATATCATATATCATGACATGACGATTTTTAATAAGTTCAAATCCATCTTGCAAAAGCGCACCCCAACTTGTTGGCGAAATTACTGCCATGCGCTGCGCAAGTACGCCGGCCAACTTTCCCAAAATTTCTTTTCGCTTTTCTGTTGGAATTTGTTTGTGCGTAAAATCAACTTCAACCGAATATTCAAGTAAATCTGAAATCGTATCTGAGGTAAATGTAACGTCATCAATCGTAATTGGCCCGGTATATTTCATGAGCGTTTGCAAAACCTCTGGTGTGATTGCAACAACCGTATGCACATCGGCTGCCTGCGCACCACCTTCTGCGGCATAAAATTGCAACGCACGTTGCGCATCTGTTACAAAATCTGGCGACCAATTTGAATCACGAAAAAACCAACGCGTTGATTGTAAATATGTTTGTAATGCCTGTGGTGGTGCAACTTCAAAACTTCCCGGCGCTGCATCATCAATTTTTTCAGTGCCTTCGATTTTCATTTTTGTTGGCACACCATGATCAAATGTCACTAATCCGTACGAACCAATAAATCCACCGCCCGGACGCAATTCAGTATTATTTAAAAACAAAAATAAAACCGTATTCGGATGATCAATGCCAAGCACCCGCGGCACGACTCCTCCAACGGGCAGTGCTGAAGGATTTGTTTTCTCAATTACGGAATCAATGATGCGGGCCGCAAACACGCTGCTGTGCGTAACTGCCCACAAGGAGCCCGCACCAGTAGCCCCAACAATTACGGCCAAGCCAAGTGCGATAAAGAGCGATTTTTTTTTCATATTATTTGGTAGCGATGGATGCTAAATCTTCGGCATGCATACGCTTCTTCTGTGATACATTAAACCCTAAATAGCGGCCGAACAGCAAGCGCGTCGTTGCGTCGAGCGCTGGAAGTGCTGAGAAAAAAATCATGGACACGGGCACTAAAATCCACTGCAAAAACATAAACAACCACGCGTGCTTTTTTGCATGTCGTGGCGGCGGCGGCAATAATTTGGTGGATAAAATAATACTCAGTACAATGCCACTCATGGAAATAATCATGAGCCATTCCAAAATATGCGGCGTGTTTTGAAATAACACGGTGCGGCGTACTTCATCGCCCGCAACGAGTAGCGGTAAACGACCAAAAACTAAAATGAAAATTGAGGTGGTGCACCAAGAAAATTTACCTTCCCACTGCACGAAAATTTTATGCACGCGTTCCCAAAATGGAATCTCATGATGTTTTGGAAAATGCCACAGCATAAATGGAATATGCTCCGCGCCCCATGCCCAGCGACGTTGCTGTTTGTACAAATTCACCACCGATTTTTTGAACGAACGATCCGCAACCGTATCCATGGAAACTGGAATATACATTGGTACCACTTCATAGTTGCCGCCATATTTTAAATAGCACTGCAACATGATACGCGAATCTTCACTCACAATATTTTTTTGCCAAAAACCAACATCAACCAGCGCCTCAAAACTCATGCTGTGCGATGAAAATGTACCCAAAAGTTCTGGTCGCGCAAACGCAAAAAGTAAATAAAACGTGGTACCAAACGCCATAATGCGCAGCGGCGCCGCAGATTCCCAAATATTATTATTGTACAGCGCAACCGGCTGAAACGATGCGTGTGTTGGATTTGGATGCGTGGCATACATGTATGTGAGACATGCAAAATACGATGGATGAATAATCGTATCGATATCGAACGCGGACACAATAATATTTTTGTACACAATCCCGCGTGCATCAAACCATTTTTGAACTTCATGCCCCGCGTAATGCAAATTCGACCCCTTGCCTGGAATTTCGCCAGGTAAATTTTTTGGATGCACCGTAAGCACAAAACCAAAAAAATGTTTTTCGTATTCTTTTTGAATGTGTTCTGCGAACGTGTGAAAATGTTCCGCCTGACGCTCTTCGCCCGCAAGCACCACGACCATGCGATTTGATGGAAATTTAGAACTCAATAATGCATCAAGTGTAGTACGAACCACTTCTTCATCTTCATTATAGATCGGCAAAAAAATACAGTGCACGTAATTTTCGGTGGCCGTGCCCAAACTTTTTACGCGCGCCATCCAATCGGTGCGACGAGAAACTTCAAATTCGCGCCATGATGAGAGCAAGAAAAAAATATAATACACCACGCGGAATACCCAATATAAATCGAATAAAAGAATCGCGTAGATCACCCAGAGCGGACGCACAAAACTACAAATTGTAGCACCAATTAAAGATCCCCACACCAAAAGACCTGGAAGCATTTCGTACAAACGATATTTTTGATAGTTGGTCAATCGAAACGAAATCATGTTGGCATGGTGATATGTGCCTCACGCTGATATGAAAACGTGCTAGCATGTGCCAGCGCAAATGCAATTTGTTCTGGCGTTTCAATTTCGCTTTCGACAAAATGAATTGGTGTGCTGCGCGTTGCCGCAAACACATTTGCCGCAACGAGCGCTGCGCGGCTTGCTGAAAACGACCCAATATGTGCGCGCACTATAACCGCGGTGAATTTTTGGCGCACGCGAGCCACGGTTGCAATTACATCCCCGCCCTGCGGCACTACTTCAGAAAAAGGAAATTTATTTTTTGCAAGCACCCGCACTAACATGCCACCTTCGGCGCGCGGTTCAAGTACTAAATAAATTGGATCTGCTATTTTTTTCATAAAATAGTATTAATCGCTTTTTCATGGCGCGAATCAAGCACTTCGTAAATAAAACGATCCATGAGTTGGCGGCGTTCTTCGAATTCGCGCAGCGGCATAATCGCATAACGCACAGCGATTCCATGATCGTGTTCAAATTCATTCATGATTTTTGTTAGCTCGTGTGCAGGCACCGTACCAACGATGAGCATGTCGACTGAAGTATTTGCATTCGTAAATGATCCGGTAAAAAGCAAAAGTTTAATATCACCCAAACCAACAATTTGATTACGCAAAGAATCTTCGCCAAGCACATGTGATTTTAAAAGTAGCGCGCGCAATTCTGGATACAGTGGTGACGCCTCGTTCAATCGATAATATTTTCGTTTTGCTTCGTGTGCATCTTCGGCCTCGCCGGTAAGATTCTCTGGCGCATCAACCGCAGCAATAATTCCTGAATTGGTTAAATGCGTCAGTTCACGGCGAACTGCGTTAATCTGTGTATCTGCCAAACGGGTCAATTCGCGCACAAAAAAATGCCTTTGCGGTTCACGATAAAAAAGGCGGAGAAGTTTGACGCGAGTTCTGGAGCCAAAAAGATGGTCAAGCATGTGTATCTATAGTATACTTGGGGCAAGCCCCCTGGTCAATGGTATGAATGAACGACTTTCCCTTCAAATTAACGATTTTTTAATCGAGGGACGTGACGAAGAAAAATCGCACGTCATCCTAGAAATCGCAAAACCCGTGCCCGAGGAACTCCTCACACACGGGCATTTTATTGCTTTGGCTGAAATGGCCGGCGCAACCCCAAAAACAATCAACATGGTTCGCGCCTGGGTTGAATTTGCGATTGATGCATTTTACGGATCCGTTCCAAGCAACCTTGAACAACATTTTGAAGATTTGCTGCAGCGTTTAAATACACAAAGTTCATTATATTTAAAACAACACCCCGAAACACAGCTGCACATGGCGATTTTGGCCATTCGTGGTACCGATGTGCTTCTTTCATTTCATGGCGCACCAAGTGTGCTTCTTTTATATCGCAAACAAGATTCGTGGCATTCCATGAATTTAGCTGAAGCCGATGCAGCGCCTGCTGCCCTGTTTTCGAACGTGCTTACGGGCACACTGCGCCCCGGCGATCGTATGTGTCTTGCATCAGGCCGTGTCATCGAATTTTTCTCGGCCGATCGCATTGCAAAACTGTGCGAAACAAAATCAACTGCCGAAGTAGCCGAGCACATGGCACGGATTTTAAACGATCTTGCAGCCGACGTTTCTTTTGCAGGCGCGTGTATTGAGTTGGAAAAAATTATCGAACCAGAACCCGAAGCGGAATTACCCGCACGCGTTGCTGAAGCGCCACAAAAAAAATCAATTCATTCGATGAAAGAGTTGTTGCAAAAAACTACATCCACCGAATCTCTTTTATCGCCGCCGGTTATTTCAATTTCAAAAGATAAAGTGGTAACCGATACTTTGCGCATTGTGCAGCGTGGTGCGGTTGCGGTTGGACGCGTCACGGTTGGTGCAATTCAAAGTACTGCCACATTTACCAAACGTAGCACGCCGCATGTTTCACGCGTCTGTCGTTCTACCTGGCAACATGTTCATAAGTTTTTAGACGCGCGCGCTCCAAACTCGCGCAAAAATATTCAAATTGGCGTTGGCGCAATTGCCGCAATTTTACTTATTGGTGGTGGTGTTTTATTTTATCGGAGCCACGCCGCGGGTATTGCCGCCGATCGAGCAGCACTTGCAGAAATTCAAAATGGTGTACAAGCAGCAGATGGTGCAATTACGTTTCAAAATTCAAGCCGCGCAATCGAATTAATTACCACCGCGCGCAGCCAATTTAATTTACTTTCAAAAAATGCACAGTCCGGCACTGATGGTGTTGCACTTGAGGCGTCGATCACGAACGAAGAATTAAAAATTTATCGCGTAACACCCGTTGCATTTGAGCAAGTTGCGCCGCATACCGACGCAACACAAATTGCCGTTGTGCGTTCAACACCATTTACACTTTCTGTGGATGGCGCGCTCAGCACCATGCGCAACGGCGCGCTCACCGCGGCAATTTCAGTGCCTGCAAAAACCAACATGTTGTTCGATCCTGATGGCGATCGATTATTATTCCCTGGCTTAGACGGCTCAATTAAGGCGGTTGCATCGCGCACCATGGTGGCGACTGATTTAAAAATTGATCATCCTGCAGAGCAAACACATTTTGATGCAATGCAAATTTATTCTGGGCGCTTGTACGTGTACGACAGTGCGCTACAAAAAATTTATCGCTACGACAAAACGCCAACTGGTTTTGGCAATGGTACTTCGTGGATTAAAGATAGTGGCAAACCGATGGGCGTAACCGCGCTACAAGCCGACACCTCGCTGTGGATGCTCACCAACGTTGGCGCACTTTTGAAATACACTGCCGGTAAGGCGCAACTTTTTCACCCAAGCGGCGCGGTGCCCGAATTGCAACACATCGATTCGTTTCAACTTGGTGGCGGCTCAAATAATTTGTATATTTTGGATCACGCAAATAATCGCATTGCGGTTTTGGATCGCAGTGGCGCGCTGGTTAAGCAATATCGCTTCCCTGCAGGCAGCAATTTGCGCGCGTTTGATATTGATGATAAAGAAACGACGATTTTTGGGATTTCGGATGATGGAAAGTTAATTAAATTTGCAGTTTCGGCGCAGTAATTTTTCTTTTATCCTCTGAGGAGACGCGTCAGTTTCCCCGGCGGGAAACTGCGCTCGGCCTCGGCGCGGCTCGTCTTGGCTTCGCCAAGACTCCGGCCCGCCGCGCCTGCGGATGCTCCTCAGCGAACAAAAGAAAAACTTGCCCCAAAAAAATGCAAACGCCCACGCCGCCGTAAAGAAAGTTAGGAAATTTGTATACAGCATGTTTATGTGAACACGGGGGCAATCAATTCATTTAACCGATTCCATCGACTTGTCTTTATTATTGTATAATTTTCTAATCAACTTTCCAATTTCCATTCTCATTTCATTTGTAATCCCAACTGTTGACTGGAGATTGTTGCTCCATGCATAAATCTTAATTATTTTGGTTGATAGTGACAAATCAAATTCATAAATGTCACAAGTCTTTTTTGCAACCAGTAGTTTTTCATGCCTGATCGGTGTCGGCTTAAAATAGTTTTTAAAAATCTCTGTTGCTTCTTTGCCATTTATTAACAAAATTTCAACCCTTTCTTCTATAAGCTGCCTCTCCAAAAAGATAATATTACTTTGGATAAGCTGTTTTTTTGTTAAATAATCTAAACTTCTCCAAATTGGATCTGTCGCCCATTGAATAATATCTAAATGGCAGGCCGTACCTGTATAATAAGAAACAGAAAAACCTTTAAGAATATTGTTTTCTAATTGGTCGAACCATTTTTTATACGGATTATTTTGGAAATACTTTAAACAAGTGTCAAATACTTTTTCAGCTTGTGCCTGTGTTAAACTTGATAAACTGTTTGCATTAAGAGAACTTAATGTTTCAAGCCTTCTTTGTTTTTCGACTAATTCTTTGCCGTCTTTTTGAAACTCATTTTTGCTTGGATTTATTCCAAGCGTTGCAACGGTTGCGTTTTTAATATTTCCAAAAAACACAATCGGAGTCGACCCACCTACAATAAATGAATTGTTTGCATTTGTCCTAATTCTTAATTCTGTGATTTTTTTCATAATTTATTCAAGAATGAAGAAGAGGTTGGGTCCACATGCAGCTCGCAATATTACCTTCTTACCATACTGCTATAGCCTTGTAGAAGACTTTTTATTTGCTCTGTCTCGGTTGATTTTGTAATTACTTCCCCGTAGCCGCAGTCTATCATATGTTATCCGTATAATACAAAAAGGAAATAAGCCTCCCTGAAGGATTTTTATTTTGAGGTTCATTTTTCTCTTTTGTTTTTTTCGGAGATATCCGGAGGCGCGGCGGGCTGGTGTCTTGCCGAAGGCAAGACGAGCCGAGCCGGGGTTAAGCGCAAAATCGCGCTGGCGATTTTGACGCGGCTCCGAAAAAAACAAAAGAGAAAATTCGTAGCGCAAAACAAAAAACCGCCCTTTCGAGCGGCCTTTTTGTTTCGGAAAAGAAAAATTATTTAACAGCTACCTTAGCACCTGCTTCTTCCAATTTCTTTTTCAATTCTTCTGCTTCTGCTTTGCCAACTGCTTCCTTAACAGCCTTTGGAGCTGCGTCTACGAGGCCTTTAGCTTCTGCGAGACCCAAACCGGTTACTTCGCGAACTACTTTAATAACACCGATTTTGTTTGCACCTGCTTCGAGGAGTTCAACAGTAAATTCTGTTTTTTCTTCTGCTGCAGCTGCTGGACCTGCTGCTGGACCTGCCATCATCATGGCTGGAGCTGCTGCAGATACGCCGTAGTGATCTTCAAGAACTTTAACAAGTTCTGAAAGGTCGAGAACTGAGAGCTTGTCGATTGATTCGATCAAACCAGCAAATTTTGCTGGGATTTCTTTCTTTGTTTCGTCTGACATATATAATTAGATTAAGCTTGAGCTTTTTTTTCTTCGATTGCGTGAAGCGCGGTAACAAAACCACGAGTAACGCCAGCAAGTGTACCCACGAGGCCAGACAATGGCGCATTGATAACGCCAACGAGCTGTCCGAGGAGCTGCTGTTTGGTTGGAAGTGCGGCGAGTGCTTTCACACCTGCTGCGTCAATGAATTTACCCTCGAGCAAACCGCCCAAGATTTGAATCGTTGTTACTTCTTTACCGATGTTTGCAATAAGTGTAGCGGCGCTGATTTCATCGTTCATGCCAAATGCGACTGCAACGTTGCCGTCCATAGCTTTTGCGTTGATTTCATAGCCTGCTGCTTTTGCTGCCAGTGTGATGAGTGTCTTTTTTGCCACTACATAATCAACACCAACTTTTTCTGCACCGCGACGTACTTTTGATACATCTTTTACGGTGACGCCTTTGTAGTTTACAAAAACCACGGCTTTTGATTTCTTAAAAGCTTCGGTCAGTTCTGCAAGGGCGACTTCTTTTTGTGAGCGTGTTTTTGCCATACAAAAAATTTGCGGCTTAACCGCAAACGTGAGATCACCCCGACCTTTACCTAAAAGTGTAGAGTGGATGGCCTCGGCGGGACTTATGGGCATTTTTTGGCGCCCAGCCTGCTGTCTGCGGTAGTGAGGACATATTACCGAATTAAGTTGCTTGTGTCAAGTCTGAAAGTTCCCTCTGGCACACGTGTCAGTTTGCCCGGCGGCAAACTGCACTCGGCCTCGGCGCGGGCTCGTCTTGGCTGCGCCAAGACACCGGCCCGCCGCGCCTGCGGATGGTGCCAGAGGGAACTTTCAGACTTGAGTAACTCAATCCGGTAATTAACCACAAAATATTGACAAAATGGCTAAAATGTGATATATTGCTACGTTGTGCGATTAAGCGGTTATGCACGACCTGAGCAACAAAACCGCGAGAAATTGAAAATTGGAGGCTTTAATGGATACGAGTACTACAACTACGGCGCCCTGGCATAGCCCGGACGGAAAGGCGGATCGCATCAAGGCGATCTGGGGCGACAATGTCCCCGATTACCTCTGGTACGCGGTTTTGAACCCGCTCACGAAGGAGCAGCAGCTCGAAATCATCGCGCTCGTCGAAAACGAGATGTTCGCGGCCGATAACCGTCCTGATTTCGGCAGCATCGAGTGGCATTTTGGCAAAGTGCCCGCTACCGAAGGCAAAACGGAACTTCGCGTGCGCGGCGCCGACAAGCTCCTGCTTTCCCTGGAAATCAAAGGAGTGACGCTGCCGCTGCATGTCGTCGGCCACAAAAGACAGCCCGCGACGCGCATCGACTTCACGGCGTAGCGCGCCCCGCCCGGCAATCACGCCGACCAACCCCATCCCGCTTCGGTCATCGACTGGAGTGGGGTGTTTTATTTTACAAAAATTTAAATAAAAAAACACCTCATACTCCTGGGCCCAGGAATATGAGGCATGGTGTGCGATCAGCTTGGCTGAGGTTTGTCGGAGGGTTTCCCTTTCCGAATACGCGACACCGTCTGTTTCGTGGAGGTATTTGCACCCCGCTGTTGCATATTGAGCTGCTTGTGGCGGGCAGAAACTTGCGCTCCTGCTGAGAGTGCGCAAAGGGTACCCAGTTAACCACAGCACTGTTTCGTGCAGCCCATACAACCGAACCCACCGACAAGGAGTTTAACCCTGTCATCGCAACTGCACGTCCCACAAGGGGTTCGATGCACTGCGCGATTTGCCCGCACGGACACCATCGGTGGTTTTTCAGACTGTTAAAATAGTACGTTACTTTTGGGATAGCGTCAAGATTGACAAATACCCTATTCTGTTGTAGTGTTTGGGCGACCGAATCGTTCCGACACAAACAGGAGAACACCATGAAACGTAACTGGTCCGTGATCAATCTGCTCGGAGACGACGAGCTGTGGAAAAGACTGGCTTTTGAGCTCGACCCCAAGAATCTTGCGGAGCTGCAGCGACAGTACCCCATGTTTTTCATGGAAGGCGCGGACGACGGGCCGCGGCGGTTTCCGCTGTCGCAGCTGCGCGCACTGGCAAGAACAGACCCGAAAATGCCATCGAACTGCTCCATCCTTGTTCGCGAGAAAAAAACAGCGAAATACCCCAAGCGTGTTACCGAGTATCCGCACGTTTCGTATCGCGGCGATATTGAGGGCATGCGTCCACCCTACGACCTTGTTGACGCAATGCGAGGCAAGCGATTGAAGCACCCGATGATCATTGAGTATAAAGGTCAGCGATTGCTATTCGTCTGTCTTGGGTGGTCATACTCGACAAAAGATGACCACCCCAAATACGGGAACTTGCTCAAAATCCCGCGCTGGAGGGTCATGCGCGAAGTTCACCTCATCGACATGCGTTACATCAACGAAACCGCGTGACCAGCGCCTCGCACAATCCCGCGCCTCGAGCCGACCAGAATTCTGTGGTTGGCTCGGCGCGGGTGTTTTTTTATTTAATCACACTTCCTTCCCATTTTTTTGCGTGCAGAATTTTTGACAGCGCTGGCAAATCATTGCCCGACATGAATGAAACGGTGAGTTTATTTTTTTGCGCGAGGCGTGAGGCGGTTGGATCGAACGGTGCGTGCATACCTGGGGTCCATTTGCTACCAACGATGGAGCGGTATTCTTTCCAGGTTAGCGCGTCGAACTTTTTGGCTTCTGGATTTTTCGCCGGGTCGCAGTCGTACACAAATGCGGTTGAAGAAATATTGATAATCGATTTGGCGCCGATGCGCAGCGCATGGCGCGTTGCAATGCCGTCCGAGGATTCGCCCGGCTTGCCACCGAATGCAACTTCGCAGCCAGGAATTCCTCGAAGTGCTGCTTTTAAAAATTCACCGTTAATACGGCACGCTGCAATGCCAACGGTATCGAGTTCTGTGTCTGTAAATTTAAATTCGCGGCCGGCTGCTTGATACACGCGCGCGGTGTTGCCGCCGCCGGCGATAATAACAAAACCG
>CAITMK010000005.1 GCA_903893485.1 Candidatus Magasanikiibacteriota bacterium
AAAAAATCCGCGACACCTTGTACGATTTCAGATTGTTGATTGTCTTTTATTTGTGCGTGGATTTGCTCTTCTGCAGAACTTCGTGCGGCCAGCTCTTTACGCTTTTTTATATTCCAAAGATGCAAGGCCGCTTCTTCTTCATTTGTTTGCCCAATTCTCTCTAGGGCTGCACGAAGTTTTTCCGTATCTTTTTTTTCTGCCACGGTTTCCACTGCATCAGGATGTACACCCGCCTGTATAAGTGCCGCGTCACTCATCACTTGCATGAGCTGACCAAGTTCTTTCGGGCTCACTTGCGAATCATCTTTAAGATTTAATTCTGCCACCAATTTATTAAGCTCATCATTTAAATAATCAAAAGATTTTTGGCTCACCGCCTGGAATTGCGTAATTCTACCAAGTCGACTATTTAAATCGTACGTCTCTTCGATGAATTTATTTCGCGCATTATAAATTTTAAAACCCTCACGAAACACCTCTGATGTTTGCAATTCATTTGCTAAATTAAAAGATTGAGGTTGTTCAATACCCATACTTGTTCTGTGCAGTATAACACAAATAGCTCTATCCGTGCACGAATATTTCTGCCATTTCCTTTAACCAGTCTAGCAATTACGATGGTAAAATAAAAAAGCCAAGCCGGACGCAGGGTGCGCACGACTTGGAATACTGCCACAAAATCTGAAAGCTCCTCCGAAGCTATTCAGTAGCTCCTTTAGTGCTGCCGGCCCCTTCAGAAAATGCCTTGAGTTCATCAAACGCGACGCGACTCGCCTCCCCCAAAACAGTTTCTGGAGGCAGCGAAAGCGCCTGCCCGGGTTCCGTAAAACCATGTTCATTCATTATGGCCGCGGCAAGAGCTTGCCTCAAGCCGCTCCGGCGATTTTGCCATTCGGCAGTTGCGCCAAAAAGTTGCTCAAGGTTTTGAAGATCACGAAGGCGTGCAAGCACGTCATTCATCGTGACGACTGGCTTCTGGTCGGACATGGTATCTCCTCATCTATTCAGCGTTATGCCGAAGTTCCTGATTAGGATGACACGAGCTTGTAAAAATGTCAATACTAAATTGCGGACCTAATTTTTTCTGCCATCGTCGTTAATTCTTCTGGTGTCTGTTCAATCGGTTTCCAAAACTGCAACCCATCATTTTCGTAGCGTGGCATAATATGCCAGTGCAGATGCATTACCACTTGGCCCGCCGCTGCCCCGGTGTTAATACCAACATTAAATCCAGTTGCACCAGTTGCCGCCATTGCCGCACGCGCAATTTTTGGTACATGCACAGCAATCACCGATAGCGTTTCATCATCAGCCTCGAGCATGTCCTTAAAATGTTTTTTTGGCACCAGCAACAAATGACCCACGGTACTTGGAAAAATATCCATGAATGCCACAACTTTTTCGTCTTCAAAAACTTTATTTGCAGGAATTTCACCGGCGATAATTTTACAAAAAATACAATCCATATTATTTAGTTATTTGTCGTGCGCCAATTGCAGCGGCCGCTGCCACGATCCATGGTATAAAAACTGGGACGAATGCGTCAATATATCCGGGCCGAAAAAATTCAGCAACAAAACTTGCCGTGCCAAAAATAATTGCGCACCAACTCAGTACCTGTAAGAAAATTTTTGCATCGTATTTATTCATAGCGGATTCTGACTTGTTTAATGTACCACGTTTCTCCATTTGCATGTGGAAATGAAAAAACTAAGCGACGTGCATCAATCATCTCGCGGTACATTTTATCAAATGGAATTTCAATGCGCCACGTGTTCCAGTTTTGAGTATCCGAGTCATCGTGCACCAATTGCAACACATTATTTTGTGGGCCTTCGGCGGTGCGATATCCCATTTTAATGGTTGGTGTGCCGGCAATATCAGCCTCCGCTGTTAATTCAACCACAATTTTTTTACTATGCACACGCGGCTGAAATAATAAATATACGGGGCCGTCAGTCACTGGCCGCGACACGGCTCCATCGAACAAACTAATCACGCCGGTTTTATTACTTGGCGTAATATCATTATATAAAAATTGCGGATCACCTGGCGCGAACGTATCCATGCGCGCTACCAAATATTCTGGCGCCGCCAAAGTATGTAAGTAAATAATTCCCGCAGCTGGCACCGCAACCAAAATAATTGCTAAAAACGAAACAAGAAATGGATGACATGCGCTACTGCGTAAGTTCATAGAGCGATTGGTTACCAAATGTTTTGATAAGGCGCACGTGTAAATTATTTGTTGCAAGCCATAACAAATCAACATCTTTAGCAGTATCAATAAATGCAAAAACTGGTACCTGATGCGTAAGTAATTCATGCGCTGCAGTCACGGCGCGCATTTCTTGTGGAAACGGCTGCAGCACTGGCACGACCGGAAAAAAATGTTTGTCCCAGGTGCGCACGGCAAGCACGGTACCAGGCGGCAACAACTTTTGAACTTCGGGCACCACCACTGCGGCACTGCGATTTTCTGCGATCACCGCGCCCAATCCATCGACGCCAGTCCATACACGCCATGCGCTACACAAAATCAAAATTGCAAAAATCCAAACAATATATTTTTTTTGTTTTACAATTGCCATTGCCATAAATGGCGTTGCCATAATAAAAAATAGTAACCAGTAGCGCACATATGAAATGCCAATGGTTACGGCCGCCGCATTGCTTGGATTATCCGCCAACTGCCAGCTGCCGTATGCCAAAAATAACCAGAGGCAAGAAAGTTTTGCTACAAAAATAAATGCACGCATGCGCGGCGACCATTCTTGAATTGCAAATAAATTTTTTCGTTCTAAAATAATCCCCGCGGCAAAAAGTAGCATCCATGGCCAAAATAATTTAAAAATAAATCGCCAGACATTATGCGCGACCAACCGTAGATGAATGCCGAATGGAAATAAAATTCCCCATGGCGAACTATCGCGTAAAAATGGATACGCACCCGAAAGTGCGCCCACGTGCCGCATAAACCAACCGATGCCGCCGAGCACAAAAAAAGTAATGAGTGAAAATTTGCCAAGCAACTTAATACGCGCCGTGCCAAATAAATATGCCGCACCAGCAACGAGTGCAAAGACAACAAACGCTTCGGGTGGCCGCACTAAAATCGCAACGGCAGCAGAAAGCAAACTCGCAATTGCCCACGCGCCGGTTTGCCAATTTTTACCCCACGCCTGATACGCCTGCAGCGCAGCCGCGATTGCAAAAATTACCGCGGATACCAGCAAAACATTTGGATATAACCCGCGCACCGTGTAATACAAAAGTGCCGGATGCAATACATATAGCCACACGGAAATTTGTGCAATTTCTTTTCCAAAAAATTCTTTCGTAATTTGCCACCAACCCCACGCGCCCACAAAAAAGGCAATAATTGTTAGATAAACAACTATCCAATTCCCCGCAAAACCCGCGATGATGCCGTATATAAATGGCAGTCCAACAAAACCAACGGGTTTAATTTCAGTGCCAACAGGCTGCATGCTGCGTGGAAAAAGCGGATACGATAGCCATGCATTTTCAGGTGGCGCATCAATCGAAAATCCCTGCCCCGCCACCGACGAGCGAATCATTTCATTATACGCGCGTTCATCGGGTGAATTAAATTGGCCGTGCATTGCAAAAACAGAAGCGCATAAAAAAACGCCGATCACGACGCACACAATCACACGCCAATGCTTTTTTAAAAAGTTCATATGCCGTGAAAAAATAAACTAATGAACGCAAAAATAATTGCAGCGCCAAAAATCCACGATGCAGCCGCAAACATAAACGTATTTTGAAACGTAAGCCCCAGTAAAATTACACACACCGCCAAACATTCCAAAAACATTTTAATTTTGCCCCAAATATTTGCTTGTGGCACGCGGCCCAAAATACGAATAATGCTGGCGCTTAAAATAAAAATGACTTCAGTCACCAAAACAGCAATCCCAATAACTGGCTGCAAATTGCGCAGCACTAAAACTACCACCATGGAACCGATTAATAATTTATCGGCCAACGGGTCAAATAATTTTCCAAAATCAGTAATTTGATTACGCGTGCGCGCAAGCGATCCGTCAACGGCATCGGTAAAAGCGGCAAATAAAAAAAGCGGAATGCCAATGTGGTATCGCTCGTTCATATTTAAATACACCACAAAGGGTACCAAAAAAAATCGAAGCCACGTGATCATGTTTGGCGTAATACTTCGCGGGATCATCCAGAGGACCAACTTATCCAAAATACGATCATGCAAATAAATTTCGTGAGTTGTGGGTGCGGATTGAATTGTCATGAATGTTTTTTTGCCGTACAATAGAGATACTATACTTACAAACGCTCGAAAAATCAATGGCATCGCGCTTACGCTTGGCACAATTGCTGCAGCGTCGTTTTTAGGCTCACTCACCTATCAAATTGTGGGATGGCCTCATGGCCGCTTAGCAAGTCTCATAATTCTTGTTGCTGCTTTTTTTATTGCGGAGCGAGTTACTCACGTTTTGAAACCACAAAAACTAGCGCCTCTAAACGGGCCCTTCATTTTTTTGAACACCTGCTTAGCCATTGGCTATCTCGTGCTGGGATTTTATTTAGTAAGTCACGCAACACCTGTTTGGATTGGCAGTGTATTTCAAGCCGTACCGCGCCGAATTTTGGCGCTTTTCGGATTTCTCAGTATTGCGGTAGTCCTACTTCATTCGCGTAAATTGCTTGCGTCAATTAATCAATTTTTATTTTGGTTATTTATTTTTGGTTTTACCGCGCTTGTATTTCGCACGGGTTTTGGTTTTGATATTTTTGTGCACGATGCCACGGTACGCGCCTGGCAGTCCGCTGGTTTTATCGCACCACGTTCCTTTTTATATGGTGGTTTTTACAGTATTGTTGCAGCGCTTTCCACGCTTTCTGGTGCGCGACCACTCTTCATTATCAATTGGATTACGCCAATCGTTGGTGCGTTAGTTTTTCTTTATGCCAGTTTGCAGCGCAAATCAATAATTTTTTCTTTGCTTTTTTTGGCTTCGTTCCAACAACTTTTTACCACGGCAACACCGCAAGCACTTGGCCACCTCCTTTTTATTTTTGTCATCTTACTTTTTTGGATTTCTGATGAATTTAAAACCGCTACGCCACTTCAATTAATTCTTTTCGTGCTGGGTATCGGTGCGATTCATCCAATTTCGGGAATTGCCGCGGCTGCAGTGGTGGGCGTTGCATTAAGTACCCGTTATTTTAAAAATTGGTGGCAAAAAATCGCGATTGCTTTGTGCGGTGCTGCGCTTGCGATTCTTCCTGCTGCGTTAATTTTTTATACCTCGCCAGGTGCACATTTTATTCCAATCACCTTGGCACAAACGAGCACATTATTTTTTTCAAGCAAACATGCGTTTCAAGTTGCAGCCACAACACGCCTTGCCTATGCTTTTTTTGGATGCATTCCGCTCATTATTTTCGGCCTGGGCATTTGGAGTATTGCGGCAAAAAAAGTATCGCGCAATGCCCAAGCCCTGTGCGTTTTGGCGCTTGGCGCAATTTCAAGTGCAATTTTTTTGCGCGCACTTGCACTTCCACAAATTATTTCATATGAACAAGCTGATTTTGCGAATCGTCTTGTTTTGACCGCGGTATTACTTACGCTTCCCGCGGTTACTGAATTTTTAGAATCGTTGCGTGCCCCGCGCACAACCATTGCAGCACTTATTTTATTGAGCGCTTCAAGTTGGTTTGTCGCGCAAATT
Organism: Candidatus Magasanikiibacteriota bacterium; assembly: GCA_903893485.1. Lineage (GTDB taxonomy): Bacteria > Patescibacteriota > Patescibacteriia > Magasanikbacterales > 2-02-FULL-50-9b > 2-02-FULL-50-9b. Next base: position 5,733 of record CAITMK010000005.1, read on the forward strand.
CCATGGAACTCTTTGGAGCATACCAAAGCAATTCAAGTTTCTGCGCCGGATTTTGAAATTGTGCAAAGCATTGATACGCGTGCGGCTGGCAAAAAATATATTGTACTTGCTGATCAAACCACTTCTGCCGCGGCACTGTATGAATTTGGATTTCTGCAGCGTCAACTTGCGCCGCCACACACCTTTTATTTTTATCCAATTCCAACCGGCGACGTTTTATATTCACAATATTTTTTGCCACAAACTTACAATGGCATTACACGCGGCGCGCTTACCAACGCCGCCACCGCAGCCGGAGTACGCGATGTGTATTTTGTTATTAAACCCTACTGGCAAGCATCTGACGCAGTAATTCAAACCCTAAAATCAAACACCACCGACTGGTGGACAGTCGGTGGTGCCGTAGTGGGACATCTCAATCTCAATTCCGTTTCGCCTTAAAAACGGATTATTTGTTGTACGTCAGTGGGCGCGCTTTTGCGGTCCATTCATAAGGATGACCAGTTACCTTTACTGGATGTGGGTTCAGCGGACTGTACCCACTTTTTACTTCAAGACCATCATTGTAGCCGTCACCATCGGTGTCGAACTTCATTGGATTGGTTTTGTAGTAAAAGAGTTCTTCGTAATCAGTAAGGCCATCACCATCGGAATCCATTGCTGATGGATTGGTGCCGTAAAGCACTACTTCATCAGTATCAGGAATACCATCGTGGTCCGAATCAACATTCATATCGCTGGTGTGCGCTGCGGTTTCTTGTGACAAGGTCAAACCATCATGGTCAAAATCTTGTTCACCAGTTGCAGCTGCATTTGGCTTTGTAAAGTCATAGATATAAATGCGGCTATCGGTACGAACTTCCTGCCATGCCACGCGGTTACCCGAAATGGTCACATACTCTTGGTTATAACCAGCGTATGGCATTGCATCCACTACATTTGTATTCAGATCAAGCACATTGGCAATACGTGGATACCCACTTGGCGGAATCGCCAAGAAAGCTACGCGGCCATTACTTGTCACGGGATACGCTTCTGTTACATCTGTATTAGTTAAGCGTGTCGTTACTGAATTTGTCAGATCATATTGAACCAAATCATACTGTGTTCCAAACTTTTGGGTCCAGATCAGGCGTGTTTCAGTCATCGTTGGGTCGTATTTCACAATCACGTTCTGCGCAACGGTGCGGAGCTGGCGTGATCCAAAATCATACACCACCATATTGCCGACAGCTTCGTCTGGGCGACATAAACGATACGCAAGAGAGTTGCATGATGCAGTGGTCTGAAACCAAGCTGCATATTTCCCCGCGATCACTGGGTTTGATACCCAGCCGCCTGAAGCCAACGTTTCAAGGTTGGTTGATGAAATATTGTATGAGCGAATCTTTGAGCCAAACGAGTCATCGTTGGCTTCTGCCCACACCACATGTGAACCATCAGTAGCTGGACGGCCGATTTGATTCATGCTGTCCGCAATCTGATTCGTGGTGTAGTTAAAACGTTCAAACAAGTTTACTTGATACTTGTTATTGCGATTTTCCATCCATGAAATATAATTTTCAGTGATTGATGGAAGTGATGCGCCAGCACTTAAGGATTGATTAATCGTAATCTTTGAATCCTTGTGGGCATCTAAGTCAGTGACGTACAAATTTAAACCATTGCCTTCCCACAAAGTGACGAAAGCCATGTTTTTGCCAGAAAGCACTGGGTGTGCGACCGGGCCATTGTACCACTGCGGCTCTGATGCGTAAGTGTATTCTGCACCTGCGCGGGCCGCTGTAGGGACAAACGTCTTGTACAGTACGCCGCCAAGCGCTGATGCGCCGAATACTGCTGCAACAAGTGCGGCGAGTACACGGGAATTTGGACGTTTGAGAGTCATATAACTAATAAGTAAGTGCCGGCCCCAATTGAGCTGACTAAGCAGAATAGCAGATTTTGCGAATTTTGTCAATGGCGCCCAGTGCCGAGTTTGACAAATTTGGCTAAAAAATGGTAGTTTTTTAATGGTCATGGGCAACACCGCCTTTGACAAACCTGATTTGGAGGGGCAAATGACCGGAATGTTGGTTTTTGCGGGCGCGTTGCTAGTCGGCAACGGCCTGGTCGTGCTCTTTGCGCGGCTAACGATTGGACGCTTCGTGGAGCTGTGTTTTCCGACGCCGCAGGTTGGCCCAAAGCCACGCCCGCGCATGAATTTGTGGGTGTGGATACTCATTATCAGCTCTGGCTTGAGCGCTTTGTCTGCCTTGACCGATAAAGCGTGTGAAAAAATGATTGAAGCAGCACAAATCCCCGACAATGACTGGCAGTGTATCTACACGTCGGGAATGTTTGGTGTAAGCCTGCTTTTTACGATCGCGTTCCTCGTGGCCATGTTGGATATCCTGGCGACAGACGTCAGGGTCAAAAAACCCGAAGTGAAAAAGGACTAACCATGCAGATCTTTCAAAAGTGAGTCGCCGCCGCACGTCAGCACCGATTCCTCCAACTTTTTTATGAATCTTTGGTCGTAGCCTCACCAAGCGCGGACACGTCGCAACAAGCGACCCTTGGCACACACACGTGCAGCCTCGGGTCGCGTTTTTATTTTACAAATTTTAAAAATGATTCCGGCACTTCAATTTTGATTTCATGTGACGCGCTATCGGTGGCGCCGGTAAATTTTAATTCTGTTGCAGCCAATAATAATTCTGAATTTTTTTGCCCACCGTATTTGGTGTCACCGACGAGCGCATGGCCGATGTGAGAAAATTGTGCGCGAATTTGGTGTGGGCGGCCGGTTTTAAGTGCGATGCGCACGAGTGAAAAATTTTTATTTGTTGCCAACGTTTCGAAAGATAATTCTGCGCGAAGTGCGCCGCCATGTGGCGTGTCGAACACTTCAACTTTATTTTTATTTTCGTCTTTTAAAATATAACTTACAAGCGTGCCCGTTTTTGGCGTTTGCCCGCTTACCACTGCGGTGTAAATTTTTTGGATCGTGTGTTCACGGAATTGCTCTGATAAACGCGACGCACCTTTACTTGTTTTTGCAAACAGCACAATTCCCTGCACTGGCCGATCAAGACGGTGCAGCAAACCCAAAAAAATATTTCCGGGTTTGTTATATTTTTCTTTTAAATAATTTTTAATTTCATCCATGAGCGACACGTCGCCCGTGATGTCGCCCTGCACCAAAAGATTCGCGGGTTTAAAAACCGCAATCAGATGATTGTCTTCGTATAAGACATCTAACTTCATACGGAGCGCCAACGTGCAAAGATTCCGGCTGGCAACAAACGTTTCATATCACCCAGCTCTTGCAACGTTAATTCGCCAATTTCAATTTCGCCACCGTCGAACAGGCCACGCAAATTATTTTCGTATGCGATTGCGCTATAGCCCGATGCGTAGCCGTTTATGAGAAAAAATAGTGGCTGGTCCGTCATGGCTTCGCGGCAGAGTTGCAAAAATGGCAAAAAGTCGTCTTCGATTTTCCAAACTTCTTTGTCCGCGCCGTGGCCGAATGCTGGTGGATCCAAAATAATGCCATCGTATTTTTTGCCGCGTTTGATTTCGCGTTTTAAAAATCCACGAACGTCGTCGAGAATCCAGCGAATTGGTTTTTCTGAAAGGCCAGAAATTTTTGCGTTGTCGCGCGCCCATTGCACGGACGTTTTGGAGCCGTCCACGTGGCACACTTCAGCGCCAGCTTGTGCGGCCGCGAGTGATGCGCCGCCGGTATATCCAAATAAATTAATTACAGAAACTGGACGGTTGGCTTTTTTGATCGAATCCGCAATCCACGACCAGTTACTGGCCTGCTCCGGAAAAAGCCCGGTGTGTTTAAACGCGGTCGGCTTGATCCAAAATTTGAGCCCGCCATAGGAAATTTCCCAGCGCTCTGGAGTGCCTGGTTTGATGCGCCACTGCGCATTTTTTTCATCGCGCGTAAACGTTGCGTGGGCGCGTTTCCAATCGGCTGGAGGCAAATTTTTAGGCCACAGAGCCTGCGGATCGGGGCGCGCAATAATCACACTTCCGTATCGTTCTAATTTTTCGCCAAGGCCACTATCCAAAAGTTCGTAATCCTGGCCCGTTGGCGCAATAAGGGTGCTAAGTTTGTTCATATAAATTCAAGAAGTGAGTTGCGGCGTCTGCGCTTGATAATAGCACAGGATCCTTTTCTAGCACAGCCTGCTGGTTTTGAACCAGCCACGTAAGGTGCGCCTCCCATGCATCGGTTGTAGGCTCCACAACCCAGCCGTTTTGTGGGTTTGCCGCAATTAATTCCGCGGCGCCACCAATATCTGATACCGAAACCGGCGTATGGCACGCGAGCGCTTCAATAACTACGTTTGGCGAGTTTTCGTAAATGAGCGATGGCACCACTACAACGTGCGACGAGCGCATGTATTCAGCGAGCACATCTGGCGCAACGGATCCTTCAAAATGAATTTCTGGTGTGTGTGCGGCGGCGGCCAAAATATATTCTTGCAGCGGCCCGGCGCCAAAAATAAATAGATCAAGCGGCAAATATAATCCGTGCGCAAATTTTACAAACCAATCAACCAGCATTTTGACGCCTTTGCTTTCCGAAAGTTCGCCCGCAAATAAAATCGTGAATCGCGCGCGGCGAATTGAACCTGGTGGCTGCGCAGCAACAAAAAATTGCCGCACCAATTCCATGTGCGAACGCGAAAAATATTTTTGTGATTTATAATATTGCAAAAGCCAATTTGATGCGGCCGTTACGACCGCCGGATTTCCAAACCACATGCGCGTCATACGCTGATACATGCGCACTGCGCGCGAATGATTGTGCGGTGCAAATTCTTCGCCAGCCTGCATGCGGCCCGATGGAATAATTAATTGAATATCGTGCACCGTGTGAATGTGTTTTGAAATGTTTTGTGCAAGCCGTGGAATTAAAAAACTGGTGCCTGCTAAATTGTGCGTATGAATAATATTCGGGCGAATTTTATTTAATTGTAACCAAACTTCAATTGCGAGTGGCACGTTAAAAAAAGTCCAAACGGTATTTATCGTGCGCTCGAGTTCTGATTTTCCCTGGCCGTTTAAAAACAAACACCAGTGAAAAAGTTTGTGTACTATTATGCCATTTGCGAGTACCTCAACACCACGAGCATTCCATGGCACTGTGGTAAACACATGGACCTCGTGCCCCTGACCTGCCTGTGCAGCGGCAACCCGCGCAACCAAATTTTCTGCACCACCGCGGCCAAATTCACCAAATACATTCGTAATGTGGACAATTTTCATGATTATAGTATAACGTAATTCCATAAAATAAAAAATCGCCTCTCCTCTGCCACCGAAGTTCGTGGTTCAAAGGAGGGCGATTGTGATTGGCGCGCTTGCGGCCTACGACTTGGCGGGAATCCAAGCTTCAAGCATCTGCTGCAGGTGCGTCCACGAATCGTTCGTGAGGGCGATCTTGCCATGACCGATGCCACGCGCGCTCTCATTCCAGCCCACGATGCCCGGAATGCCCTGTTCGGCGTAGATCTGGCCCCAGCTCGTGCTCGGATCGGTCCGGTCGAAGTAGAGCGACGCCCCAATGCTGCGTGGCCCCTCGTCAAAAAACTCGACCGCGAAATCCCCCACGCCAAAGCGATAGACGAAGCCCGCGGACAGGCACTGTGAGACGTAGTGCTCCTTGGCCGGAGAGAACACCACCAGGCGTTCCCCACCTTCCGCCTCGTAAAACGTAAGCGTGCCGAGATTCTCCTGCTTCGTCATGGGCAAATCGCCGGTCGGGGAGCAGATGCTGTCCCGTTCGCGATCTGGCCGACCAGTGCTACCGAGCAAATGCTCCCCAACGAGAAGCACCGGCCCGGTGAAACGCTGAAATGGCATTGTAAAAATCGTCCCTTTCTCGAACGCTTCCTTGATTTGCCGGGCCAGTTCAGGTCCGACGAGCTGCGTGAGTTTCATTTCATCTCCTTGTCATGCGTTGAATCGCGCCCAAACGCTATCACAATTTTAAAAAAATGTCAATAACCTCTCACCGCTATATCCATGTGCATAACATGTGTATTACCCATCTGGTGGTTTGGTCCCCGGTAGCGTAAGATGTGCATACCATACCTCCTCCCTATGGCTGATCTTATCGGTCGCATCCCACCGCACAACGACGAAGCCGAACAATCTATGCTCGGCGCGCTTTTAATTGATAAAGAAGCGATTTTTCGCGTTCACGACTTGATCACGCCCGAAGATTTTTATCGTGAAGCTCACAAAATTATTTTTGAAGCCTGTGCCGAACTTTCCGCGCGCCACGAACCAATTGATTTACTTTCGCTTGGCAACCGCCTCAAAGACAAACAGCAGCTCGACTTAGTTGGCGGCAACAGCTTTTTAGCAATGCTCACCAACATGGTGCCAACCGCGGCGCACGTTGCAAACTATGCGCAAATCGTTCACCGCAAAGGTATTTTGCGCCGTCTTTTAAAGGCCGCGGAAAATATTAACCGCATTGCCTACGAAGAAGCCGATGACGTCGAAGACGCGCTCGATAAAGCGCAGCACGAAATTTACGGCGTTTCAAATTCGTTTGCGCAACAGGTCTTCACACCAATTAGCGCGGTTTTAGATGGCGCGTTTGAACGTATCGATGAAATGCATCGTGAACACGGCAAATTGCGCGGCGTACCAAGTGGTTTTTTTGCGCTGGACAATTTAATGTCTGGTTTGCAAAAATCTGATCTCATTATTCTTGCGGCTCGTCCATCTGTGGGTAAATCCAGTTTCGCGCTCGACATTGCGCGCCACGCCGCTACCAAGCATAAAGTAGCGGTCGGCATGTTCAGCTTGGAAATGTCCAAAGAGCAGCTCGTTGATAAATTGCTTTGTGCCGAAGCTAACATCGATTTGTGGAAACTCCGCACCGGTAATTTGGGTGATCGCGAAGGTTCCGATGATTTTGCTCGCCTGGCACATGCCATGGGCACGCTTGCGGAAGCTCCATTATTTTTGGATGACACCGCAAGTCTCAATATCACCCAAATCCGCACCAAAGCCCGCCGATTACAAATGGAACAAGGCCTTGGTCTTATCATCATCGACTACTTACAGCTCATGGAAGGTAAATCTGGCAACAGCAACTCCGACAATCGCGTGCAGGAAATTTCTGAAATTTCACGTGGTCTAAAAAATTTGGCGCGTGAACTTAATGTGCCAGTCATTGCCCTGTCGCAGCTTTCGCGTGCAGTGGAGCAATCCAAACCAGCGATTCCAAAATTGTCGCACCTTCGTGAATCTGGTAGTATTGAACAGGATGCGGATATCGTGATGTTTATTTATCGCAAATCCGCGGATCGTAATTATCGGCCAGAGGAAATTTCCAACGAAGAGCGCAACATCGCGGAAATCCACATTGCCAAGCATCGTAACGGCCCAACCGGCGAAATCAAATTGGTCTTCAACGAACGCACGGCCAATTTCCGCAACCTTGATACTCATCATAATCAATAACTATGTTTCAAAAACTCAAACAGTTCCAAGACATGCGCGACAGTGCTAAAAAAATTCAGGAAACGTTGTCACAAGAAATTGTGACCGGCTCTGCTGGATTTGGCAAAGTTAAAATCACCATGAATGGTGCGCAAGAAATTTTAAATGTTGAAATCGATGTTTCACTTTTGGCCGCTAACCAGCAAAAACATTTGCAGGATTTAATAAAAGACGCATCCAACGATGCCATGAAAAAATGCCACAAAGCAATGGCAGAAAAAATGAAAGGCCACATGGGCGATTTCAAAATGCCAGGAATGTAAAAAGTAACTGACCTGTGAATCCGCGCCCAAAATCCGTTCAACAATTAGTTGATGTTTTTAAACGACTCCCTGGTGTTGGCCCCAAAACCGCGGAGCGTTTTGTTATGCATTTACTCAAGGCGGGGCGCGGCGAAGTGACGCGTTTGACGCGATCACTCGACGAGTTGCAAAATAATGTTCGCTCCTGCGAAGTGTGTTTTACATTCGCGGAAAAATCGCCGTGCGAAATTTGCGCAAGCGACAAGCGCAACAAAAAAACGATTTGTGTGGTTGCAGAGCCGCAGGATATTTTTGCCCTGGAAAAGGTTGGCGCGTATAGTGGCGTGTACCATGTACTGCGTGGACTCATTGACCCGATGCATGATGCGGGCGTCGCGCATTTAAAGATTTCGGAGTTGGTTGCACGTGCGGCCGGCGGCGCGGAGGAAATAATTTTTGCGTTTGACCCAACGATCGAGGGTGAAACAACGATACAGTTTATTGAAAAACAATTGGCTGGATTACCAGTGGCGCGTACCCGTTTGGCGACCGGTTTGCCGGCTGGCGGTTCTGTGGAATATGCGGATGAAGTGACGCTCGCAGGGGCACTTGCGAATCGCCAACAAATTAAAAAATAAAGAGACCTCGCGACCACGTGTGTTTCAACGTGATGGCGAGGTCTTAATTTTTTTGATTACTTTTCAGCTTCCGACGTCGCCATCAAGTTCATGGCGGAAACAGATTGCTTTTTCTGACGGCGAATTATCCAGGAACGAAGCTTGCTGCACCTTGGACAACCGCTTTTTTGTGTACGATGACAACCTGAAGTCTTCCATTCATGCCCACAAGTTAACACCTGACATTTCCACCAGATTTTTCTATGAGTTCCTGCAATCACGTTCCCAGGCGTAAGCGGCGCATTCCGTGTTGGATGAAACTCTTTTGCGAGTTGAGGGTGAGTAGTGCTCATACAATTTTGATCACTTGTCGCCATGTTTGCGCACAGTGGACAACCTCTTCCCTTTACTCGATCGCCGCCGCCCGCCTTCCACTCATGCCCACAAGTTAACACCTGACATTTCCACCAGATTTTTCTATGAGTTCCTGCAATCACGTTCCCAGGCGTAAGCGGCGCATTTCGTGTTGGATGAAACTCTTTTGCGAGTTGAGGGTGAGTAGTGCTCATACAATTTTGATCACTTGTCACCATGTTTGCGCACAGTGGACAACCTCTCCCAACAACTCGACTCTGAACCTCTGCCTTCCACTCATGCCCACACGCCCCTATCTGACATTTCCACAAAACCTTCTTGTGCGTTCCAACAATCACCTCACTCGCCGGCAACTCATTTTTCGGCGAATACTCCGCCGCCAAATGCGGGATCTCAGAAACATACCGCTTCTGCCGAAGCAAAAACAGGATGTCCTGCAGTTCCCGCATCGTGTCGTCGAACGCGAACGTGAACCCATCCCCCGGAATGAAGAACGGGCCCTTGTCATACTCGACTTGACCTTGCATGGAATAATCCTTGATCCGATCCACGAGCTGCTGCACAATCGCCACCCGATCGCAGTTGCCAACGAAATCGAGCACGGTCACCTTTTCTTTCCCCTCCAGCGTGCGCAGTCCACGACCGAGCTGCTGCAGGAAAATTCTGAGGCTGTCCGTTGCCCGCAAGAAAACGATGAGTTCGACATGTGGAATATCGATCCCCTCGTTCAACTTGTCGACCGCCACCAGGAAATTCAACTTTTTACTTTTGAACTCCCGCAGCGCCCGCTTATTTTCGTAGGAGCTGTTTTCCGAGTGGAGCGTCGCCGCGTTCGGCAGCTTTTCAGCCATCCGATTCGCGTGCTGCACTGTCGCACAAAAGACGATCGCACGATCGCCGTACTCCAGGATCTTGCGCACGATTTCTTCGTCACGCCGCTCGATGAAGACGGTTTGATTGAGCTGCTTGATGGAGACTTTAGTGCCCCCGCCCTGCAACTGTGCGAGCATCTCGTTCACCGCACGTTTGCTGAGGTGATCGGACAGCAAGTGGTAGTCCACTTTCGTGAGCCAGTCATTTGCGATCCCTTCTTCCAAGTTTACCTCAACCACTGCGTCGCCGAACGTCTCGCGGATGTCGCGGTCGTCGGCGCGATGTGGCGTTGCTGTCATGCCGAGCAGTGTGCGCGGCGTGAAATACTCGATCACCGGCTTGA
>CAITMK010000006.1 GCA_903893485.1 Candidatus Magasanikiibacteriota bacterium
CTGGCCAACCACGTCCGTGGAATCGTTGCCAGCATCACTGCCCGCATCGATTTCTGTGTCCGCGCCGCTCAGGTCATCGCTGCCGATGCTGGCATCCGCGCCGCCGTCGGACGAGACCATGTCGGTCGGGTCCTGGTGGACGGTGGTGCCGCACGCGGCGATGAACAGAAACGAGATAACCAGGGCCGTGAAGGCCCGCGTGTAGGTAGCCATTGGGTCCCTCCATTGCGACTGGTTAGAGTTGTCGCTGAGACTCACAAGCACCATAGCACGAAATCCAGATTCTGTCAAGGCCTGCATTACAAAAAAGCCTTTAGGTTAGCAAAATTAAGATAATTTTTTCTTACGCAAAACTAATGGTGGATAAGTATCGATTTTGATCTCAAAAAAATATTAAATCTTTCATCAAAGCGTGCTATACTTAGCAGCGAAATACCATGCTCTCGAATATTTTAAAATTTGGTACGAAAATAAAATCAGCCGCTACAAAATTTTTGTATCGCGCGCGATTTTTTGGATACGCATCCGTGTTAGCTACCGCACTTTTTACTCCGTTTGCAGCTCATGCAAGCATCACGGGTATCGCAGCAATGATTGCGGCGTTTCTAGTTTTTAAAGACGCTGCAATTAGTTTTGCAGTTTGGGTTTTTGTAATTTACTTGGTGGTCCACATGATTTGGGGGCTTGCGTTTGGTCTTTTTTTGTTTTTTGTGAACATGCTCATTGGTGTGAGCCAATATAATAGTTTTTTGGGCGCACCAATTGTTACCATCGGCTGGGCAGTTACGCGTGACATCGCCAACATGTTTTTGGTGGTGGCACTTTTGGTTATCGCATTCGGCGTTATTTTTGATTCGCACCATTACCAAGCGCAAAAAATGCTGGGCGATTTTTTTATCGCTGCAATTTTGGTGAACTTTAGTAAAATGATTTGCGGGTTAATGCTCGACGCGGCGCAAGTTGTGATGATGACGTTTGTATCTGGTTTTTCTGGTACCGCTGCAGGCAACTTTGTGAAGATGTTTCAAATAGGATCCTTTCTTCATTTGGCGTCGGCGAATTTAAATGCGCCGGATGTATCAAATTTGTCGACAATTGCAAGTGACTGGTTTTCATCAATCACCAGTGAACTTTTTAGTTTTGTTTTGATTATTTTTGCAATCGTTGCCGTCGTCTCAATGCTTGCAGTTTTAATTGGCCGCATTTTAACATTGTGGTTTTTGATCATCGCATCCCCACTTGCGTTTGTACTTAAGGTGTTGCCAATGACCAAGAAATTTTCTGACAAATGGTGGCATGCCTTTGAAAAAGAATTACTTGCCGGCCCAATCGTTGCGTTTGTAATTTGGGTTTCACTTGCCTCCATTGCAGTGAGCGCGGATTCGTTTAATTTAACAAAGCAGGCACAACAGCAGGGGGCGCTGTTTAATGAAACTTCAAACGCAACCGCTTCATTAACTTCCACAAGTGCAACTGCCTCGCAAGATCAAACAGTTGCATCATCGGAAATTTCAAAATGGTCTAATTTGGCACTTTATTTTACACCAATTATATTATTTATTTTGGGTGCCCAGTGGGCGGTTAAATTATCAGGCGGTTTATCGCAATCGATTAACGCCATGACAGGCAAGGTTGCAGATAAATATGCGCGCAAAGGTTTGGCCGCAGTTGGCCGCGATGC
>CAITMK010000007.1 GCA_903893485.1 Candidatus Magasanikiibacteriota bacterium
GGTTTCGCCAGACACCAAAAAGTTATTACCATGCACAACCATGCGCACAACAGAACTGTAACTATTTGGAGAAACTCGCGCATACGTAAGGTTAATTGCACGAATATATAACGGCGCGCGTGTAATATTTCGGTTACATGGTGCGTAATAAGTACTTGTTTGGTTTACGGCACCAGTTGCATGGAGCAAATTGTACTCATAAATATAGCGCGGATCGTTTGCTTTATATACATTAGTAAAATTGCTGTAAGTTACCGTATTTGTAGCGCCAAAATGACGGCTCGAATAGGTTGAGTCATCGACATAATGTGTGTGTGCGCTGGCAATTGCAGGAAACAAAAGGGTGGAAAACGCTGCAATGTAGGCAAAAAAGGTTTTCATAGATTTTGTAGAGCCATTATACGCACAAAATGCCGATTTTGTCAATGGTGGCGTGGTCTTTTGAAATAAAAAAGCCGCTGCCGCAACCGATTTTTTGGCTAAAAGCCTCAAATAAGTCTTGGCAAGCGGGTTATTGCGTCAGCAGGCCGCGGTGGTTCTGCCACAAGATGTAGAGCACCGCGAAGAACGGATTGCGGTCGCGGGCCGCTTTTGCCTTCGGGCGCGTGAGCGCGAGGGCTTCTTTGTGGGTGAGCTCGTGATACGTGACGGCCAACACCAGGGCCACCGCCTCGCTGAAAGGCTCGCCCAGCCCCGCGATTGCGATCAGACGCTTGTGCGTGCGCACACCGCCGCCCCGCTGGCCAACTTCTCGTGGCTTTCCTTCGGTGCGCCAATGCCAGCTGGTTTTGATGCCCGGATGTTGCGTGAGCACGTCAATGCGTTGCAGCGCGCGCTCCAGGTACAGCGTACGCTCGCTGGGCAGGGTTGCGGCCGCGTCGCCACAGGTGTGGATTTGGGCCACGGCCGGGACGCCAGAAAGCTCTGGGTCGTCCGGAAACGTGGCGGCCAGGTAAACCGGCTGTCCGGGATTCAAGTGCTTGGGTTTCAGGTGTTTGAGCACCAGTTCGGCCAAGACTTTTGCGTCGTGGCGCATGGAATCGAAGAGCACCGATGGGCTCGCTTGATCTGCGGTATAGGAAGTGTGAGGAACGGTCATGACGATCTCCTTGGAACGGGTTTTGCAGAGTTTCTGCGCAGCTACAATAACAGATGAGGCGAAAAAGTCAAGCCCTTATTCCTCAATATCAAGTTCAGGTGCGGGATTATTCGGTTGCTTATCTAAAATATTTTTAAGCTCAAGCATTTCTGCCGCTGGAATTTCTTGCCATTGTCCTTCGGCAAGGTCGGCAATTTTAACATTCATGATACGAATGCGGTGAAGACGCTTCACTTTGAATCCGCAGGCCTCAGTCATTCGGCGGATTTGGCGATTTTTGCCTTCGGTCAAAATAATTGAAAATTTATTTTCGGCAAGGCGTTTGATTTTACATGGTTTGGTAATGTAGCCACCAATATTTACGCCCGATGACATTTTTTTAAGAAATTCTTGGGGGAATTCTGCATTCACTTCGACTTCGTATTCTTTTTCATGGCCATATTGCGCGCGCAAAATTTTGTTTACGATGTCGCCGTCGTTGGTGAGAAAAATTAAACCCGTTGATGGTTTGTCGAGGCGGCCAATAGGGAACACGCGCTGCGGAAAATTAATTGATTCAATAATATTTTTTGGCGTTTTGAGATCCGTGGTACACGTAACGCCAAAAGGTTTGTTGTACATGATATAAATTGCCGGCTGTTTTTGGTCGATTTTTTTGCGGTCGAGTGTGACGACGTCTTCGAGCGAAACTTGATCGCCGAGTTTGGCAGTTTTGCCGTTAATTTGAACACGACCGGCTTCGATAAGTCGGTCTGCTTCGCGGCGGCTGCAATAGCCCTGATCGGTAAAATATTTATTGATGCGCATTTTGAAAGTTTTATTGACCCCGAATGGAATCGAACCATTATCAATAGCTTAGAAGGCTACTGCACTATCCGTTGTGCTACAGGGTCAGGTGCGTTTAGAATACCCGTATTTTGGTGTGCGGTCAATGTTTGCGGGGTTGTCCCCAGCTTATCCCAAATTGTTTGTTTGACTGTTTTATTACACTGTAATACAAAACAGTTATATGAGAAAAATAGTTTCCGTCTCCTTGACCCCAGAGCTAAAAGAAATCTTAGATGCTGAAGTCAAAAAGCATCAGCTTTCATCGCGCAGTGAGTGCGTCAGACGCATGATTCGCGATTGGAAATTTGTTCAGCGAGAGAAGATTCGTCTTCAAGGTGTGCGCCATCGTTTAGAAGATCAACAGCTTTGGCAAATTTCGAGTCTTACTGATTTGTTTGATTTGGACCCGCCAGAGGGTAATCCGTTGACGCAGTAACATTTGTCCGTGCGCGTTAAAAAAATTTTTGATGATGGATCCAAAATCACGCGGCAGTAAAATATGACGCCAAAAAAGCGGTGGTGGATCTGCAGGATCGGACCACAAATTATTTCGTTCGGCCAATCGCGGCCAGTAGGTTAAATGGTCCGTATGGCGCACGCGCATTTCTGGTGTCCAAAATGATGCTTCGTGATACACGCGCGCTGCGGGAATGTGCGCAATGCGACCACGCATGGCGAGTGCGAGCGCCAGTGCTTTATCTTCATACACGCGAAAATTCTCTGGGAAACCACCGACTGCTAAAAAATCTTTTGCCCGTACCGCGCAAAGTGCGCCCATAAACCATTTAGCATTTGGATTTTGTACCGCGCGTTCATTTGCGCCGGCAACATATCCATCGGCTCGATAAATTACCGCGCCTGCTGCGGCAATAACTCCAGAATTTTCAAATGCGGCAATTAATTTTTCCACGCAATCCGACGCCGCGATGCAATCATCATCCATGAAAACTAAAATTTTTGCTCCTGCTGCAATCGCTTTTCGTGCTCCACGATTACGTGTTTTTGCGGGGCCAAAACGGCCGGCATCGTCGTGCGAAATAAAAATTTTAGCGTCGCCCAAACTTGCAACAGCGCGCGCCAAACTTGCGGGTCGTTCGCAGGTGGGAATTATCACAGCTACATTCATGTTTGGATTGTATAGTATACTGTCGCCACTATGCAAACGACCTATTCAGCTGGCGGCGTGGTATTAAACGCTCGCGGACAAGTTTTAGTTACTAATCAAAACGGCGATTCGTGGTCGTTGCCAAAAGGGCATATCGATCCAGGCGAAGATGCCCGCACTGCATCAGCGCGCGAAATCGCCGAAGAAACCGGTATTACTGAATTAGAATTTGTTGCGCCACTAGGCAGCTATATGCGCCCTCGAATTGCACGTGGCGGCGTGGGCGATGATCCAACTGAAATGAAACACATTGAATTTTTTTTGTATCGAACCACGCAAGAAACGTTAGCACCGACGGATCCGCATCATCCCGAAGCGCGTTGGGTTGATCTGCAAAGTGTTGCAGAACTTTTGTCGCACCCTAAAGACAAGGAATTTTTTATCTCCTGCGTCGAAAATATTTCCGCAGCTCTTCCCAAACAATAACACTGCACGCAATTAAAAATGCTTCGCCCCAAATTGACGCGCTGACTGGTGCGGTGCCGAGTAAATTATTCATGAACGGCACATACAGCGCGATACACTGCAGCGCTAAAACAATAACCGTTGCGCCAATCAAAAATGGATTTTTAGTTAGTGATGTGGCGAACATTGATCGTCGTTCGCTGCGAAGTGCCCATGCATGAACCCATTGAAACATCGCCATGGTCACGAGCATCGCGCTGCGACGTTCGGTTAAATTTAAATCCGTGTGATGCATAAATAAAAATAACGAGCCCACGGTCATGATTAAACCGCTGCTTGCCATGCTCCACAAATCGCCAGCGCGCAGCAGATATTTGCTGCGGCGAAAATTTGGCGTCGGAAGTTTTTCGTCTTTCGGTTCAACCGCAAGCGCAACATCTAAAAAACCGTCGGTGACTAAGTTGAGCCAAATGATTTGCGCGGCAGTAAGTGGAACCGGCAAACGCAAAAAAATTGCAGTTGCAATAATACAAATTTCACCAAAGTTGCTTGAGATTAAATACGTGAGTACAGTGCGCAAGCGGCCATACATGGTGCGGCCCTCATCGATGGCGGCAAGTAATGAATCTAATTTGTCATCGAGTAGTAAAATATCTGCAGCGTGGCGCGCGACATCGGTACCATTTTTTGCCATCGCAATTCCTAAATGCGCCGCAACTAATGATGGCGCATCATTCACACCATCGCCGGTCATGGCAATGGTGCTGCCAATTTTTTCGTATAAATTAATAATGCGTAATTTATCTTCTGGGCTTACGCGTGCAAAAACTGAAGCACGTGGAAATAAAGTACGCAGTTCTAAATCAGAAAGATTTTTTAATTCTGCGCCCGTGATAACATGATCGCCACGTTCAAAAATTCCAACTTGCGCTGCAACGGTGCGCGCTGTTGCCGGCAGGTCGCCGGTAATCATAATCACGCGGATACCGGCGCCTTTGATGCGTGCAATCGTTGATGCGGCTTCAGGGCGGATCGCATCGGATAAACCTAATAAGCATTCAAAAATAAAATGGGTAAGTGGTCCTTGATGATTTTGTTCCGTTGTTTTTTTATGCGCTACCGCAACAACGCGTAATCCACGTTCGGCCATTTGCTGAATTTCGGCAGCGATCGCACCACGTTCGTGCGTGGTCATCGGACGAACATCATCGTCGCCATATTGCACACTGTCGCAGGTTGATAAAATTGCTTCAGGTGCGCCAACTAACGAATGCGCGTTTGCAAAAAAAGCGTGTGATAATTTTGTTTCATAATCGAACGGAATAGTGCGAAGTACTGCTTGCGCTTCGGCATTTAATTTTTCTGCAAAATGTACGAATGCTTTTTCAGTTGGATCTGCGTGTAAGTGTTGTGTGCTATGTGCGTGCAATCGGCCGGCAATATGTTTTTCGTGCGGCAATAAATTAGCGGCATCTAATAGGGTAATTGCACGTGCTGGCGTACGTAGCTCGGAAACGATTAATTTATTTTCAGTTATGGTGCCGGTTTTATCGAGTGCCAAAATACGAATTTGCGCGAGCGCTTCGACGGCAAATAATTTTTTAACTAGCACGTTGTGGCGCGCTAAACGGCGCATGCCTGTGGCTAACACAATTGTTAATACGGCTGGCAAACCTTCAGGAATTGCAGATACCGCAAGCGCAACCGCAATAAGCGCCATTTCATGTGGCGCCAAACCTGATTGCACACCAAGTACATAAATACATGCAGTTAAAATTAAAATTGCAATTACAGCAACGCGCGACAACATGCGCAAATCATACTCAAGTGGTGTTGGCGTGCGTGTGGGGCGCAGCGAAGCGCTTAATTTTCCAAGACGCGTATGCGCGCCAGTTTCGGTAACAAGCGCAATACCATTTCCATGTGTCATGGAGGTGCCGGCAAAAATTATTTTTTGTTTTACATTTGCCGCGTCTTTGGGAACAGGAATTGATTCACCCGTGAGCGTTGATTCATTAACACGCACGTAATTTGTTTGCAAAAATTTTGCATCCGCAACAATGCCATCGCCTTCGGTTAGCAATAAAAGATCGCCTGGAACAACCTCGGCGGACGTGATAGTAATATCTTGTCCATCGCGCCGCACCACTGCGGTGTGCGGTGTGAGCGCGCGCAGAGCAAGTATACTTTGCGCTGCGCGATATTCGTGAAACGCGCCAATAAAACTATTTAAAAGTAAAACAAATAAAATAACTGATGCATCGGTTGCGTGTTCAATTATAAAAAGCGCTGCGGCTGCAAAAAGTAACACACCAATGAGCGGGCTTTTAAATTGGCGGAGCCAAATTGCAAAAGGGCCGGGAAGTGGTGGGCGAGGAATTACGTTTTCTCCAAAGGTTTTTCGTTGCTCAAGTACTTGTGTGGCACTCAGGCCAGTTGTGGTGTCAACTTGCACGGATGAATTTTTATGTGGCATACTATAATTATACCATTCAAAAAAATATTATGTTGCATCTTCAGGATATTGGATTTACGAGAGGAAAAAATGATTATACGGTTGTAATTACCATGCCGTTTGGGCGTAATGATGTTTTTACGATTACCGCAGACGCAAATACCTTATATATAGAAGGCCGATTTTCTGCCGCGGAATCCTATAAATTTGGCAAAGCCTACATTAAAGAACACCAAGAGGGTGATTATTCTTTTACTATTCCACTTGAATACGCTGTAGATCACACAACCGGCAAGGCGGAGATCGCGCACGGCAAGTTGCTGGTTTGGTTTTCGTATTCCGAAAAACCAGACGCAGGGCGTACGCGCATTCGGTTTTGATTGACTATATTTTTGCTCTGTGCTGAAATAGGTTGCAACAAGGGGGTGTCTCATGTTCGAGAAGCTGATTTTGGTTCGGCATGGCCAGTGTGAGATGGAAGATTCGCGGCCTTTGACTCAGTGGGGGCGCGAGCAGATCACTCAGACTGCTGGTCGTTTGCGCCAGCACGTTGACGGTAAGACAGCGGCCATTGTGAGTTCGACTTTTTTGCGCGCTCGGATGAGTGCAAAAATTATTGCGGACGCACTTGGCACGACGTTCACCGAAACGAATGATCTGAAGTGGGCATTGAACGAACAAGACATGTTTAAGGGTTTTCAGGTGGTTCAAGCGCATCAGGAGCGGGTGCAGGTGCTCATTCTGGTCGTGCATTTGGAACATCTGGAAGATTTTCCGAACTACTACGGGAAGCAAGCCTGGGGAAAGCCACTTGGGAAATTTGGTTCAATTGATTATGGTGATGCAGTAGTGATCGACATTGCACTGCAAACTGCTAATCTCATCTGAGGCTGATCGAACTTCGAACGGGATCTGCGTGCAATACGCTGGCCTGCTCGAGGTTTTTATTTTGGAATGGCGCCTCTGGACAACTTGTTCGAAATGTGCTATATTAGCTTTGGCCCATTTGGCCCCACTCTCAGGAGAGGTGGCCGAGTGGTTGAAGGCGCCGCTCTCGAAAAGCGGTATGGGTGAAAGCTCATCGAGGGTTCGAATCCCTCCCTCTCCGCCAGATACGCAAATGTTCACACGAAAGCAAATTTTTAATAATAACGCTTGCCGTGCTGGTCGAAACATTGTGTTCAATAACCAAACAATGTGTCAGTGTTCGCGAGAGTCGCAAGACTCGAAAAGACCTGCACGATAAGGTATGACTTCAAAAAAATTGTACGTAGGCAACTTGCCATACACAACCAACGACGAACAGCTCAAAGAGATGTTCTCAGCCGCTGGTTCAGTTCTCTCAGCAAGCATTATCATGGATAAGTTCTCAGGCCGTTCAAAGGGCTTTGGGTTCGTTGAAATGACAACTCTTGAAGAAGCAGAAAAGGCAATTAGCATGTTCAATGGTTACCAGATGAACGGCCGCGCCGTTACTGTTACTGAAGCACGTCCAAAGCCAGAAGGCGGACGTTCATTCGGTGGCGGTGGCAACTCACGCGGTGGTTTCGGTGGTGGTCGCAGCTTCGGCGGCGGCAACGATCGTGGTGGCTACGGCGACCGCTAATTAGCGGTTTGCAATTGCAACGCAAAAGACCGTCCTTCGGGGCGGTTTTTTGTTTTTATAAAAAGTTAGGATCACCTTGACAAAACGTATAATTAGTGACACAATTCTTTTTGTCACTTTGCGTAAGGACGTGATTTGACGAAACAAGTACCTAAAATTTGCGCTTCGGCGCCATTACAATTTGAGAGGATAGAATGAAACGTTACGATCCACGCATTGCCATCAGCGGCAACTCAAGCACGGCGCGTCCATTGCATGTCGGGCGGCCGCACAAGCGCCGTGTTGTGCAAGGCGGCGACGATGCCCAGATCATCGATTTTGTCGCCGATTTGGCGCGCCAGTTGGATGTTCCGCTTGAGGCCGTGTTTCCGGCGCTCAAGATGTTCGTCATCGGCGCCACGCAGCGGTTTCCGCAGCGCGTGATGAGTTGGTCAGAGTTGGTCGCCTTGGGCTTCGATGTGAATGATTTGCCGTCGCTCAAGGCGTGCGTCGAGTTCAAGATCATCGATCCGCTGCGTTGCCAACAGGACGGCAGCGAGCAGTATTACGGCATTTCGGTCAAGACGGCTGGCATCGCTGACACACGGCTCAACGCGGAATTCCTCATGGACTGGCCCAGCGCGGCGAAATTCATGCATTGGACGTTCGTGACCGCTCCGTTTGCTGCGCCGGTGGACCGCGCTGCCGCCGCCCTCCTGGCGAGCCATCAAGAGCTTGTTATCAGCGTCTGATGCTGATTGTCACGCCGTGAACTGCCCCGCTCGGGCACCCAAGAATAGTACGCCGAACTGGCGTAACGAAAACTTGGGTGCTCGGCGGGCGTTTTTTTTATTATTGACAAACTTGGCATTGACAAAAGGTTGTTTTTTTGCAACAATTGTCATTGTCGCTTCACAAACGGAAGTGGGGTAGACAAATTGGGACATCGAACGCGCTACGGCGCAACAGAAGAAGTGGGGGTTGAATGAGTAGTTTGTTGTTTCCTTTGACAGGTCGATCCGACTTGGATCGCCCGAGCGGTGTTGGGCGGAATGTCCATCGTACGCTGACCTCCGAAGAGGACGCTGTGCTGCTTGCCAATGATTTGGCAGTTGCTATGGGTCATTCTCCGGAATTGATCGTGCAGGTGGTCAGCCGGTTCTTCTTGGTCTCGACCGGGCGGCTTCCGGCGGGGGCTGTTCGTCCCGAGCGGTTGCTCTGCACGCATCAATTGCGCGTCTTGAGCCATGGCGAGGACGTCAGCGCTTCGATTCAGGCGTGCGTTGTGCATCGCTTGATCGTGCCGTTTCGGTGCAAGCAGGATCCGGATACCGTGTATTACGGCTTGAGCGTGCGCGCTGTCGATACGGCGCGTTTGAAGGTTGGCTGGCCGCTCCTCGTGGCGTGGCAAGAAGCCATCCAGCGTCTCAGCGGACAGCTGGATTTCGAACGCATTACGGTGCCGCCGAAGCCGCGGGATCCGATCAAGCGAGCACTCGCGAGAAAGAAGAAGCGCGCCGCCAAAACTCGCGGCAAGCAACGCAAGGTCATGGCCAAAGCGGCCTAGGCCAGGCAGATCAGCCCGCTCGGGCATCCAGGAATAGTACGCCGAACTGGCGTAGCAAAAGACCTGGGTGCTCGACGGGCCCTTTTTTTTAATTTATACTGCGCCCATGTCATTAACTAAGCAGGTTGCGCAAAATACGGCAGTACAAATGAGTGGAAAAGTGATTTCCACGCTTTTGGGCGTGGCGGTTGTGGCCATGGTAACACGCTCCCTGGGGCCGGCAGGTTATGGTGAATACACAACGGTTATAACTTTTTTGTCTTTTTTTGGGATCGTTGCTGATTTGGGACTTACGCTGATTACCGCGCAAATGATTTCTGAACGTGGCGCTGATGAATCGCGCATTGTAAGTACGATTTTTACCTTTCGCATGCTTTCGGCGTTTATACTTTTTGGCTTGGCGCCGATCGCTGCGTATTTTGCCCCGCTCACTGGCTTGGAAAAATTTGGAATCACTTTGACCACCTGGTCTTTCTTTTTTGTAAGTTTGCAACAGACGCTGGTCGGAATTTTTCAGAAGCATTTAAAAATGCAACATCCAACGTTAGCTGAAATTGCAGGGCGCGTAGTTTTGTTTTTGGTAACACTGTTGGCAGTAGCGTGGGGAAAAAATCTAATTTGGTTTTTAGGCGCCGTAACCGCCGGAAATATTATAAATTTTTTTTACGTGTTTATTGCAGCTCAAAAAATTGTACCATTTCGGCTCAATTGGGATATGCCGGTCATGCGCGAATTAGCATATCGCGCGGCACCGATCGCAATTTCGATTATGTTTAATTTGGTATATTTGAAGGCGGACACGTTGGTGCTTCGTTTTGTGCGTCCACTTGCGGAGGTTGGGTTATATGGCGCGGCGTATCGGGTGATTGATATTTTAATGATGGTGCCCGTGATGGTAATGGGCGTTATTTTGCCAATTGCAACCGCGGCGTGGACGAGTGGAGATGTGATACGTACACGCGGCATTTTGCAAAAAACATTTAATTCATTTTTTATTTTTACTGCACCGGTTTGGTTTGGTGGCATGATTTTGGCTCCGCGATTAATGAGTTTTGTGGCGGGATCAGAATTTTCGGCATCAGGCGCATCGCTGCGTATTTTGTTGTGCGCGTTTGTGGCTGCAACAATAAGCACCTTGTTTGGTCATTTTATTGTGGTGCTTCAAAAACAACGGCGTGTGGTGTGGGTATATGCAGCTGATGCGGTTTTATCGCTCGCTGCGTACATAATTTTTATTCCGCGATTTGGCGCAACGGCTGCTGGTTGGGCAACGTTTGGATCAGAAGCTTTTGCTGCGGTAATTTTGGCATATGTGGTTTTGCGAACGACTGGTGCGAAAATTAAATTTGATATTGCGGCGCGTGCCTTTGTTGCTGCAATTGTAATGAGCGCAGCGGTATGGGCAGTTGGGGCGCTACCCGTGGTATTTATTTTGGCCGTGGGCGCAGCAGTATATGCGGCGGTTGGTTGGTCTCTTGGAATTCATAAAATAACTGCGTGGTAATATGTGGAAATTTTTGTGTATTGTTTTAGCGCTTTCACCAACGTATTTGTTGCGATTTCATGTTGCTGGAATTCCATTTACCGTTTTTGAAATTTTAATTTTGATTTTAGTGGCAGCAGAAATTGTAACCGTAGTACAAGCGCCTAAAGAAAAAATTCAGCGTTTGCAAAAAATTCCTCGCGCAATAAAAATTGCAGTTGGATTATTTATTATTGCCGGAATCATTTCGATTTTTGTTGCACCAAATTTGATGGCAGCTGCTGGAATTTTTCGCGCATATATTTTAGAGGCCCTTGTAGTCGGCGGTGTCGCTTTTCTGGAATATAAAAATTCGCATCAATTAAAAGAACTGGCCGCGGCCGCATCGGTGCCGGTTTTTTTGGTTTCGGTATATGCAATTTTTCAAATGATTACTGGATGGGGAATTCCAAATTCGTATTGGGCAGCGCCTGCAACGCGGCGCGCCACATCTGTTTTTGGGTATCCGAATGCCATCGGGTTGTATGTTGAATTTTTAATTCCATTTTTGATTGTTGCTGGATATCTTGAACAGAAAAAAATGCGGGTCTGGTTTTGGGGCGTAACTTTTTTGGCAATCATTGCGTTTTTATGCGGAAAATCTGCGGGCGCCTCTGCGGCAGTTTTTGGAACCGCACTTATTTATTTGTTAGTTTGGAAAAAAACGCGCGCAAAAGTTGCAATTGGAATTTTATTTTGTACCATACTCATTGCAATTACGCCGCTTCGAACGCCATTTGCGAAACAATTTTTATTTCAAGGATTTTCTGGGGGATTGCGTATTCAGATGTGGAAAGAAACGGCGCAGTTATTGCAGCAGCGACCACTGGTGGGTGCAGGACTTGCAGGGTACGAAACGCGCGTCGCACCTTTTCATACAAACAAACATGTTGAAATATATTTATATCCGCATAATTTAATTTTAACGCTCTGGTCAGAGCTTGGGCTGCTGGGCTTGTTAAGTTTTAGTTTTATTTTTGGATATACGGTTTGGCGCTTGGCGCACATAAAATTTATTTCTTTTGAAGAAAATGCTTGGCGCTTGGCGCTGCTCGCAGTGTTTTGCACTTTGTTCATTCACGGAATCGTTGATATTCCTTATTTTAAAAATGATTTTGCGGCATGGTACTGGGTTATCGTTGCTTTAAGCATGGGACTTTTGGTATACTAATCTTTCCTATGCGAAAGATTTTGATTGTTCTCGGTATTATCATTTCTATTTTTGGTTTTTGCGCTGCGCCGCATTCGGTTTTGGCAGCAACGAAAAAAACGCCTGCAAAAAAAACCGTTGTCGTAAAAAAAACGGTTAAGAAAGTCGTTAAAAAAGCACCAAAAGTGATTCCAAATCCGCGTGTTGCGAAATTATTAATTAGCAGCGCAACTGAATTGCGTTTGCAGCCTGGCGAATCAGTGCAAATGCGTTTGGGTTTTAAAAATATTGGAACCGTTTCGTGGAATAAGTTGCAACTGCGCGCCGATGGGCCTGATGTCGCAACGCTTCAAAACGATTCATGGGCAGGTGCGGCGTTGTTAGCGGCGCCGACTGGCAGCGAAAAAATTGGCTCACTTACTTTTTTTGATTTTAAAATCGTTGCACCAGATCAGCCCGGCTCATATTTTTTATCCGGCACACTGTATGCTGATGGAAAAGAAGTAGTTGGCGGCACTTTTGGTGTGCCCGTTGAAGTTGCACTTGCAGAATCTGGTGTAATTCCAATTCAATTAAAAGCGGAACCAAATATTCGTGTTGCGCTTGGAACGATTGATGGCGGCGCGCTGATTCGTACCATTGGTGATTATGATTTTGTCGCACCAGATGGCTCATCACTTTTATCAATTCCCGACGGATCAAAATTTTTGTGGCAATATGATATTCCGGGAAAAACATATTTAATTACCATGAATGGCGTAGCAACATCATCACCTGATTTGTTTCGACTTAAGGCCCGAACGCTGGATGGTCGTTTTGTAATTCATGATCGAGCTGATAGTCCAAAATGGAACAAAAGTATTAGCTATAACGATTTTCGTGGCAATTTGGAATTGCGCTGGAGCGACAAAATGATTGGTCTTTGGGTGATTAATGAATTACCTTTTGAACAATATTTAAAGGGTTTAATTGAAACGGGCTCTGGCGATCCACTTGAATTGCAAAAGGCAGTTGATATTGCAGCGCGTTCGTATGCGTATGTTTTGTTGCCCGATGGAAAATCATATCCAAATCGATTGTGGGATGTGCATGCCGTTTGGGATCAAGTGTATAAAGGATACGCTGCAGAGAAAACAAACCCCATGGGTGTACAGGCGGTTGATGCAACGCGCGGCATGATCGTCGCATTTCAAGGGCGCCCGGTCGTGACACCGTATTTTACGCGTTCAGATGGCTCAACGCGCAGCTGGAAACAAGTGTGGGGTGGAACCGATAAACCATGGCTGCAACCAGTTGATGCGCTTTATGATCATGGCAAAACATTGTGGGGCCATGGGGTTGGTATGAGTGTGACTGATGCAAAAATGCGTATCAAAAAAGATGGTTGGACGTATGACCAGGTTTTGAAATATTATTACACCGGCGTGGATATTCGCCAGGTGTTTGGTTAATTACACGTGCGCTTCATTGACTTCGGATAATTCTTCGTGATTCATTTTGCGATTTTCATCGGCAAGTTGCACAATTTGGCGACGTAATTCGTGCGGCGATCCGATGGCGTGAAATGTTAAATTTTCACCTTCACCCGCGGTTTCTACGGTAATATTGCCGTAATTAAAAAGGGTTGGAATGACGCCGACAATTTCACTGGTAACGTCTTGAATTTTATATAAATTAAATTCAGAAACGGAGCGCGAAAATAAATTGCGCTGGGATACTTCAACAAAACGATCATTGGTGATGATGATCATGTCGAGGTAATACACTAAAAAACTTGAATAGAAAAAAAGTGCCACTGATAATTCGAATGCACTAAAAATTAAAATAATAATGGCGCCAATATAGTTATTTGCCAAAATATCCGGCGAAAATTGTTTGATGAAAAAATAAAGCACAATTGGAATGAGTCCAATGACTACATATAATAAAACACTTGGTACGTAGGTGAGTGGATGGCGGCGCACGACCGCAACAATTACTTCGTTAGGTTTTTGTTTGATGATTTCGTTGAGGTGCATATTATTGGAAAAGTACAAAACCGCCCGGACCAAGTAAAATTAAATTTGAATACCAGTTAATATCCACGAGCATGTAATAGGTGGTAACAAGCACGGCGATGCATCCTGCCGTGGTGATGGCGGTGACGACAAAAGCGACGCCGGTAAATGTGCCTGTTGAAACAATGTGATATACATTGGCAAGCGAGAATAATAAAAAGATAAACAAGTATAAAAGATACGCGATCAAAAAAACAAACAAAGGAATGGTAATCATAGAGCAAGTATAGCAATTAGTTTGCGCTCGGGGTAGGTGGCGGTGGAAAACCCAAGTGCTGATACGCACGCGGCGTGGCAATGCGGCCCTTTGGGGTGCGTTCGATCATGCCGATTTGAAGCAAAAATGGTTCATGTACGGTTTCCAGGGTTTCAATTTCTTCTGCAACCGCAGCGGCAAGTGTTGAAAGGCCAAC
>CAITMK010000008.1 GCA_903893485.1 Candidatus Magasanikiibacteriota bacterium
CCATGTAACCGAAATATTACACGCGCGCCGTTATATATTCGTGCAATTAACCTTACGTATGCGCGAGTTTCTCCAAATAGTTACAGTTCTGTTGTGCGCATGGTTGTGCATGGTAATAACTTTTTGGTGTCTGGCGAAACCGCTGGGTGGTACCAGGTGAATGTGCCGGACTACGCAAACCCAGTTTGGGTTCCAAAAGCTGATTTCGAGCGGGCACTCTAAGGCTTGATTTTTTTTCGCCACTCTGCTATCATAATTTCGCTACATGTGAATTATGGTGGCCATAGTGAAATGGTTATCACGCAGGTTTGTGGTACCTGCAGTACGGGTTCGATCCCCGTTGGCCACCCCAGCAATCTCCTCGCCCTAAAGGCGAGGTTTTTGTTATACTCTAACTCATATGAATGATCCAGCCCCGCTCAATAACGAAATAAGCCGAACAAAACCACCCGAACTACCAACAGTGGCGACGACAGATTTAACATTGCACCGAGTCAAAGACGCGCTTGAATTGAAACCTTTCGAAAAAATTGAATTGCCTCGAAAAAATGGCGGTATCGATATCGCTGCACTTATAAAAATAGGAAAGGGTGGCACGCACGACGTGTACCGCATTCCCAATCATAGCGGATACGTCATCAAAATTAATCGCGAGCTGCTAAAAAGAAGGTTGCAAAACCCAGATCCAACACTGCCGCCAGAAATTCGAAAACAAGGCGAGCAATATATCGCCGATGAACAAGAAAAGCGTAATGGATTACGCACTCATTTTGGTGCAGAACATTGCCTCGAAGAAGAACTATTTATAGACAAAATCACCATCGATACCGAAGGTCAAGAAAGAACGGTTGAGGCAATGTTTACGCGGCAAACAACTGGCGAAGGTTTTGCGAGTCAAACTAAAATTGACATGAGTATCGGTTACGAGAAAAGCGCTCTTGAGGCTAAAAAAATACACCGTTTATTTCATGAGATAGAAGAAGATAAAGAGCTTCAGATTATTGTCAAAGAATTTTTAAATAAATTCAAAACCTACGTTGAGATATACGATTTTATTCCCGATCTTGTCGGCGAAGAAAATGTACTTTTTTACAAAAAGGATGGTGTATGGACCTATCAAATTGGCAGTGTGCTTAAAGGAGAAACACTTTCACAATTGAATGAAGCACTCAAAATTCTTGAAACAGACCCGTCTAAAATCAGTTCAGAGCGTGGTAAAAAAAGTGCACTTGCTAATGGGTTTGCCGTTGGAAGACTGGTAAACACGCTTGGGGCAAAATTAGGAATTGGCACGATACTTCCAATTACATCAATCGACGAGCAACGATTGGAAAAATACTCAGATCTCTTTGTACCTACTCCCAATTTAGCATTTTAGACGAGATAATTAATCCATCTCATAAAAATTCCTCCCATTTGTGGGAGGAATTTTTATTACACCAATCTAGCAATTACTTTTACCACTGCGCCGATAAAAACCCTCTGTAATAGCCTCCGTTCACCATAATTTTAGAAGTTCCATCAAGATTCATAACATACGGCCCCTTACTTTGAAAATCACTGCCTTTGGTTATTACAGTTGACGCTAAAATTTGACTGTTCGAAATCACATCAACAAGCTCCGTATCTTTTAATGTCGCAATAATTTTATTTTTTGTAAGGTCGTATTCGTATACTTCCGTTGTGGTATCACCAAGATTCACGTTCGGAGAAGACAAAACCTTAGTTTCATCGGGTGTAAATGCAATGGTCCCCGTTGGTTCGCCGACTTCTGGAATTACTGAGTGAATATTATTTAACAAATCGACAACGCCTAATTGAATTTTATCACTGCCGGCGGTGTATGCAAGATATCTTCCCTGCGATGAAACCGCGAATACCGGATTCAAACTTACATCAGTTGCAAGAACCGTAATGGTGCCATCACTGATACGAACGCTTTCGACTTGCGATTTATTTTTATCTACAAAATATACGTACTCGCCAACAACCTGAATTTGATTATTTATCACATTCCCAATTTTTGTTGTATACACTTTTTTGTTTGACCCATCGGTGTTTGCAACTGAAATATTTCCCTGCGTATCAAGCCAAGCAATAACTGAATTATCCGCCGATACCGACCAATCGATAATTGCAGAAAGTACGTTTCCTTTATTTGTATTTTTTGATTGCGTGAAATTTAAAACCTTACTTTCTCCGGTTACCGCGTCGATCTCTCCAACGCTTGTTATCATTTCAGAACCGCTTAAATAATACACTTTGCTTCCGTACACTTTAATATTGTTTGCAATGCGTTTAATTAAATCTTTTGGCAAAACAATTTTCTTCGCGACTGATCCGTCAAAATTTAAAAGCGAAGCGGAAGCATCGCTTTGGTCGCTCGTAACAAGTTCAATTGATTCTTGCTGCGGTTGACTTGGCGCCTGCTGCACTTGTTGTACTTGTGGTTCTGAAAACTGTTTCAGCACCATATTTTGACCCGCGGCCGCTGGCTGAGCTTTTTCTGAACACCCCGCACCTACAAGCAATAGTGCGACAGGAATAACGATATACGCCAATTTCATATTTATTTGTAATTTACCTCAGTATAGCACAAAAAAATATATAAAATTTGAAATGAAATTTCACGAACACATGTGCGGTCAGCACGCAGCCTCAATCAAAATAAAATCAGAATTTTTATGTGCCAAGATTTCAATTTTTTGATCGCCCGTAATACGTAATTGATCGCCTTCTTCGGCCGTGACGCCATTGATCTGAAGCGAGCCCGTAGTGACATACACAAATACACCAAATCCTGAATTGCAAATATGTGTTATCTTATTTTCCGCGTCCAGAAGCCCGCGATAAATTATCGCATCAGCTTGCATGACCAAGCTTTCAGTATTTGCGTTGCCAGAAATTAATTTGGTTAACGCATTTTGTTGCAACAAACCATTAAAATCTTTTTGTGCATATGCCGGCACCAACCCTTGCACCCGCGGCATAATCCAAATCTGATATAAATGCACGGGCGCTGCAGATTCATTCGTTTCCGCATGAATCACACCAAGGCCCGCGGACATGTATTGCACTTCGCCAGCCGCAATCACACCACGATTGCCCATATTATCTTTGTGAACAAGCTCACCTTCCAAAACAATGGTTACAATTTCCATATCCGCATGCGGATGATTTGGAAATCCTGAATGCGCGGCGATCGTGTCGTCATTAAAAACACGTAGCGCGCCAAAATGTACATTTTTGGGATCATAATAATCCGCAAATGAAAATAAATGCGCGGTTGTTAAAAAACCCATCCGATTAACGTAACGATGCGCCGCGGGAATATGTTCGATCATATAAATCTACTTTATACGATTCTTGAAAATAAAGCGAACAAAATGCCGAAAAAAAAATACATTTTCTTGAGATACTGTTATACTGTATATAATTAATATTTCGAATATGTCATATCACATCAACATCATCGAGGCAGCACGCGCAAATACCTATTTTCGCCAAGTGCTTTTTACTGGCGCGCGCAGTCAATTAGTTGTCATGGCGCTTCAGCCGGGCGAAGACATTGGCGCCGAAGTACACGAACATGTCGAACAAACATTAATTTTTTTGAACGGCACGGGCACCGCGGTTTTAGACGGAGTAACCTCGGAAATTAAAGCCGGCGATGCGTATGTTGTAACCCCGGGCACGGAACATAATTTTACCAATACCAGTAACGAAGTGGTAAAAATTTACACCATTTATGCGCCACCAAATCACATTGCGGGCAAAATCCACAAAACCAAAGGCGATGCTATGATGGACCAAGCCGACGAGGACTTTGGCGAAGAAGTTGAATAAACCAGCAAATCCAGGCGAAAATCGAGCATGCCCCGTTGACATCTGTCGCGGGGCATGTTACATTTTATACTCACTTGGCGCTAAACCTAGCGCCCCAAGCGTTCTTTGGAGACATCATGCGAAAACGAGAACTTAAGCAACCGCAAACGAGAACCGATATCTCGGACCCCGCCATCACCGGCGAAATCGCAGGGCTCATGAACGGAATTGCCTCATGCCATACCATGTTTGGCTACAGCACCGTTGCCATGTTCCTGCGCCTCATGAAAAAGGTGCGCGGCGAAAAGCTCTGGGACAAATACCGCGCCTGGCGTCAGAAGCAAGATCGCGAATCCGAATTGGGCCATTCTTTTGCAGACTTTGTGTCTGCGACGATTCTGAACGAAGGATTGCGCCTGACAACGCCGCGAAACTGCCACAAGCGCGCCAATCCGTCGGAGCACGTCGTCACGCTCAACAAGGTACACGCTGAGTTGGAACACCTGGGCCGTACCTTGCCGGGCACCAACAAATTCAGCCACTTCGCCGACGTGCACTTCGAGAACACGGATTCCGTGGCCATGAACAGCGTCGTTGGCCCGCTGCTTTGCGCGAACTGCCCGCACAGTGGCTGCAAATTCAACATGAATGCCAAGCGGCCGCGGCTTTTGCACTACACCAAGGCATTCTCGCACACGGCGGCAGCCTCGAATCCGCCGACGCACGCGGCCTAACTGGCCACGTCAACATCAACCGTCCTCACACTCAGTGATTTGCTACGCGCAAGTCAGGTGTGAGGCGTTTTTTTATTTTATTTTGTAACCTTTTCCAAAAATGCCAATGTGTTGGCGCGAATACCCGGCTTAATATTAAATGCCGGATCCGCAATTTCAGCCGCCGTAAACCATCGAATATCGTGATGCTCTGCGGGCGCTAATACTGGCTGCGCAGAAAGTGCGCGCGCAAAATATGCAAAATTTACATGGCGGTGCGTTGCTGAAATTTCGTGCACATCAACAATTTCAGGCCGCAACAACATTTTGGTACCCGGAAATTCGCCAGGAAATTTTTCGGAAATCATTTCAATTGGCAAGCCGCATTCTTCTTGTACTTCGCGCACCAAGGCTTCGTCAGTGTCTTCGTTTAATTCAATATGGCCGCCAACCGGCAACCAGGTTTGCAACGCTTTGTGATCAATAAGTAATGTTTTAGGCTCAGTTGGATGCAAAATAAAACAGGTAACCGTAAAATCAACTTGTTCGTGGACATGGGCCATATTATTTTATAAGTTTTAATTTTTCCTCGCGCGACAGCTGCTTTAATTTATATTCAGCTTTAGATGCAGTACTGCGCGAGCGAAATTTTTTAGTGTACACCAATTCCACGGGACGGCGGGCGTGCGTATATTTGGCACCGCGAGGCGAAGTGTTATGTTCCAGCACCCGGCGCGCCACATCGGTGGTAATGCCGGTATACAATGTGTCGTCGGCGCAGCGAAGAAGGTACAGATAATACATGGCCCCTAGTGTATCACAAAACGCGCGTGCAGGCATTGACTTTTTATGGTTTTCAACGTAGGCTGAGCAGCAGATCCTTAACACACAACCCCTGGAGACCAGATGGCTAACATCACCCTGAATGTGCGCATGACTTTGCAAGAGTTCAATCTTGCCAACACGGGCACCAAACACCTCACGACGACCATGGATTACCTGTGGGAAATCGCCGCGCTTTGCCCGGAAAAGCTCAGCACTCCGGAGTCGCGGACGTGGGAAACCAGCTACCTGAAAATCGCTGGCTTGAAGCAGCTCGAAGGCACCGCAAATCTGCTTTCCGCATGCGATAGCATGAGATACGCATGCTCGGACGACCGGCGCAAGGCGCGCCAGCGGATTTTCGAGACGTGCATGTACTTTCACCTGGCCGCGGCGATCGAACTGGCGGAAAAGGGCCCAGCGTATGCTGTAGAGTTTTCCAAATACCTGGCGAAATTCTATGCGCGGTACAACAACAAGGTGTATCCGTTCTTGATGAGCAGCATGGAAAACTTCCTGGCGATTCGCGATTTGGTTTGCGAACACGCCGTGCGGTTTCCCGAAGCGCTGCGAGCGCTGGCGATCGACATGATCGTGATGACCACGCCAAACGATCTGCGCGCACGCGCACTGCTGATGACGAGCTATGCGCTCGATCACTGCCAGGAAACAACTGCAATCCAAAAGGAGTAGACTATGCGTCATTCAATCGACCCGGCGCTGATTATCGTGGTCCGGGAGTTCAACGCTAACGTTATGAACAAGCGTCACCGGATGCTGCTCCTGACCAACATCATGGAGATCGCGGAGCTCTGTCCGCCGTTTCTTGGCCCGCGCGAATCAAAGGAATGGATACTGACCGGTTTTTTTGCGCCAAACCTAGACCAGTTCAAAGGAACAGCGCATCTGATTGCGCTTTGTGAAAGCGTCCAAGAGACCATCGTGATTCAGCGGCAAATCGAGGCGTGCCGGCGCATTCTCGAGACGTGCGTGTACTTTCACCTGGAGGCGGCGATCAACCTGGCGCGAGCAGATTCTGGCTACGCGAAGGAGTTCGTGGACTACATCCGGGTGTTCAAGCCGCGCCTGAGCGACACACTCATTCCATCCATCATGACCTGCAGCGAAAACTTCGTGGCAATTCGTGACCTGGTTTGCGAAGGCTCAGAATTTTTGCCCGAGGCACTCAGCGAATTTGCGGTGGAGCTCATCTGCCGCGGCACATTGGAGGGCACAAATAGCCATTCGCTCTTATTGGCAACCTACGGCCTGCAAGATGTGTACGCTCGCCGC
Organism: Candidatus Magasanikiibacteriota bacterium; assembly: GCA_903893485.1. Classification (GTDB taxonomy): domain Bacteria; phylum Patescibacteriota; class Patescibacteriia; order Magasanikbacterales; family 2-02-FULL-50-9b; genus 2-02-FULL-50-9b. The sequence continues at coordinate 6,654 of CAITMK010000008.1, forward strand.
GAGCGGGAGCGGGCGGAAATGTCGTAGGCGAAAAAAACAACAGAACACGCGCGAAGCCTCGGAAGGGTTTCGCGCGATTTTTTTATCGCAATAAAAAAACAGCCCCAATCTTGGTAGACTGAGGTGCGACAAATGCGGGTTAGTTGTGCGGAGTATTCAGCGCGTTGCTTATCAGCGGTGTTACCCACCAAATCCGTGTGCACTCCTTAACGATGCACCGGGATAAGTTGCTACTGGTACTGAGGGACGGTCGCGCAGGTTAGTGCGGAAATTTGCAGATGTTTGTGAGGAATTCAGAGAAGTTATAAGGATTCCGCACACTTGTCAGGGTCATTAGGCCACAAAACGGGGATTTTGTCAAGGGGTGCGCTTAAATAATAATTTGGCAAAATAAAAATCGACCGCGCCGTCCTGGTTAAGAGGACGACGGGCCGAGGACTGAAACTGCGGGTATTATGCCAGCGCGATCGCGTGTTCAGCGATCAACAGACGAATCGCGGCCGGCGCACGAAGCCACATCGGCAGCATGATGACCGCAAAATCGATCGAGGCAACCACGTACGAGTCGCCGTTCACATCGACGACCGCATCGACGTGGTAGCGCCGAAACGCAACCCCGCGCGCGACCCCTTCCAGGATCGTCACGATGAGGTATTGGTTGTGGATCAAACTGATCAGAATACGATTGGACGGAGCGAGGTTCATTGGAACTCCAAATGGCAAAAGAATCGAGAAACGTTGATGTCCTGACGCTAACGAGGTGTTAGCCGAACAATGCAGCGTATCAGATTTTGGCCAAATTGTCAAGTATGGCCACTAAAATTATTTGGAAATCTTGTAGGAATAGATCATGGCGCCAAATGACGCGATTGCGATGGGCGCAATCAGCAGCGCGACGGTAATTTGTGGATTTCCAGCCAAAAGCCCGGCAAGGGACACGGCAGCGGCGATTTTGTACATGCGGCCACCTACCTCGTGCGTGCGGCGCCATACATCCGCGTCTTTTAGCGTCCATGGCGTGCGAATACCAACATAAAAATTTTGTGGGGTCGTCTGCAGCAGCGCCCCAAGTGCATACATAAACGCCGCAAACGCGGGCACTAGAAGCGTCATAAAATTAAATCGCGCACCCATGTTCCACACCAGGGTGAGCACATGTACGTATGCCAAAAATGCGATGATAGAAAGCCAATAGCCGTCAAAGTTTTTTAGCCGCGGCCCAAACGCTGCAACAAGCACCATAATTGCCGGCAACAAAAACACCCCAAACGCCTTTGGCATCTGCCCCGTGGCATGATTATTAATATCCCAATGCGACGCGATCTGCGCGGGCAGCTGCGGGTAGATTATTGCCGAGGCAATAAGGGTGGCGGAGAGGATGAGATAGGTGAGGCGGAGGTGGTGGGACATATGGGGGGAAACGCTGCTGAAAATCATCAACGTCAAATTATTTTTTTAATAATTCAAAATAAGGCAGTTTATCTAAATTTATATAATCAAACATCCAATAATTTGCACGCTGAGCAGTATCCGATAATTTACGCTTTTTTAAATGTGTCTTCGGAACAAATGGATAAAAACGAATTTCTTGATGATCTCCTCCTTCATCTTTCCATTTAAAGTTTGCAATAAGTGACGGCGTTATAAATCCTGATTTTAAAACCTTATCAACGATATCCCAACCAGCACCAAAAATGATAGGTTTCGGTTTGCATTTATTTGTTTTCACTTGTGCTCGAAATATACAACGCATACATTGTACATCATATAATGGATTATTTTGCGGCAATGTCATAAGCTTATTGCTGCAATTAGGACATAAAATAAGATTCACTATTTCAAGCTCGCCAGCCGTACCATTTTCTTTCTTAATAGAAGACATAGATACGTTTGTTATAATTCCTTACTAAATTTCTGTCAATACCATAACTGAACTCTGCGGCGTGCTTGTTTCATCTCTACGCAAAGAATACGTTAAGGTCAACAAAATCATTACCAAACTTGAGAACCTATAAATTTTTCCCTCACCAATTATTCTATCTACACTTTCTTTTCCGGTTCCATCACTCCAAACATATTTCCTTCCGTATCTGTAAAATACCCAAGAGTACCAACGCCAGCCATAATCTGCTTTGGCATTTGCACCGCGCCACCTGCTGTTTCAATCGCCGCAGCTACACCATCAAAATCCGCAACTTCCATGGTGCACACAAATGCATTTGCTGATGCGCCAGCTGCTGGTGCGGGTGCGTTACGCTTCATCATACCGCCATCAATTCCCTTACCATCAACTTTCGTCATGATCATGGTGTATTCAAATGGCACACCCGGAGCTAATTCACCTTTCCAAACAGAAAATGTCCAACCGAATACATCACCATAAAATTTCTTTGCGCGTTCCAAATCGTCTACCATGATTTCAAAATGTGCCAACGGGGTTTTTGTCATATTTTCTTTTTACACTATCACGTTTTTAGAAATAAAAAAATCCCTCATCCAAACTCGCGCACAGCGAATTTCAAAATGGGGGACGACCGCGCCGTTTGGCGCTGCCTAGAACACGAACTGGATCCGCACGTCGCCGAGCCAACCCGTTGCCGAACTCCAGCGGGCCATGATCGCAGACCTCAGGGAGCTCGAGAATGAGATGAGCGTTCCCTGCATGCGCAGTAAGTGCTCGCCCGTTCCCGACGGCTGCCGCGCCCAATCGTAACCCGCGGAAAATTCGCCGTGAGCCATAATCGGCACGACCACGTAATTGGACAATCCCAACGTCGTTTCGCCGTTCAAGCGCTGCACGACACCGGTAAAGTCAAAATACGCGCGCCACACCTCGCCGAGCCGCGCGTGCAAAAGCCAGCGCGTGCGCATGTCCGTGGCCGCTTGACGACTTGCATCGCCAACCACTTCCACCACCGAACGATTGCCCTGCCCAAACGGTTGCCAGCTGACGCCGAGCATGGTGTCGTTGAGTGCCATGCCGCGGCCGCCGTCTGCCAACTCGCTCACGCGCACGGTCACGCATCCCACGCGCGCAAACACTTCTGCGCCCGTGGCAAAAAACGTCGCGAGATTTCCCGCTGCCACCGGTCCGCCCTCGATTTGCTCGGACTGTGGAGCCGGAACCGTAAGCGCAACCGCTGTTGGAATCCGTCCCACGCGCGCACCGAACGAGCCGTCCTCAGGACCAAACGTCGCTGCAACCTGCCGAACCGGCACCTTTGACGAAATTGGATCCACCGCAACGTCCACGTTGGCGCCCGGCGCAACTGGCCCAACTGCTTGGAGCCAGCCGTGCGAAAGTTGCACGCCGCCATCGCTGGCCGCGCGCGCGTCCACAAAGCCATGCACTTCGACGCCAGGTTGTTTGGCCGCCTCATCTGCATGCGCCGTGCGCACTGGCACAATGCTGGCCAGCACCACACTGCACAAAATCGCCGCGCAAGATCCCGCGTACCGCAGCATCGAGTCGCCCTGCGGCAACAGTGCCAATCGCTCGCGAATCTCATCGCGCAGCGACGTAACTGGTGTCCACAGCGGAAACTCACCGAGAAATGCGATTGGCCACAGAGCCGCACACACCACCAAGTCGCCCGTGTGCTCCAGCGCGTAGTCATGCATCCGGCGGCCCAATTGCCGCAGGCGAATCCAAAACGCGATGATTGCAAACGGGATTGCGAGTTTGTACAGATACACAAACCAGCTCAGCCACGATGACATCGGATCACTTCCTATCATCCGATTCTCCGTCTCTGCGCGCGTGGGCCACATGGCCGCATGCAAATCAGCAGCCGACGCCGTCTTGATCCCCGCCGACTGAGCCACGTTATTTTCGCGCTCAATGCGCGCCTGGATCACGACTTCGGCGCTCCGCAGCGAACCCAAAGTCATCTGCTGCTCCGGGGAACTTCCCAAGGGCAACAAATTGACCAGGTACAACATCTTCGTCCGCGCAATCAAGATCTGCGCCGGAGTCATGGTGTTCACGTTGGCCGAAAGGTCCGTGGCAATCGCGGCAATCCGCTGCACCACATAACCATCTTCGGCACGATGATCAAACACCACGTGGTGAGGACTTCCCACCACGTATTGAGGTGCAGCCCACACCGCCACAAATGTAGCGGCAAAAGCGCACAGTACCATTTTGATCCAGAGCGGCACACGCTGCTTTGGCTCCCTTCTGTCTTCAAACCGGTGCATGACGCACCTCCTTCACCCCGATATTGCGGCTTGGCCGATGGTAGCACAAAAAACTCACTTAGTCAACCATTCGAGCCAAAAATAAAATACCAACTAACGTTGAGACCTGATTCAATTACAACCCTAATACTCGCATAAAAGCGGCATGTAGCTTTTGATTTTCTTCGCCTTCTGTAATCGTATTTACAAATTGTCGAGCACCCAAAACGTCGGCATGGATCATATCCTCAATATCCTGAAAACGTTTTTTTAAAAATTCTGCTGAATAAGATCGCTGGGAGCCGTGAATCGTTTGGGCTGCATCCAGCGCATCAAATAATTCTTGTTTCGTTTGTACTTCACCAAATACCACAAGACGCGAGGCACCTTTTACATTTAATTCAGTAAGTTGCTCAATTGGTACCCGAGCTTTTTTTAATTCCCCATGCACAATCTTTTGTACCAAAACTCTTTCATCTGCATCCACAGCTTCCATAATGCGCCAATTTATATTCGTACCGTGATGACCCGGCAACTGAATAGTTACAAAATCCCCTATTGCATATACTGGTTCACGCTTTTTCTTTTCAACAACCACTACTGAAATATTATCACCGCCATTCAGTGGTTCCATCATCACAAATCTCTGTTCATCAAAGAGAATTCTAAATTGCGTAGATGCATTATTACGTGCGTATGCTAATTTAAAAATTTTTTCTTGTAATTCATTTCCATGAAATCTCGCTGCAAGCATTTCAATTTCATATTCAGATACAACATCCCATACCCCATCAGATGCTAACACAATTTGATCACCAGGCTGAGAGACAAAAGATTTTTTTTCGGGTGCACTATCCTTAGCACCAAATGCTCCCGTAACTACATTATTAAATGGATGACTATAATATTCCCACGGCTTCACCAAGCCAAGTTCAATAAGCTGTTGCACTTTATTTTGCATGCGGGTCGTTCCATCTGGAAATTTTTTACCACCTCGAACAGTCATCGCCTTACTATCACCCGCAGAAAGAAGTGTTGCAGAATCACTATTCATTTCGAGCATAACACCCGTTGCATACGATCCGGGTGCGTGCGACTGAATTGACTGAGTTACATTATCTGCATCAGCATCCAAATTAGGTGTAACCTGACGACCACCTTCCATAAATAATGCGTTTGCAATCACACTAGCTGTTCGCCCATCCTCGCTACCACCGGCACCATCAATCACGCCAACACGTAACCGATTACCGTTTGTTTGAAGTAGGATTGTATCCTCATTTACATCCTTGTACTTCGACCCAGGGCCACCAGCGCTGGTATATGCACTAACTACCGCCCCCGGCACTTCAACAGATTTCCATTCCATTTCTGTGTGTGAACCGGACATCGTTGCTGAAGTGTATTCACCATACACCAACATATCTTCCTTGCGTGCATCGCGACGATGTGGTCGAGATTTTGAAAAAAAGTGCTCCACGTAGCTATTTAAAACTTCGAAATATTGTCGCTCGCTCATAGATTATTATTATACCATTGAATCCACATCGCGCGCGCCAAATCATCCCACTCCAAGAAACGATCTACGCGTGTACTGCCTTTTAAATAATGTTCTTCCTCAACCCAAAAAGATTTGGTGCGATAAATTACAAATTCCAAAACCCCGGCACGAAATTCTTCGTCGCTCATGGGCCGCACGGCGCGATATGCTGCCAAAAAATCCCACGCGCGCGCCCATTTTTCTGGCGCGGTACCATAATCAAAACAGGTAATCGTCATGGTGCGCACCACATCAAAAGCGGCGGGTTCAAATTGCGTTAGCTCAAAATCAAAGACTGCTTTTACCGCGCCCGCGTCATCAAAAAAAACATTGCCTGCGTGCAAATCATAGTGCACTAAAATGTTTTGCAATAGTGGCGACGATGCAAATGGCCAATGCGCTAATAAGTCACGTTTGCTTTTTGCAATGCGCAATGCCGCGCGATTAAATTCCGTTGGATTCGCTGCGCAATCTGCCTCAATAATTACAATCATTTTATCTGCATACGAAATTGCATCTGCAAAATTTACACGCGCAAATTTTTTTTCAATGTGGCCCGGCACCGCAACCTCGCCCGCCAAATGTACGCGTGCTAACATTTGCGCAAGCGCGCGCAATTCCGCTGCGCTACAATGTTGATCTGGAAATGTGCGGCCCGTAATAAACGGAAACAACGCGTAAAATTTTCCGTCAAATTCCGTAAATGTTTCACCACGTGAATTAACGATTGGCAACACCGCGGGAATCCCCGCGGCCGCAAAAAAGTTTTTACTTTTATGAATGTCGCTGACCCGTGCCGCATCAAGCGCGGAACGATATTGTTTCAAAAAAAATGTACCCTGCGCCGCAACAACTCTATAATTTTCACTCAAAAATCCGTGAGTAATTAACTCCACACTCGCCACTTCAATATTATACAGTGCAACAATTGCCTGAATTCGATCTTTCATTCCTTAATTTAGCCACAAAAAATGATATACTGCAAGCCTATGGCCGCAATCTCACATGGGCTTGGGGCGATTCGCGCATATTTTTTCCAAATTGGATCACACTTGTTTTACTTTATATTACTTGGTTTTTTTGGCGCCGTACTTCCAAACTTCACACAACAAAAAATCTTGACAAATAATGCACGCTGTGATATCTTTTCAAGTCCATCATGCCAGCGCACATAGGGTGCAAAGGCAGTCCCGATGGACCGGAGGAACCCATGAATGTCACTATTCAGTATTCAGGCGATCGCGCCAAAACACGGGGAGTCCATGCGCTCTTTGTGGAACTTTTGAAAAAAGCGGGGCTGCAATCGGCCGACGCAAAATTGACGGTCACCGCAGGTGCCAAAGGTAGCTCTGAAAAACACGGTATCGCAGGCATCAGCATCGTTTCGCACGAAATCAAGACAACGCTCAAGCTCTGCTTCCAGCCGGAAGGACCCAGTAGCGCCCGCTACGGCTTTCTGAGCGTGAAAGGCGTCACGAAAAACGACCTGCAAGCGAAGCTTGAAGCGGCCATTGCGTTGGCCGGCGAAGGCACGCCACACAAAGCGCGCAAGCGGAAAACACCGGAAGCGGTGGTTGCCATCTTGATCGCTGAGTTCAACAAATCCGGTCGTGAGCATTGGGAAGCGGCGTTCGATCTGATCGAAGCGGCTGCCCAAGTCATGACGATCGTTGTCGGGCTGGGGCAATACCGCCACGAAGTTCGGCACGGCGATTTTCACGACTTGCTGGATGACGCGACGGAAGTGTGTAGCTTCTTTCAAGTGCTGCACAGCGTCGGGCTCGCCGACAACGTGGATTGCGGCGAGGGCGTGAACGGCGAAAAGCCCATGCGCATCGATCTCGACTTCTACCATGAGGTGGCGGCCGAGTTTGCAAAGCGCAAGGCCGCCGATCAGCCGAAGCCCGATGACAATCCGGCACCGACTAACACTGCACCGCCCGAGGAACCTACGCCTACGATCAGCTACGTTGCGTTCTTGTACAGGCTTTTCCAGGTTGAGCGGTTCCAGGACATGACCACTGCAGAAGTTTGGCGCGATCACGGCACGCAACTCGGCGCCGTAAACGGCACAAACGTCCGCAATCACTTCAAAAGTGGCGTCCAAAACGGCTTGTTGATACCGACCGGCGAAGAAAGGCAGATTCCTCCACAAAACAAGAACTGCACGGTTCGCAAGTTCAATCCGGCATCCGAAATGGTGCAAGGCTGGGCGCGCGAACTGGGCGTGGAGATTCCGAAGGTGGCTGTGTTGCCGCCCAAGGAAGAACTGCCGGCGCAGGACAAGCCCATCCGCGAGCGAATTGTTGTGCTGGAACTGAGAAAGGAACGGCACTTGGCCGATGTCCATAACCTCGATGCCGAAGTGCAGAGCCTGACTCAGGCAATCCAGAACATCGAAGCCGCCAAGCAGGAGGCGCTGGCGGAATTCGCACGGCAAACGACAGAGCGCGAAGAGATGATCCGCCTTCGCATGAGTTTGCGCGCGCCGCTGCTGGAAGAGATTCCGAAGCTGCAAACGCAGATCAGTGCGTTGCAAGCGCAGGACGAGTCGGCTATCTTCGCCGCCTTGGAGGAAACCGCTCGCCGCCTCGGCATCCCGGTTGACCAGCTTCTCGCCGCCGGCATGAAACGCGTCGCCCCCGCCGCCCAAGTCCCCGCTGGCTAGCAACCGCCACCAGCAAACGCACCGGAATTCAGAGACCGTACTTCATCTCTGGGTTCCGCGTGCGGTTTTTATTTTTGCCAGACGATCGCCCTTCGCCATCTTGACATGAATGCTTGTCAGGCTTAAGCTTATACGCGGCAACACGACTTATTTTGAGTCACGGAGGTGAAGCCATGCAACTTTCAAAACCAACAACATCTTTGCTCCCCCGCATCGAAAAAATGCTTACAGGCGACCGCACCATTGCAGTCGTTGGCGCGCAGTTTGGCGATGAGGGCAAGGGCAAAATCGTCGAATTGCTTGCGCTCTGGGCAGACATCATCGTTCGTTTCAACGGCGGCAACAACGCGGGCCACACCATTTACGTGGACAACAAGCCCGAAGTTTTGCACCTACTGCCATGCGCCATCTTCCAACGTGGCAAAATCTGCGTCGTTGGACAAGGCGTGGTCGTTGATCTGGAAGTCCTGAAAAAGGAACTCGGCCTAGCAAAAGGCCGTGGATCGATCATCCGCATTGATCGGCGAGCACCGGTGATTCTCCCCATCTACAAGCAAATTGATGGTTTGCGTGAAGCGGCCAATTCGAAAAAGCTGGGAACAACCGGGCGCGGCATCGGGCCGGCCTATGAAGCGCACGCCAGTCGGTATGCGCTGCGCATGGGTGATCTCACGAGCGCCTCCCGCATTCGCGAGGCGCTAAATCGTGGCGGCAACTATTATGCGCAATTGTGCGCGGCTGCCAAAAGTCTCGGTGGCACGCCGCAAACAGAAGATGACCTGGTCAAAGAGCTTCTCGGTTATTCGCGTATGGTCAAAAATCTACTGTACGACACCGTGGAAATCGTGCGCAAAGCATTGGGTACCAAAAAAATCATGTTTGAGGGCGCGCAAGCCGCACTCCTAGACGTGAATCAAGGTACCACGCCGTTTGTGACATCCAGCTCATGCACCATCGCCGGTATTTACAGCACCTTTGGGCAGCTGCCCATTGATCGGGTGTTCGGCGTGGCCAAGGCTTATGTCACTCGCGTTGGCGAGGGCCCATTCCCCTCAAAAATCGTGGGTGAAATGGCCCATGCCCTGCGCGAAGCTGGCAACGAGTACGGCTCCACCACCAAACGTCCGCGCGACGTCGGTTGGATGGACCTGTTTGCACTGCGCTATGCGGTACAGATGGGCGGCATCACGGACATCTGCCTCACCAAGGCGGACGTGTTGAATCTGTGGTCTCAGCTGCAAGTGTGCACCAAATACATGCACGGCAAGAATGTGGCGAAAGAACATCGCCTCATGACCGCCGAGTATGTGAAAGAATGCACGCCAGTGTTCGAAGAAGTTGAAGGTTGGCACGGTGCAAACCTCACCGGCATCAAACTCTTCGGGGATCTGCCGCCCGCGCTGCAACAGTACATCCGCGACATCGCTGCGTTCCTGGGTGTGCCAGTCAGTATGATCGGTATTGGCCCGTGTCACGACGACATCATCTTCCACGGCTAGGCCAACTGCCGCGTCCCAGCAATCGCACCGGAATCCTCCAGACCGAACTCTCGTCTGTTGCAGGAATCCGCGTGCGATTTTTTATTTACATCTTGTTATTTTTAAAAATTCGCGCTACTGTATATAAGCAATTTTGCGCATATGAATTTTCTGATAACCATTTATCACGGCATCATAAATAACTGGGTAACCGCGTTGGCAACACCCCATTTTATTTTAAAATTAATTGCCGCAACCGCGCTTTTTTGCGTAGCACTTTTTACCGAAGTAATCGGCGGCGCGTATACCAAAAAAAATACCACCGCACCCTCATTGCCAGATTTAATTTTAGATCGCATTCCCGTACTTAATTTAAATTTTTTATACGTCGAAACCATGGGCGCGCTCATGACCATTTTCGGTTTATATCAATTGGCTCATGCAAAAACAGCACCGTTTGTTTTAGCGACCTTATCACTTTTTTCATTAATTCGCCGCGTGTTTTTAATTCTCACACCGCTGGGCGCACCAAAAGCAATGCCAGCAATTTTTGGATTTAAATCACATCGCACCATTGCGCACAAATTATTTCAAGGTCACGGCGACTTTTTCTTTTCCGGTCACACTGGCTTGCCATTTTTATTTTTCTTACTCACCCCATGGCCACCGCTTGCGCTGGTTTTTTTAATCGCTTCAATTGTCATGGGCGTGGCGGTACTTTTTATGCACGTACATTATTCTATCGATGTACTCGCTGCTCCATTTATCGTATACGCAATTTACGCGCTTTCGCACGCAGTGTTTACCTAATATATTTTTCCTGTTTTTTGGTAAATGGACGTTTTAAAAATACGGTCCACAAATAATTTGCGCCGTACCGAAGCCCCATGGTTACAATTCCCTCGCGCGCAAGGCGACGATTGGATGCGTAAATTGGCAGCGCAAAAGTAAACTTCACCGCACCAAGTGGGTGTAAGCGGCGTGCCATGGCTGCGTCTTCACCATAAAAATCATACGCAACATCAAAGCCGTCAATTTTTTCGAGCGCGCTACGGCGAATAACATAATTACCACCCTGCAACATTGATGCTTTATTTAACAAAAAGCGATTGACCAAATACATGCAGTAACCAACGCTGTAAAAAAATCGAACCATGGCGTTGTATAAAATTGACGTGCCGATAAAAAGAAATGGCCCGCTCAGCCCAACCAAATTTTGATCTTTGGTAAACTCTATTAAAACTGTTTCGATCCAATCTGATGGCAATTCGGTGTCGGAATCTACATTCGCAATTAAATCGCCCGTGCTCGCCAAAAATCCAGCCTGGCGCGCACGCGAAATGCCTTTTTTTGGTTCATCCACTACACGAACGCCTGGATAGGAAAGCGCGATTTCGCGGGTGCGATCGGTGCTTGCATTGTTCACCACAATAACTTCAGCGTCGTATTTTTTTTGATTAATGGCCGCAAAGACAGAATCAAGGCATTTTCCGAGGTAATTTTCCTCATTATATGCCGGGATGACGAAGCTGATTTTCATAAAATATGTTGCATGTATTATACGCTTCTCGAGACCACTTTGGTGCTAAATGTCAAGCCTTGATATAATCGAGCCATATGGCTGATACACAAATCGCAGTCTTTGGCGGCGGATGCTTTTGGTGCACTGAAGCTTTTTTTAAAATGCTCCGCGGCGTTGTTTCGATTGCACCAGGTTATGCGGGCGGCACTACGCAAAATCCAACCTACGAAGAGGTTTGCACCGGCGAAACCGGCCACGTTGAAGTGATACAAATTATTTTTGACCCCGCGCAAATCACTTTTGAAAACTTATTAGATGTTTTTTTTGCAACACACGACCCAACAACAATAAACCGCCAAGGTAACGATGTGGGTACACAATATCGATCAATAATTTTTTATACCTCCCCCGCGCAACAAGTTGCTGCAGAAAAATATATTGCAGATGCAAATGCATCAAGCGCTGCAGGCCGCTCAATTATTACAGCAGTCGAGCCGCTCACCAAATTTTGGGAAGCAGAAAATTACCATCACGATTATTTTGCGCGCAATAAAGATAAACCGTATTGCCAAGTCGTAATCAATCCAAAATTACAAAAAGCAAAAGAAAATTTTGGAAAATTACTAAGATAATATGATTGACGAAGTATACGATATTTTCAACGACGCCTGGGAAAAAATTGGTATGGCAACATGGACCGAAGTGCACGCGCGTGGCCTATTGCATGAAAATGCAACTATTATGATTTTTAAAGACGTCACTAAAAATGAATTTTTGGTGCAGCATCGTGGCAGCGGCATGGCACATGATCCAGGAAAATTAACCAACAGCGCTGGTGGCCATTTACTCGCGGGTATGTCGGCTGACGAAGGTGCGCGCAAAGAACTCCAAGAAGAATTATTTGCAGGCCATGAACTACCAAATATTTCACTCACCAAAATCAAAACTTTTTTAAATGAAGACTTCCCAGGCAACCGCGAAATTTTAAATGTGTACGAAGGCGTATATCCTGGCCCGTTTTATTTCGAGGAAAAAGAATTAGAGCATCCGCCCGAATGGATGTTGTGGGATGATTTGATCACAGACTTGCGTGCACAGCCAGAAAAATATACGCAGGTACTAAAAAATATTTTGAAAGAAGCCTATCATATTTCTCTAAACTAAAAGGACCTACTTTGAGCAGCATCTCGGAGGCGAGCCAGCCGGTTTTTGCCGAAGGCAAAATGGCTCGCCGAGAGCGAGTACCAATTTGGCGCTGGCCAAATTGAGTACGTCTGCGAAAAGTAGGTCCTTTTAGTTTTGGGGAGTTTACATGATCACGCGCTTGCGACGACCAGGAAAACTTGAGTTGCGACGTGGGCCATTTGAAGGGCCACCAGCTGAAGCTGGACCACCACCTCCGCCACCAAATTGGCGACGTGGCATAGCAGGGCGACCACCTGGGCGCTGCTGTGGAGGGCGATTTGAATTACCAAATGCGCCATGTGGACGATTGCTACCGCCACCAAATCCACCAGTCACCGAAATATCTGGCACATGAGTAATTGGCAATGGCATGCGAATCAAGTTTTCGATTGCGCGCACATCAGAACGCTGATCTGGTGTTGCAAAAGAAACGGCACGACCCGTGTGACCCGCGCGGCCAGTACGGCCAATGCGATGCACGTAATCATCAGATGAATCTGGTAAATCAAAGTTAATAACCATTTCAATTCCCTTTACATCAATACCACGCGCTGCAATATCGGTTGCAACCAAAACGCGATATTTACCACGCTTAAAACCTTCGAGCGCTTCACGGCGCTGACCAAGTGAACGATCAGAGTGAATTTCCGCAGCAGAAATATTTTCGTTGCGAAGAGCCATGGCCATTTTACGTGCACCATGTTTGGTACGTGAAAAAACTAACACCGCGCCAGTGGTATCAAGCAAAACTTTTCCAAGCAATTTCATTTTGTCATCTTTGTGCACAAAAATAATTTCCTGAGAAACGCGATCTGCGGTTGTACCTGGCTGAACTACTTCAACGCGCACCGGAAGCTGCATGTAATTTGCCGCAAGCTTCATGATGTCTGGTGGCATGGTTGCCGAGAAAAGCATGGTTTGGCGTTCAGCAGCTGGTGGCATTGCCGCAAAAATTTTCTGAATTGCTGGCATGAAACCCATGTCAAACATACGATCAGCTTCATCCAAAACAGCGATTGTTACTGTTTTTAAGCTGATGTTGCGCTGTTGCATGTGGTCCAAAAGACGACCCGGAGTTGCCACAATTAAACGTGGGCTCTGGCGAAGACGCTGGGTCTGCATGTGCATTGAAGTGCCGCCCATAAGGACAACGCTGCGAATGCCACAACCGCGACCGATGCGTTCTGCAGTTTCTTCAACCTGGAGCGCAAGTTCACGAGTTGGTACCACCACAAGGGCAATACCGCGGTTTTGCTGCAAACGCTGCATAATTGGTACTACAAAAGCAAGGGTTTTACCCGTACCGGTTTGTGCAATACCGACCACGTCCTTACCAGTAATACCTGGTGGAATAGCCTGAAGCTGAATTGGCGTTGGGACAGTGAACTGTGCCCGATTTAATGTATCTAAAATTGCTGGCGCGATGCCAAGACCGTCAAAAGACGGTTTTACTTCGTTAGGTGTCATAGGTTTGTTAGTGACTCGCCTTTCACTCACGTCACTAAACCATGACAAAAAAGAGAACCGAGTCTGTGCGTGCTACGTGCCACGCATTTGTAAGATCAAAGGATACCACGGAAGGTGAAATATGTCAATAGCTGTGGTATCATCTAGCCATCCCTATGAAACCTGTCATTATTACTACAAAAGTTTTGATCGGCGTTGCCATTTTACTATGTGCGGCACTGTTTCTAGTTAAAATTCCCCGACACCATTCTTTGATAAAACCACCTGTAAAATCGCCTGAAATCAACGTGATTTCAGCAACTTCAACTCCAGAAATCGCCATAAATGAATACTGGAATTACGCACAATTTCCCAATCGCCACATGTACATCAATAACACTGACAAAGATGTTGTATATGTATTGGATGACGCCGGGAAAAAAGTTGGCGAATTTTGGGCGAAAGATTTTGGATTTCCGGGATATTTTGAGGTTCGGCAATACAAAGATGCAGCCGGACCAATAGTAGTTCTCTCTTCGGCAACCGAAACACATGATGGCCTCATGCTTGCAATTGACCCAATTACACCAGCGGTTTTGTGGCACAAAAAAGTTTCTGGCAGTTTTGATATGCCGCAAGTTCGCGTGCTAAAAGACGGATCGATACTTTTAGAAAATTATGGCAAAGATCCGGGTGTCAACATTGCAAACATAAACATTCGCACCGGTATTTCAAAGTGGGAAATTTCTGATCCAAATTATTTTGGAATTTATTTTAATGATTACGAAATGCCACCAAATCAAATGCACGTGTTCTCGGGCGGCGTTGGTCAGGGTAACTGGCAATTTACCTATGTACTTGATACTGAGATTGGAAAAATTATTTCAGAATTTGCCTCGCTCTCAAGCCTATCTGACGGACATGCCAATGCTGATCCTACAAAAGATTTGGTATGGCACCCAACAGAAAAGCGAATCGATTTTGTGGAGCGAAAAACTAATTCTGTTTATTGGTCAGCTACGAAAGGTAATGCTCTGTACGATCTCTTATCAACAAACGGACCCGGGAACACACAAATATCCATCTTTCCAAATATAATCACCGCGATTCATCATGAGAATAATAAAACAACGCTGAACGTATTTTCTAATACATCAGTCAAATGGCTTTGGGCAAGAAATTTTGGGAGTGGCGGAAATGATTTAAGTTATATAGATTCTTACAAAAATTTTATTATTACAACTGAGCAAAAACCCTCAAAATGCGCGAGCATCTGTGAGCAAAATATATGCCAAGGATTTATTTGTCTCGATGTTCCACCAAGCAATTCGTGTCTTGCGTGCCGAGCCGATGAAAAAAAAGAATTTGATCACTCAGATTATGGATATGTTGCCTATCGTCAAGACACGGGAGAAATTGTATGGAGTTACTTCACCATGCTGGACGCGGTAGACTTTGATTGGACAAATGGCATTGTGCGAATAAGCAAACAAGGTGTTGGCAATGAAGCAATGGCAAAAACACTCGACCTCAATACAGGAGCGCTCATCAAATAATCTGCTATAATGAACGCATGAAAAAATTGGCAGCTGCTGTTTTTATTTTTATATTATTTGCTGGGGCAGCGCCAGCTGCTGCGGCGACTAAAATTTTACCCGTACCATTTACCACGCAAGCTCCACAAAATCAGTGGCGCGTGCAGCCTTTTCAAGACGCCTGCGAAGAAGCAAGTACCATAATGGTTGAAGCATTTTATAACGGCACAAAATTAACGCCAGCAAATGTACAGACTAAAATTTTAGATTACGTTGCCTATGAAACCAAAAATTTTGGTTTCCACAAAGATACAAACGCGAGCATGACCGAAAAAATGATCAACGAAAAATCTGGATTTTGGGCACATACCGTTGAAAATGCAACTCCCGAAATGATTGAAACGCAAATTGATGCAAACCATCCCGTAATTTTTCATGCATACACACCAGCGCTGCACAATCCACATTACAAACAGCCCATGAATCCTTATCATGTGTTTGTAATTATTGGCTACGATACTGACCGCGGCGATTTCATAACAAACGATCCTGGCACCAACGCCGGAAAAAGTTATCGATACAAAATGACCACGCTCATGGATGCCAACCACGATTGGATGCAAAAAAATAATGGCACGGGCACGCACAAAGTTTTGTTTACCGAAGAATAAAAAAATACCCCTTCTGACTGTCTGTCAAAATTGCCATTAAAGGCAGGGGGTACTGATAGCCGACCCGATTCGTCAGCTAGCGCGACGTAGTAGCTTCTACCGGCACGTGAACGGCCTGAGGCTTCCACGGCTTGCAGTAGAGAAACGATGCCAGCACAAACACCGCAAGGATAAGGTTGCCGACAGGAACTCGATTTGTAACACCACCATGAGCTCGCATGAGATCCTCCAGAGAAACGACGTTTGGGATTAAGTTCTTGTCGCAGCATAGCAACAAAAAACCTTTCCTCTTGATACTAAGGAAAGGCTATCACTTTTTCGTGATTTTGTCAACCCTAGCTCGTCTTCTTCCCGCTCATCAGCATCTCCACCGCATGCTCCATGGAACCTGCCAATGTAATCGTACCGCCGTTCACAAAAAATATTTCGTCTGCATTCGCAATCGTGTTTAAACGATGCGCAATTACCACACGCGTTGTTGCCACTGGCAATGCCTGCAAAACTTCTTGCAATAAACTTTCAGTCACCGTATCAATGTTCGCAGTTGCTTCATCTAAAATTAAAATGTCCGGGGCACGCAACACCGCACGCATAAATGCAATGAGCTGCTTTTGACCCAAACTCATGCTGTCGCCAATACCAGAAACTTTAGTTTCCAAACCTTCATCAAATCGTTCGAGTAAATGATCAAGACTTAATTTTTTTAATTCAGCCGCAATACTTTCTTCTGATGCGCCAACAAAATTCTCGTTACCGTATAAAATATTTTGTTGCACCGTGCCGGTAAACAAAAACGGTTCTTGTAAAATAAAACCAATTTTTTGCGCGCGTTCTTCTGGCGTGTAGCTGCGAATATCGCGGCCATGCAAATACACCACGCCTTCGATCGGATCAAACAAACGCGCCATGAGCGAAGCGGTTGTTGTTTTACCGCCGCCCGTTGGCCCCACCAGCGCATAGGTTTTTCCCCGCTGTAAATCAAAATTAACATCTTGCAAAACCGCTGCACCGGTTGGATATGCAAAATGCACATGATCAAATTTCAAAACCGATGTTCCATTTACAGCAACATCCGCCACCATAACTGGTAAATCATTTTCCATTTCCAAAATCGCGCCAATACGATCCCAGCCAGCAAGCGCAACCTGAAAGTTACTCCACAATGCCGCAATTTGACGCAGCGGATTATAGAAACTTACGGCATACGCAAAAAAACTAACAAGCAAACCAACTGTAAATGCACCGGTACTAATTAAATAAATACCATACACCAAAATTACCAGCTGCGCGAGATTAGAACACAGACCAAATACCGGCGTAAAAATATTATTCGCGACACCGGCACCAATTGCTGTTTTATAATTTTCTTCGTTCACCGTTTCAAACCGCGTTTTAAAATAATCACGGCGATTAAACGCCAGGATCACTTTAAAATTACCAATACTTTCCTGGACTTCGGCGCTCATGAGCCCCAGCGTGGTTAAATTTTCAGAATTTTTTTGTTTCACCCATGGCGAAATTGCACGCGTAAAAATAATAAGCACCGCCGCAGGCACCAATGTGGCCACACCAAGCAACGGATTAAGCCATACCAAAAATATACCCGCGCCAATCATGATAAATACACTCCCAATAAATTGCATCAGCGTTTGCGCAAAAAATTGATTCAGCGTGTCAGTATCATTATTAATACGCGAAATTAAATCGCCCGCTTTATTTTGATTAAAAAACGCAACCGGCAATTCCTGCAATTTTGCAAAAATCGCATTGCGCAAATTAAATAACGTTTCACGACCAACCGTACCCATGAGCCGTGTTTGTAAAAATCCCGCAAGATATGCACCCAAATAAATCACAAGCAAAATCCCCGACGACACAAACACCGCATGATAATTTTTTCCAACTACCGCACTATCGATGGCGCGCCCCAAAAGCAGCGGCGCAATCAAGTTCAATGATGAGTTAATAATAATCGCAATGGCACCAAGTCCAAGATTATGTTTTTCTGGCTGCACGAACGGCCAAATTTTTTTGACCGCGCCCCACATGCTTAGTTTTGTTTTTGCGGATTCGTTAAGCGCGTAATTCATATTGATTGGTACTTTGCTGTGAATTAAAAATTTGTACGTATTCCGGAGATGTCTTCAATAACTCTGCGTGCGTGCCAATTGCCAAAACTTCGCCTTCCATTAATACAATAATCTGATCGAAATCTTCTACCGGGCCAATTTTTTGCGTTACCGAAATCAACGTAAGACCGCGATATTCATCGGCCAAGTGCGCCAAAATTTTACGCTCAGTGGAACTATCAACGCGCGCCGTAAAATCATCCAAAATTAAAATTTTTGGATCAAGTGCAAGTGCGCGCGCCAACATAATACGTTGTTTTTGCCCACCGGATAAACTAGTACCGCGTTCAGAGACCACAGTCTCTAATCCATTCGGCAACGCATGTACAAAATCAACTAACTCAGCCGCATCAATTGCACGCTCCAAATTTTTTGGCGTTACCACTTCGCTAAATGCAATATTTTCGCGCACACTCATATTAAAAAGTGCGCTGTCTTGGAACACCGACGCAATACTTTCATGTAATGTATCCGCACTGTACGCCGCAAGCGGCTGACCATCATATAAAATAGTACCACTATCAGGAATAATTAATCCGGTAAGCAAATACAGCAATTGCGTTTTGCCTGCAGCAGTTGGCCCAATAATCGCAGTGCGCGTACCAGCTTTAATACTAAAACTTGCATCTTTTAAAACCGACTTTTCGCCATATGCCAGATTCACATTTTTAACTTCGATAGCACCCGACAACGGCCCCGCTGCAAAACCACTTGCGGGCGATTCCGGTGCATCGATCACTTCCATAATACGTTCATATGATGCACTTGCCTGCGCAATTACATTACTCATAAATCCAAGAACCAAAATTGGAAAAATAAGCATCGCAATGTAACTATTAAACGCCGCGATCTGCCCAATGGTCATGCTTCCCTGAATGACAAAGTGTCCACCAAGTGCCAAAATAGTAAGCGTTCCCAAGCTCGAGATAAACGTAATCGTCGGAATCATCATCGCAAACAATTTAAGCACCTGCATGCCAATTCTTTTTGATTCAGTATTTGCTGCCGAAAACTTTTTTGCTTCTAAATGTTGCGAATGAATCACGCGAATGAGCGCGGCGCCCAAAATACTTTCGTTAATAACTTTGTTAAGCCAATCAAGCGCCTCACGCCCTTGAATAAATAATTTGCGCACACGACTAAATACTACAAAAAACGTACCTCCAATAAGTGGAATGATAATCAACACCACGCACGCAAGCCGCCAATTGGTAATAAGCAACAAAATACTTGCGCCAACAATTAATACAAGTGATGACACAATCGAAACCACGGCTTGTGAAATATATAATTTAATTGAATCAACGTCAGCAGTAATATTGGTCAGCAATTTTGCCGAACTTGCACGCTGAATAAATAAATAACTTTGACGAGAAATTTTTGCGGTTACTTGATTGCGCAAATCACGCGCTGCTCGTTCTGAAACATACACCTGCGCAATACTTTGCAGCGTCGCAAAAATAAAAACCGCCACCGAAACACTGACAAAAATAATAACTGTGTTGTACATTTGAAACGTACCCGCCCCATACGCATCAATTGCACGCGCAATTAATTTTGGCAGTGCCAAGTTAATCGCATTTGCAAAAAATGCCAACACAACTAACAAAATAATCTGTTTTTTGTAGGGCTTCAGCAACGCGCCCAAATTTGGTTTCGATTTTGGTTTATTCATACAATCTTTTGTCTTCATACGATAGGTTAAAATAGGCTTTTTGTCAATAAAAAAGCGGTACTCATTTCTGGTTCCAGAAACTTTCCCGCTTGCACGTTACCTCCGATATTGTTGCTCCAAAAACGCCGCAAGATCCGCCGACAAGCGCGTACCAATCACCGCTGCATCACGCACCCGAAACCGCCGTGCGATTTCAACTTGAATCGCGTTCACGCCAAGTTCACGCGCCACGGTGCGCACCGTAAAATTCCCATTCAACCAATCATCTTGTGCTGTTTGCGCCTGTGTTTTGGGCAAAAACACAGAGTAGCCACGCTGCCGAAAAAATTCTGCAAACGCTTCATCCGGCGCGCCGTGCAAAATCGTTTCACGATTCCCCGTGCCCAGAATCAAATCATATCCATCCCGCGGCGCATACGGCGGCTGATTCGAAAACCCGTGCACATCAAGCAAAAGCAGTTCCTCCTGCGCCGAGTGACGGAGCATTTGCTGCAAATGCACATAGATTGCACCATGATATTTTTGATACAACGCCTCAAACTGGGGCAGCTCAAACGCATCTTCCGGCGCGCGATTGTAATCCAGAAACCTGCGCGACATGAGCCCACGCACCACATTCACCGGATACGTACCAATCGCATCGCGCACAATCGGCCACACCGCTCTATCGTGCAAAACAGTTCCGTTAATGCGACGCGGCACAAACGGCTCAAGCTCCAAACCGTGCACACCATCGTGCGGCACCGTGATGAGCACCCGCGACGGCGACCGCGCCGCCAGCGTTTGCACATAATTATCAACGCCCACTGCAAAATCCTTACACATGCTAACCTCCGAAAAGTTGAGAAACAAAAAACGCCCCGCAGGGCGCTGAATATCAAAAGCCCTGCGCGTTATTTCGCGCCGGCGTGTGCAAATCCTGACCAAGTTTTAAAAGTTGCGGTCATTAACATAATTAATGACAGAATAATCTTAAATTGTTCAGCTGTCAAATCATGTTCTATTTGGATATAAATTTAATGCTAAATTAAATTTTAATTAATTAAATAAAAACGCGCCCCCGACCGTTACAATCGAGGACGACTTTACACTGCGCGCGGCCACTCGCCAAATTGCACCCACACCTTTTCGGCATCCAGCGGTGGTGGGTAATAAAAGCGGCTGCTCAAAGAAATTGTACGCGCAAAACCTTCGTTCACCAGAACCGGCAGCGTGATGTCATCACCAAACCGCGGCTCTCGGCTGATGTGACCGATAAGTCGCACGCCGCGCATGGTCTGCACCACAGACTCCAGAAGTGCGGCTTGGATCCCACGACCTGCATACCCAGACGCGATCGGCGACCAAACGAGGTGATGTATCGCGGATTGATCTTCGATACGAAAGTACCCGCGCACTATGCCAAATTCAAAAGCATCCATGTTGCGCTCAAGCAGCGAAAACTTCAAAACAGCGCAGGCTGCGACAAGCACACCGCCCGCATCATGGACCGCATACACTTGCGCATGCGAATTCTGAAAATCGTTGTGAGGAAAGCCGATGCACAGCTCCGCACACGCATTCCTACCAGCCCACGCACCAACGCGTGAAATCGTAAAACCTTGTGGCATCGCCATGTCATCCTCCGTTGTATCGAACCAATTGGTACGATGCCCTCATAATGCCGTGTTATAAGGGCTCTGTCAACCTATCCACAATTTATAAACACCCAAGGCTTGACGATAGAACAAACGTTCTCTATAGTAGCTATAGAACATTCGTTCTCTTTTCAAACCCGACCTATGTCAGAAACTTTATTCGATGACCGCAAAAAGTCCCTTATTCAATATTACCGCAAACATCATCGTCTCCCCACATACGATGAATTGGTAAACTTATTCGGTGTAGAATCAAAGGGATCTGTACATAAATACGTAGAAAAATTTGTCGAAGAGGGTTTAGTCGGCAAATCAGAAGGTGGCAAGCTCATCCCAACTACTAAGCTTTACGGTATACGTGTGCTCGGTACGGTTCAAGCGGGTTTCCCTTCTGCAGCTGAAGAAGAATTAGTTGATACACTAAGTTTAGATCAATTTTTAATTCACCGCCCCGACGCCAGCTATATGCTTACCGTATCTGGTGAATCCATGATCGACGCCGGCATCATGCCAGGTGACATGGTAATTGTTGAACGTGGCCGCACGGTGCGCCCTGGTGATATTGTAGTTGCCGAAGTCGACCACGAATGGACCATGAAATATTATTTGCGTCGTGGCGACGAAGTTATTTTGCGGCCCGCAAATAAAAAATTTACTGACATTCGCCCACGCGCAGAATTAAATATTGCAGGTGTTGTCACCAGCGTCATCCGCAAATACAAATAATATGATTGGCGCATGGGAAACATCCCCACAAATCCAGTCATTTCCTCAAGCAATTTTACATGTCGACGGCGATGCTTTTTTTGCCAGCTGTGAAGTTGCACTTCATCCGGATCTACGCGGCCGCCCTGTAATTACTGGCAAAGAACGCGGCATAGTTTCATCACTCTCCTACGAAGCAAAGGCGCGTGGAATTATTCGTGGTATGACACTTTATGAAGTTAAAAAAATTTGCCCCGACGCAGTCATACTCGCCAGCGACTATGAAACTTATTCTCTGTTTTCTAAACGCATGTTTTCAATCATGCGTCGCTTCACCACACAAGTCGAAGAATATGGAATCGATGAAGGTTTTGCAGACATTACCGGCATGCGTGGCCCACTTCATATGGACTACGAAGAAATTGCCCGCACCATGAAAAAAACAATCGATACCGAATTAGGGCTAACGGTTTCCATCGGCCTCGCACCCACAAAATCACTTGCAAAAATGGCATCAAAGTGGCAAAAGCCGAATGGCTTTACCAGTGTTCCCGGCCGAGCCATCAATGGCTATTTAAGTGTTTTACCAATCGATAAATTGTGGGGTGTTGGCAAAAATACTGCTGCACACATGTATAAATTAAATATTAATACGGCACTTGATTTTATTAAAAAACCAATAGAATACATCACACAAAATTTTACCAAACCCCATCAGGAAATGTGGCACGAACTACGCGGCACACAAATCTGGCCCGTAGTCACCGAAGAAAAAAATACCTATGCGTCAATTTCAAAAACAAAGACATTTACCCCAGCATCAGATGATGCCCGTATTTTACTCGCCCAACTTACCCGCAATTTAGAAAATGCTTGCATCAAAGCACGTCGCCATAATTTAGTCGCCAAACGTTTTACTATTTATTTACGTACACAAGATTTCAAGAGCAGCGCACTTGAATGTAAACTTACGCGCGCAACAAATTTCCCGCATGATCTACTCCCATACTTACAAAAATTAGCGGCAGATCTCATCAATAAAAATATAAAATATCGCGCAACTGGAATTATTTTATCAGAACTTACTCCAGAATCAAATATCCAAACCACACTTTTTGAGTTGCCAACCACCATAGAAAAAATGCAACGTATTTATGCTGCCGTTGATCAACTTAGCGCAGATTTTGGCAAACATGTTGTGCATCTTGGCGGTTCTCAACTTTCATTTACGCGCCCACAATATGCGCCCGGCCGCACACGCGAAACTGCGCGCTCTACCGCACCATTTCACGGCGAAACTGCTCGTCAACATTTACGTATTCCCCGATTAGCAATCATCGTATAATAAACCTATATGCAAAACCTTACCGATGCAGAGTGGAAACAAAAATTAACACCCGAAGAATACTCAGTGCTTCGCGAAAAAAGTACTGAAGCACCATTTACTGGCGAATATTGGAACACCCGAGAACCCGGCACATACCTATGTCGCGCATGTGGTGCAGAACTATTCGATGCTGAAACAAAATTTGACGCACATTGCGGTTGGCCAAGTTTCTTCACAGCCAAAGCCGCTGACAAAATTAAACTAACACCCGACAACAGTCATGACATGCACCGCACCGAAGTGACTTGCGCCAACTGTGGCAGCCACCTTGGTCATCTCTTCAACGATGGCCCTGAACCAACTGGCGAGCGCTACTGTATTAACTCAATCTCACTAAAATTAAAAAAGAGCCCGTAGGCTCTTTTTTAAAAATCTTATTGGCAAACCGCGCATTCCTCATTCGCAAAATCTCTTTGCACTGCCCGGTTACCATCCACGCGTTCAGCTTCAATTGGCGCCGCACTACGCAGATAGTACAAAGTCTTTACGCCCGCTTTCCATGCCAAAAAGTGCACCTCATTCAAATACTTACCACTAATTGGCGTTGGGAAAAACACATTCAGCGACTGCGCCTGATCAATATATGGTTGGCGATCAGCTGCTTGCTGCACAATTTCGCGCATATTCATTTCGTATGCTGTACGAAAAACCGCTTTTTCTTCATCACTCAAACAATCTAATCCCTGCACACTCCCCTTCATTGCAATAACCTCCTTCCAAATTTCTTGATTATTCAATCCCTTTTTTTCAAGCAACTGTTCCAAATATTTATTTTTCACCAAGAAACTGCCCGACAAAGTTTTTTGCAAATAAGCATTTCCAGAAATTGGTTCAACGCATGGCGTTGTCTCACCACAAATAAATGCAGTACTTGCCGTTGGTTGCACTGACGTAACATAGGAATTGCGCTGTGTGCCGCCATCAAGTGGCAACCCGCGTTCTTCACCCAACTTTTTCGATGCTGCGCGCGCACTTTCACCAAACTTTTTGAAAATTTCCTTGTTCACATTACGTGCCAACAAACTTTCAAATGGCAAATTGCGTTTCATGAGAAGTCCATGATATCCCATAACGCCCAAACCAATTGAACGTTCGTGCTTCACAGAATTAATCGCTTTTTGATATTCTTTGCTTGGCGCCATTTCGCAAAAAGAATCCAAATTATTATCCAACGCCTTCGCACAAATGTATGTGATGTGATCAATCTGATCATTCCATTCGTCCCACTTCTCTAAATTCAAATTACCCAAACAGCAAACCGCGGTGCGCTCCTCATTAGTTGGCAAAACAATTTCGGTACACAAATTACTTTGGCGAACAAACAATCCCAAATCTTTGTGATGCTGTGGTACCTCTTTATTCACGGTATCAATAAACACCATGTATGGCTCACCGGTTTCCGCGCGCGTCGTTAATAATTTACGCCACACATCAACCGCGTTCAAACGGCCGGCAACTGTTTTGTAGTGTGGATCAATCAAATCATATTCGCGATTTTCTTCAACCGCTTTCATGAATTCATCGGTGATCACGACACCATTATTAATATTCAAACATTTGCGATCTTGATCCGCGCCCGTTGGCTTGCGAACTTCAATAAAATCTTCAATATCTGGATGATCAACACGTAAATACGCCGCCGCAGCACCACGACGAATACCGTTGCGCGAAATCGCAATAGTTTCTGAATCCATGATTTTCAAAAATGGAATCACGCCAGAAGATTTCAAACCACTTGCCTGCAACGGTGCGTTTGAACCGCGCAAAGCTGACCAATCAGTCCCAATACCGCCACCATATTTTGCCAAAAACGCATTCTCGCGATAAATATCAAAAATGCCTTCCAATGTATCTGGCACCATGTTAAGAAAACATGAAATTGGTAAACCTTTGCTTGTACCAATATTCATCAAAACCGGCGTCGATGGTGTAAACCACTGACGACTCATAATATCGTACAATTCCTGTGCCAATGCCAAGTCACCGCGACACATACCCGTTGCAACGCGCGCAAAAAATGTTTGTACATTTTCACAAATCGCATCATTTGCATCGTGCAAAAAATAACGATCGCGTAAATTTTCCAAACCAAAATAAGTCATGATGCCATCGCGGCTATGATCAATTACGATTTTTTCTTGCAGCGCACGATCCGCCGTGTAGTGTGGGCAATCCCAACTTCCTTTTCCTTTTGTGGTTTCCATGATTTCTGCAAGCAGTAAATCGCGAGCCGAACCTAAATCGTTGTGAGACAATGCATCAATGACCGAAGAATAGTTTGCCATATTTTAATTTAATTATGCCCAATCATTTACAATAGCGCCTTTTGAATATTCCGTAGCACGGTTTTCAAAGAAGTTTGCGTGTTCTTTTGCATTTACCATTACGTCGAGCCATTCTAATGGATTTTTCTGTACGTGATAAATTGGGTCCAAACCCAGATCACCTAATTTACGATCTGCAATATATCGAATATAACCCTTCACCTCTTCTGGATCTAAGCCAGGAACCGCGCCCATCGAAAAACAGGTGTCGATAAACGCATCTTCCAGACGAACCATCTCGCGACAAGCCTCAACCAATTTTGCGCGCAGCTCTGGTGTCCACAATGATTTATTTTCAGAAATATAATCGCGGAACAACTGACACACACCACGGCTATGTAACGTCTCATCGCGAATTGACCAGGTAACAATTTGGCCAACGCCACGAAGCTTGCCCAAACGTGGAAAATTCATGAGAATTGCAAACGAAGAAAATAAACTTACCCCTTCCATGAACCCGCCAAACACTGCCAAGTTCATCGCTAATTCTTCTGGATGCGTAATATCAAAGTTCTGCAGATACTGATATTTGTTGCGCATGGATTCGTACTGCAAAAACGCAGAATACTCTTGCTCTGGCAACCCAAGCGAATCATTCAAATATGAATATGCCCACACATGAATACTTTCCATGGCAGCAAACGCCGATAGCATCATTTTAATTTCTGGTTTTGGAAACGCAGGAATTAAACGTGTGTTGTAATTATTATTAACCTCCAAATCGCCCTGCGTAAAAAAACGTAAAATCTGAATAATCAGATTTTTTTCTGGTTCAGACAATCGAAAACGATAATCATTAATATCTGACTCCATTGGAACTTCTGTTGGCATCCAATGTGCTTGATTTTGTTTTTTGAACAATTCAAAGTACTGCGGATATTCAAATGGGCGGTAGACAGCGCGCGGTGTTAAGAGCGAGCAGCTGTTCAATAAGGTGCTATTCATATTTGGAGGAGTGCACGAGCAATTATACGTTGCAATTGCCAATCTGTGAATGTGGATAAATGGCACATGTTGTGCACAGGTTTATCCACATACCACTATATGTAGTGTTTCGACCAAAATTATTGCTTTTGTCAAAAAAGGGCGTATACTAAAAAAACTCTCTTATGAAAATAAAATTTTTAGCAGTTTTGATAGGCCTTTTTGTGTGGGCAGCGCCCGTTTCAATCGCACACGCAGCAACTTCAGTCGCCGCACCAAGCCCAGATGAATACTATAAAGGTACGGTCGTGCACATTATCAAAGAAATCAAAAAACCAGGCACCGAATTATACTCTCAAGATGTTGAGGTACGCCTAACCACAGGCCCTGAAACCGACAAACTAGTGCCGCTCAATTACGGCGGTTCAGATGCAATAACAGCCAAACAAAAGGTAGTCGTTGGCGACAAAGTCGTCATTATTCGTGTGTTAGATGCCACAACCAATGCACCAACCTACTATTTATCCGATTTTGATCGTCTCCCCTGGCTTTATGGGTTTATTATTTTCTTTTTTGTAATAGCTTGTATCTTTGGTGGTCGTCGCGGCATCACCTCTTTGGGTGGATTAGTCTCAACGGTCGCAATTTTGCTCCTATATATTGTACCTCGCATTATTGCGGGCGATTCCCCAGTTACCACAGTACTCATTGGATCAGCTGCGATTATTCTGTTTTCGATGTTTTTTGCACATGGAATTAACCGCCAAACGGCGGTGGCTGTTGTCAGCACATTTGGCACCATCATTTTCGCAATTGGCTTTGCAGCACTTGCCATTAAACTAGCCCACATGTTTGGAACCGGCAGCGAAGAGGCTATGTATATCCAGCTTAATAATGCTGGCACGCTCGATGTGCGGGGCGTGCTGCTCGGCGGCATGATTATTGGTACGATTGGCGTACTCGATGATGTTACGACCGCCCAGACGGCCGCAGCAGCCGAAATTCACGATGCAAAACCAGGCATGCACTTTACCGAACTCTTCACCCGCGTTATGCGCGTTGGCCGCGAGCACATTGCATCGCTGGTAAACACTCTTGTTTTAGCATACGCTGGCGCATCATTCCCACTTTTCTTACTTCTTTACTCCACCCGCGATGCGCAACCACTTTGGGTAGTCTTTAACAGTCAGCAGTTGGCCGAAGAAATCACTAGAACCGTTGTAGGCAGCGTAACTTTAGTCTTGGCCGTGCCGCTTTCCAGTGCCCTGGCCGCATGGTACTATACACGCCACAACAAAACCTAATATGTCTGTATTTGATGAATCAGTCGCATTGCACGAAAAGTTTCATGGAAAAATTGAACTAACAACAAAGGTTCCGCTTGAAAACATGCACGACTTGTCATTGGCCTACACACCGGGCGTGGCGCAAGTGTGCCGCGAAATTGCCGCAGACCCAGAAAAAGCTTACGTGCTTACCCCAAAATCAAACTTAGTCGCAGTTGTTTCCGACGGATCCGCGATTTTGGGCCTTGGTAATTTGGGCGCCGCAGCTGCAATCCCTGTTATGGAAGGCAAAGCCGCACTTTTCAAAAAATTTGCAGAAATTGATGCGTTTCCAATTTGCTTGGACACACAAAACGTCGATGAAATTGTTGAAACCGTGGTACACATTGCACCAGTTTTTGGCGGTATCAACCTAGAAGATATTTCTGCGCCCCGATGCTTTGAAGTCGAACGTCGCTTAAAGGCACTTTTGCAAATTCCCGTGATGCACGATGATCAACATGGCACCGCAACGGTTGTTTTAGCAGCACTTATTAATGCGCTCACGCTGCGTGACATTACCGCTGCAGAAACTCGCGTGGTAATTAGTGGCGCAGGTGCGGCTGGCACTGCAATTGCAGAACTGCTTTTGGCGTATGGCGTACAAAATATTATTGTATGCGATAGCAAAGGAATTATTAGTATTG
The DNA here is from genome assembly GCA_903893485.1 of Candidatus Magasanikiibacteriota bacterium. Classification (GTDB taxonomy): domain Bacteria; phylum Patescibacteriota; class Patescibacteriia; order Magasanikbacterales; family 2-02-FULL-50-9b; genus 2-02-FULL-50-9b. The sequence goes on from CAITMK010000008.1 coordinate 35,631, forward strand.
ATCGTACTGATTTAAACGAAGAAAAAATTAGTTTAGCAAAAATTACCAACGCTGAAAAATTATCTGGCGGGCTTGCAGAAGCTTTACGGGGCGCACACGTATTTATCGGCGTAAGCGCTGCGGGTGCTTTATCCGCTTCACTTATTCCAACCATGGCCGAGCGCCCGATCATCATGGCAATGGCAAATCCAGTTCCTGAAATTATGCCAGACGAAGCGCTTGCTGCTGGCGCATTCATTGTTGCCACAGGCCGCTCGGATTTTCCAAATCAAATTAACAATGTACTAGCATTTCCGGGCATTTTCCGTGGTGCACTTGATCATCGCGTACGTGATATTACCAACGCAATGCTTGTGCAAGCTGCAAAAAATATTGCGGCTTGTGTTGCGAATCCAACAACCGAAGAAATTATTCCATCGGCGTTTGATATGTCAGTGGTTCCAGCGGTTGCAATTGCAATTAAATAGACTTAACGGCCGTTTGTAGGCGAGCATTTACACGATCAGCCCCCATAACAGTCATCATTTCATACAAATCAGGCGTATTTGTGCGCTTTGTAAGCGCCATACGCAAAACTCCCGCGACATCACCAATATGACCGCGATACTTTTCTGGAGCCGCCTTAAAAGTTTTGGTATCAGCAGCAAAACCTTGTACTTCTGCAAATACGCGTAAATTTTCGAGCCATTTTTCTGCTCCCACGGACAAATCGGGTGCATAATTTTCCAAAACTGATTTTGCAACTTCTGACGATTTCCATTCATATGCATCGGCTACATATAATTCGTCAAAGAAAAATGCAAGTTGCGCTGGTGCATCAGACCATTTTGCCAAATCCTTACGACGCTTTTCGTTGTCACGCTCGATTCCCAAAATCGCTTTAACATATTCTGGTGCCGCTTCAAGGCGCGCACTAAAATCCAAATCAAATTCTGCTGCCCATTTTTGTAGCGCTTCAAAAATTTCATCAACGCTCATGCGCGCAACGATGCGTTTGCTAATGTCATTTAATTTAACCAAATCAAACAGCGCGCCACTGGTATTTGCTTTTGATAAATCAATTTTAAAATCTGCGTATGGCGCATCAGGGTTCGCAGCGCGCCAATCTTCAAAACTCGAATTCGCCAAATTTAATAAATATTCCACGACCGCATCTTTTGGATAACCAGCGGCAACGTAAAAAGCAACATTTGCTTCGGGATCTTTGCGCTTACTCAGTTTGCGGCGGCTTGCGCCATCAACTTTAGTGATTGGCGCGATATGCGCATATTTTGGCAACGTCCATCCCATACGTGCAAATAATTCTACGTGCAATGGTGCCGACGGCAACCATTCATCACCGCGAATTACCATGGTGGTTTTCATGAAGGTGTCGTCCACCGCATGCGCCCAATGATAGGTTGGATATCCATCTGACTTGAGCAACACCGCATCCTGATCATTTTCAGTTAACATGAGCTTGCCTTTGATTTCGTCAACAAACTGAAATTTCTTAAGCCCATCACCGTTGGCGCGCAAACGAATCGCAAAGGTTTTGCCCGCGGCCAAAGCAGCCGCAACATCATCCGCAGACATGTCGCGATGTTTTGCCCAAGCGCCATAATAGCCAGTTTTAATTTTTTGTAGTTCCTGTTGCTCACGAGCTGCAGATAATTCTTCGCCTGTACAAAAACATGGATATGCAAAACCCCGGCGCACTAATTCTTTTATGCACGCACGATAAAGTGATAATCGCTGGCTCTGGATATAAGGACCGTATTCTCCAACCTGGGTCATGTCTGGTAAAACACCTTCATCAACATGCAAACCAAACTTTGCCAAACCTTGAGCGATCAACTCAACGCCGTTTTCAATTTCGCGTTCTTTATCGGTGTCTTCGATACGCAAAATAAAAGTTCCACGGGTTTGATGTGCGATGCGCTCTGAAAAAAGCGCTGCATAAATTGCGCCAATATGTAAAAATCCTGTTGGACTTGGAGCATAGCGAGTTACTTCGCAGCCCGCTGCTAATGCGCGTGCTGGCACTGTTGCAAGTAAATTTTCAGGCAATTCCGTAACGTCAGGAAATAAAAGATTGGCCAATTGTTCGCTCATATAGGCCAATACTACCTGTTTTAGGCTGTTTTTACAAGTCTCTTAAAGGTAAGCGGCAAATGCAAAACGTAAGCCAGTAACAACGCATTGGTTAAAAACACCAAAACCTCTAAAAATGGAACAGTTTCGCGTAAAATACTGATGAATTGTATAAAAAAATCACCAGTTAATTCAAAATTTTCCCAAACAATATTCATGAGCGTTAAAAATTCAGCTTCACTGAGCTTGGTCCAAACACGCATGCCGGTAAAAATTAAATTTATGGACAAAAGCAAAATCACCACCACAAAAGGTGTACGAAACTTCAAAAAAACCAGCTGCTTCATGATTTTACCATGTAAGCCTGGCGGGAATTTGATGTTAGCTATTTCATCTATGACCGTGCTCAATTCCTTTTCTGACATATTATTTATTTTCTATGGCCATTTTTAAAGCCTCGCGCGCGCGCCGTAATTGCGTTTTCACTGTATTTTCGGGCACCTGAAGCGTTTCCGATATCTCTTCGCAACTAAGTTCTTCCTTGTAAAAAAGTAAAAGCACGTTGCGGTAAGCCGGCTTTATTTTTGCCAGTGCCGCGTTCACATCAACTCCTGCCTCTATACTTATATACGTATTCTTTTCATCTTTCGTTTCAAAATTACTTTCTGGATCATCGATGATTGTCATTTCCTTGGCGCCAATGCTTCGTTTGTGGCGCAAATAATCATAAACGGTGTTGGTGGCAATGGTAAAAAGCCATGTTTTAAATCCACGACCCGCCTCATACTTTGGCAAATTCTTATATAATTTAATAAAAATTTCCTGCGTTAAATCCTCAGCATCGTCACCATTTCCAACCATTTGAACAACATATCTAAAAATTTGCTTTTCAAAAAGGGTGAGCAGCTGTTCAAAAGCCAAAAGGTCGCCCCCGCGGGCGACCTCCAAGATTTTCTCTAATTCGGTCTGAGAAGACTCTTGTTTCATTATGGAGCGGTTGTTGCAGACAAAATTGATGTAACCGCAAAGCTACTAATTGCGTACGCAGCAGCAATTACAACTAAACCAATAACTGCATTTTTGATGATATCTTTTGCGGTTTGAACCTGTTTGCTGTCGCCTTGTGCGGTCATCCATTCAAAACCACCATAAACAGCGAGAGCCAAGAAAATAACACCGAGGAAGCCCAATACGATGTTAATAATACGACCGACTAATTCTGGTAACGTAATTGTAGTTGCAACACCTGCCTGACCACCTGCAGCAGCCAAATTATTTTGAGCAGCAGTAACCGGTGAAGTTGGTGCTGTTGCAGCCTGTGCAAAAGTTGTGCTAACGCTTACTAACATGGTTGCTGCTACGGCTGCAGCTGAAACACCGTATGAAATTTTTTGGATGAGTGTCATAGCATTTAAATATGAAATTATTATAGCACAATTTTTTGTCCTGTGGATACTATTTTGTCAAACCTTAGGGCTGCGGATTCGTAGCGCCCATAATCGCGGTGAGAATAAAGGTACTGATCGCATACGCTGCCCCAACGATAACCAAACCAATAATAACATTCTGTAATGTTTCTTTGGCCTGCGTCACTTGCTTTGCGTCACCGCGCGCCGTGAGCCATAAAAAACCTGCATATATGCCATACCCAAAAACGATGAGGCCAATTAAACCCAGAGCAAGACTAATAATATTACCCGCAAGTACCGGCAAAGCAACGGCAGGTGTGCCATAGCCTCTTGTGCCGGCGGTGTTTACTGATGCTCCTACGTCAGACCAGGATGATGCCATACAGAAATAATTAGCCTGCCAAACAAGCAGATTTGGTATACCGCCACGATGTCAGTGGGCAATTTTCTTTCGGAACAGGAATTGTACATGAACCAACGCCATTTGGTGTGGTTATGTGACAAAATATTTTATCCTGACAAAGCGCCGATGTTAATGCAATTGTGTTTGCACCACAAGACGAAGACGCTGCAGCTTTAGTCATGCTTGCACAATTATCTCCAGTAGGACTAAAAATAACCTGCGTTGAATCATTACTCATACAGTAATAGCCGGTTCCACTAAACTGACAATCTTGTGGACATGTCGCATTTGATTCACTTGCACTACACGTGCCATCGCCACACGTATTCGCTGGAACTTGTATAACACCTCCGGTATCTGCATTACACACACTCTGTATCGAGTGTGGAACACCTCCAGCGGCTGCACAGGCTGATTTAGATACATACATACTGCATCCAACATAACTGCCAACCTGTTTTGTGCAATAGGTAAGATTCAAACAATCTAGCGTTGGCATTGTTTTGCCAGCAAGATCAGCCGAAACCTGAGCGTCACATTTTGTCTGCGCATCTGCAACGCTTACCGCATTAACCGGCTGTGTACCATACGCATAACATGTCGCGGTAAAATCACCAAAAGTTTTTTCTTTGCAGAAGTATGTTGATGATCCGCCACTCCCTGTACCCGAACAATCGCTTGGGCAGCTAGTTACTGTTTCCGTAGCATCACACGTACCATTATTATTGCAAGTACCGTTTGCTGGTGGTGGAGTTAATACATTACCAGTGCCGGTGCCGGTTAAATCACACTTGCCGGCAACACCAGCCGCATCAACACCACAATTTGCATCTACACTACATGATTGTCCAGGTTTTTCCCCACCAATACAAGTTGGAAAAGGATTTGCATTTGTCTGACAATCAACCGGACAACTATCGACAGTTTCCCCGGTATCGCAAGTACCATTACCACAAACCGCTCCTGCGGCAACCGTTGTGGCGGTAGTATTACTACTCGCCGTTCCCGAATTAATCGCTGGCGCGACCGTTGAAAATAAAAAGTTAGTAATAACATATGCCGCCATGACCAAAATAATACCGATTGTTGCGTCGATAAGCGTATCACGACCTTCGCTAACCGATTTGGTATCGCCGTGTGCGGTCATCCAACGGAACCCACCATACACTGCAAAACCCAAAAACACCAAGCCGGTTAAACTAAGCGCGATGCCTAAAATATCACCGACCAAGGTTGGCAATGTTTTTTTGGTTGTAACAGCAGTGCTAAAAACGGTCGTGCTCTTAGCGGTTTCATCGAGACCAAATGCATCTGCATGTGCCACAATCGGCATTGCGAAAGAAAACATGGTTAATGAAATTGCCAAGGGCGCCAAAATTTTTGCAAATAAACGTTTCATAGAAAAAAATCATCCGGAAGTTTTGCTTCCGGATGATAGTATATCAAACTTTTTCGCTTTTTGACGAGACTTATACACCTTATGGTGTTGATGAGGCGGCAGCTCCGGGCGCAGCAGTATTAAGCGCGGGTGTGATGGTTGTAAAAAGATAATTCGTAACAATATAGGCGGACAAAACCAAAACGATACCAATCGACGCATCGATCAATGTTTCGCGTCCTTCAGTGACTGATTTTGAATCGCCACGTGCAGTCATCCAGCGGAAGCCGCCGTATACCGCATAACCTAAAAATACCAAACCAACTAAACTTAAGGCAACACCTAAAATATCACCAACCAATGTTGGCAAAGATTTTTTAACCGTAACATCTTGTTTAAAAACACCCGAAGCATTTGCAGTTTGGTCTAAACCGTACGTATCGGCCTGCGCATGTGCCACCAGTGGTGCTGCCATTGTAAAAAATGTTAATGAAATTGCCAAGGGCGCCAAAATTTTTGCAGATAAACGTTTCATAGAAAAAAATCATCCGGAAGGGATCGCCTTCCGGATGATAGTATAGCAAACTGATTTGCTGTGGGGAAATTAAACGCCTGTAAAACCCGTTGCGCCTGTAACATTCAAGAGTGAACCGATCACAAATGATGAAAGTGCGTAAGCAGACAAGATAATTACAAAGCCGATAACACCAGAAAGCAAAATGCCTTTTGCAGCATCTACATCCTTTTCGCTACCACCTGAGGTCATCCATTTAAAACCACCATAAATAACCAAAACGATTGCTACAACACCAAGAAGTGACAAGATAATCTTAATAACAGAACCAACGGTCTGGTATAAGTTGTTCTGACCAAGACCTGCATTCTGTGCGATGGTGTTAAGACCAAGATCGCCAGGAGCTGGTTGGCCGGTGCTCTGAGCAAAGGCTGGAGTAACAAATGCAGTTGCCATCATGGTAGCTGCGGTAATAAACGATGCGTATTTTGCAATGTGCTTCATAAGAATAAATTAGATTGATGAAAGTATATCACAGATTATCACTTGGGGATACAACATTTGCGATTTGGGCCACCAGAACACAAACCCGATTTGATAGTTGAGCTATTTGGACAATCAGCTTTTTGCATACATACGCCTGCCTTACCAGACGCTGGCTGATTACATTTTGAATCATCACCTGAGACGATCAACTTACATTCTGCGGTATTCAGTGCATATTTAGCGAGCGTACAATTTGTTTTTAAAATTTGAACACCGCAGTTAATACCATCCGCACAATAAATAAGATCATCACACTTGCCCACAGTTACCTGTCCACTATCAATGCCCGGCCACGCGGAGCATTGTGTTGCCGCATCATTATCATCAACGGCCGTAAGATTTGCTTCTTTAGAACCATCATAACAACAATATGCAACTTTTGTAGGGCCGGTCGGCGCTGGCGTTACCGGTGGCGTTGGCAATCCAGTTGCCGCAGGTGGTGGAGCTGCTGCGGTGCCCGTTCCCGTGGTGTCACCTCCGGCCGTAAGATTCGTAAACAAAAAATTCAAAACCACGTACGCCGAGAACATGACCAAAATACCAACGGTAGACCAAATAAAAACCTGTTTTCCCTGCTCTACCTGTTTAGAATTACCCATGGAAGTCGTCCACAAAAAACCACCCCATACAAACATTGCAAGTGCAACTGAACCAACAATACCAAATAAAGTGTTGATAATTATTTTTGCAATCGATTGCACCGGCGTCTTTTCGCTAACAGTATTGAGCAGCGGATTATAAAGTTTAACCGATGTGGCATCCGCCGCATGAGCCAACATTGGCGTGCTTAATAATAAAAAAGCTCCGAAGGTAAGTAATATAAAGGAACGAAAAAATCGCATAGCCTTATGATAAACTTCCGAACAAAAAGTTCAGAATAATATATGAAGAGAACATGACCACAACACCGACGGATGCCCAAATAAAAATATGCTTTGCTTTATCCACTTGTTTGGAGTTGCCCATGGCGGTCATCCAAAAAAACCCAGCCACCACATACATAATCAAAGCGGCCGACCCGGTCAGACTAAAAATTACATTGATCACCATTTTTGAAACAGACTGAACGGGTTTATCCAAAGAAACTGTTTTTGCAAGTGGGTTTTGAAGCGGTTCAACGACTTCACCCGCAGCGTGAACAAATAGTGGCGTACCAAAAAGTAGCAAAGTGCCAAAACTAAGTGCAGCGATATACTGAAAAAAACGCATAGTAAAATCAGTATATCTTTTTTTTTAGAAATTGACTACTTACTGAGCAGGCAAACAACACTGCACCGTCGCAGCTCCCGGACAAAGTCCAGATGCAAAGGCGCCATTGCCTCCATTACATGGGGAGCTATTGGATGTACAAGTTCCGCCAAGTTTTCCGCAAAGCGTGGTTTGTGCCGCAGCCTTTGTTGGAAAACAACATTTTTTACCAGTTGCACACGCGCCATCAATCAAAGTACCAGGACATGTTGCCGTTGAAACACAATTATTATCAGTTCCCGTAAGAAAACTACATTGCGCGTCGGCAGTGACGCCTGTCATTGGAACAGAAATTGCATAAGATTGTGCGGCACCTCCACCCGCAGCACCGGCCGCAGCTGCAGGACCAGATGCTTTCGGCAAAAATTGATCCCCTTCTGAACCGACAAATGTTTTTATACCGTATGCAATTATTGTATAGGAAGAAAACAAAATAATTAAACCAATAACGCCAGAAACCATTAAATCTATACCCTTTGAAACCATTTTCGAATTACCAGCAGACATTACAAAATAAAAACCGCCAACCACAAAGACAACTAATGCCACCGCACCGGAAATGCCAAGCATAAAATTGCCAATGCGCGCCATAACTGATTTCACATCGCCGAGCGAATAGTCGCGGCTTGCACCATCCTTACATGGTTGCCCAAGCGGCGTGGTTACCGTAGTGCCAGATGCATAATCTTCGGGGCAACGACCAGTTGGATCAGGAATTAAACCTGCAGCATGAACAGGCGTTGCGTAAAGCAAGCCGCCCATACAAGCCAATATCGCATAAGTTGCAAAAATCAATTTGGCGCGGATCATAGCGTGTCATTTAATCGCACCTGCGCACGATTTACCGCTTTCTGATAAATATCAGTTTCGGTTACGTTTGGATCTGGGTTTGCAAGCTGCGCACGAGCTTCTTCGATCATATCCGTTAAAATGGTTTGGGCTGCCGCGCTATTTTTACCGTGATACCAAGAGCGCGCCGTAAGATTTTGTTTTGCAAAAGCGCCGAGCTCAATATCATCTTGCTGTGTTTGAATAATTTCATTCAACGCTGATGTGCGATGCGTTGCGGCCAAATATTTAGTCAACGCGTCTTTATTAGTCGCGGTCTCCAAAATAAATAACCAAGCGGCATCAGCATTTTTTGATTTTTTAGAAACACCTTCCATCCAATAATTTGCAAGATTAAGCGGCGTGTCACCAACACGTGGAGTTGGCAGTAGAGCAACTTCAAAATTTAAACGTGGATTTTGAGCCTTAACTGTTGCCATGTCATATGAATAGCCTAGGTAATATGCAACGCGGCCCTGAGTAAATGCCGCAAGCCCATCACCCATAGTCGGATTCCAGGTGTATGCCTTTTTTGCAGGATTGCCAAAATCCATATAAAAGTGAAGTGCGGCGCCCGCTGGCGTTTCTTCTTGTGGATTTTGATTTGCTGGAGCAGCGGCAAAAGTAATATTATGTGCGGCGTCAGAAAGTTGCGCACCATTTTGCATCATAAGCGCCAAAACAATATCACCCGCAACATGCACGTTTGTGCCAGTTCCCATCGGAATGATCGATTGGGTAATTTTATTATCCGTTGCGCTGATCTTAGTAAGTTTTTCAGCTTGCGCACGAATCGTTCCCCAATCGGCAGCTGGAGCAGTTACTCCATTTTGTGCAAGCAAGTCGCGATTGAAATACAACGCGAGCGTGTCTACATAAAATGGAAGGGCAAAAATACTTTTTTGCGTTGAGGTTGCCGCGGTGGGCAGTGCCATTGAGTCATCTTCAACAACGCGCACAAACTGATCACGCATTTGTTTTAAGGTAAGCCCTGGGCGTGACTGCATGGAAACCTGTGTTGATGCATTAATACCGCTACCCGTTGTTGTGAAAACGGGATACGAAAGTGTTGTTGGCATTGGCGCTAAGCGCAACTTATATCCTTCGACCCAATCATTGTGAATGGTGAATAAATCTGGGCCGCGATCTTCTGCGAATGCTTGAAGCAATGCCTGTTCATATTCTTCAGGGCGAAACTTACGATATTGAATCGTAATGTTTGGGTGTTTCGCCTGAAACGCTTTAATCAAAATTTGCATCTGGTCCGAGTCAGTAAACACGCCCCAATATTGGAGCGTGATTGGTTTAGCCTGAGCTGCTGGAACCGCAGGAGCAGAACTTGAACAACCAAGACCAGTTAATGTAAGCATCGCACCAAGTACAAAGATCGAAAAAACGCGTTTAAACATATTAGATTTTGAGATCTCGCAAATATTTTGCAAAATCGGCACCAACTTTTGGATGTTTTAAGCCAAAAGCGATGGTGGTTTTAAGATAGTTGAGCGGATCACCTGTAGTATACCAGGTTCCATCGATTGCTTTCGCATACACTGGTTTCTTTTTGGCAATAGTCATGAGCGCGTCCGTAAGCCAAAGTTCATTATCTTTACCCAAAGACTGTTTTGCCAAAATATCTACAACTTCTGGAGTCAAAACAAAACGGCCAAACTGTGCCAAGTTGCTTGGAGCGGTACCTGGATTTGGTTTTTCAATAACGGTTTCCAAACGCATTGCGCCATGTAGCATTTTTGCTCCCTTTTTTGGTTTTACCACACCGTACAAGTGCAAAACTTCCGGTGGCATTTCTTGAACGCCAATAATTGCTGCTGGATGACCTAATTTTTCGTAGGTTTGGATGAGCTGTTTGGTTGCACTTACCTTTGAATCAACCACGTCATCAGGAAAAACGTACACAAATGGTTCATCGCCAATCAAATTGCGCGCCGCCAAAAGTGGCGTACCGTTGCCGTATGGCATGTCGCGCGTTTGGCGCACATAATAAAAATGGGCCAAATTGTTGATGTCTTTAAGAAGTTGGAGTTTGTCTTTTTTGCCGGTAGCTTCGAGCTGGCGTTCAAGGTTTACATTACTATCGAAGTGGTCCTCAATCATGTGATTGCCCTGGCGCGTCACAAAAATAATATCTGTAATACCAGCTGCAACTAATTCTTCCACAACATATTGCACCGTTGGCTTGTCCACGATTGGCAACATTTCCTTTGGCTGAGCCTTTGTCGCAGGCAAAAAACGGGTTCCGTATCCGGCAACCGGGATAATAGCTTTAGTAATTTTCATAGCGACGCCAGTATATCACTGGTTGCCGCGACTGTGAAATTTGTCATGAATCTTCTTCAACTGCGGATCCGTCACGTGCGTATACACCTGCGTCGTGGTAATTGAAGCATGTCCAAGCATCACCTGCACCGAACGAATGTCTGCGCCGTTGTGTAATAAATCAGTTGCAAATGAATGGCGCAAAACGTGCGGCGTAATTTTTTTCATGATGCCGGCAACGTGCGCATATTTTTCTACCATGCGTTGCACGCTACGCGGCGTTAATCCTTCCATCACTTTTTTACTCGTTTTTTCTTTTTCACGGCTCGCGTGCGCGCGATCATGATTCGCAAATAAAAATGGCGACATATCGCGGCGCAACTGCAAATATTTTTTCACCCAATCGCGCGCTTCAGGTGATACAAAAACCACGCGACGTTTTTTTCCTTTACCAAGCACACCAATTTCTCCACGCGTTAATTCCACGTCATCGCGACGCAACCCCGTTAATTCTGAAACACGAAGTCCAGTTGAAAATAACAATTCAATTATTGCCCGATCGCGCGCCGCAATTAAATCCGATTCTCCACTTTGCTGTGGCGCCGCCAAAAATCGTTTTAATTCATCACCCGACAAAAAAGAAACCGTGCGCTGCGGCATTTTACCAAGTTCAACTCGCTCTGCAGCAAGCGTCACAATTTCACGCTTCGATAAATATTTTAAAAAACTACGTACGGCAATTAAATGATAATTTTGCGTTGATGCGCCAAGTGACTGCCCCTGTTCATCGGTATATCGATGCAACCACAAACGAAATTGACGCACCCCTTCGTAAGTAATCTGATCGACATTCGGCCGTTTGTTGGTGACAAAAAATTTTGTAAAGCGGCGCAAATATAATTCGTAATTTCGGCGCGTCAGAAGTGATCGATTTTTTTCAATTTCCAAATAATCTAAAAAATCATGCACCGCGATTTCAATGCGCATATGCCATTTCAGATTCATCAATGAGCGCCGCAAGCGCGCGATGTGGATCTTCTATTGCGCCATCAATCCATGCACGAATAAATTCTGCATTGATAACGGTATGGGGTGTCGCATCAATAATTTTTTCAAATTCTGCAGCCGCAATCCAAACACGTATTTCGAGCGCACTATGCGCCGCAACTAATAATGAATATTTTTCGCCCGCATTTTTTTGCGCATCATGCATCGCGCGCGTTACCAGCGCCAACTGAAAAGCCGCTTTTTCTAAATTTCGAAGCGCGACTTCCCCGCGCTGCGCACCAGTTGTATAACCTATTTCTGGCGCATTACGTTGAACAAAAGGATGCCGTCCCGAAATAATTGGTAACGGCCCATCGAAAAGCGCTGCATGATTTGGATGTAAAATTTTAGCACTAAATTCATTATTTTTTCTACTCAGGGCAATCAAATCATCAGAAAAATCTACATCTTTTTTTTCAAAATTTTCAGTATGTATATAAGGAAGCAATTTCCCTACCGTTTTTAAACCTGAACTTGTACTTACAAAAACAGAACCGTCCAAATTTATTAAAATATCTTTTTCACCTGGTTGCAATGTTCGCACACCACTCGGTGTAGCGTATTGAAATGGCTGTTCTGCAGAAAATTTTTTAAGTCTTCCGACATATTGCGCACGCGCCTTCCAAAAAATGCCTGCACTACGCAAAAGTTTTACTACAAAGCCCGCGGGCGTAATAAAAATATTTTTTTCTTGCGGCATTATTTTTTCTCGCCCTACCGCATCAAGCATGGTCCGATCAAAAATTTCTTCTTGTATAATCTCACCTGCTGAATTAATTTTTCCCGCATATTCAAAATTAAATCCGTTCCAATTGTGGATTGCTTGCGGTATCGCCTCTTTGTACGCAACACGGCAAGTAGGAATACCCGCATCATCATAACAAATAACCGCATCGATGCGTCCATGCTGAGGCGAAAAAATAAATCGATGTTTTGCATCAGATTGTTCTAAAAGGCCAGGCTGTGGCCCATCCCATTTAGTTTGTGGAGGTTGTAAAGCAACTGTTGAAAGCATGTCATGCATTATAGCAAGAAATACTTTTTACGCCCATGAAATAAAAAACGATGGTGGACCTCACCGGACCAAGTTCGGACTCTGATTGAGAAGGCGGTACTGTTCGGACTAGATGAGAAGTGGAAGAAAAGAGCTAACTCTAGGCTAGGAATATTCAAAAAGCAGAGAAGAAAATGACCCTAATCCGGCAATATGGACCCTACCGGAATTGAACCGGTCGCCTCTTCCATGCCATGGAAGCGCTCTACCAAATGAGCTAAGGGCCCAAGAACGCAAAAATAATAACATTCACTTTTTAAAATGTAAAGAAATTATTGTTTGGGAGCACCGCTTATGCGTATTGCTCGTCGATCAAGAGATAAGATTTGATCTTCAGCATCTTGATATGGTTCTTTTTTTATTAAGAATTTATTCGCAATACGTTCAGCCTTTACCGATTGAGAGGCGTGCCCCGTATTACTTATCTGTTTTTTATACTTTTTATTTGAAAATTGAAATGGAGCAAGCAAATGAATCGCAAGCCTGCTTAGAAAGCTGTTTTCAACTTTATTCAGCTGTTTTAATGTGCATTTTTCTTTCATGAAGTTCAGTATAGCATTTGTGCATAACTGTTGATAACTTTGGGGATAAAGCTGTGATTTCTGTGTGTAAATACTGTTGAAAGTGTGATATAGTTCTATTTGATAACAATAATATATACATTTTTACTTTATGTTTCACGTGAAACATAAGAAAAAATGGTCGAAAATCTATGGTTTCACGTGAAACATCCCATAACCTATCTGACGATTTTATAGCTGGAATAATTTCGGTTTCAGGTAGTTTTCTTCATACAAAAACTGCACGCGTAGAACAATTTGGTTTTCAAATAAAAACACCAAAAGAAAACTTTGCGCTTCTTGAAATGATACGACTCAGACTTGGCTTAAAAGGATCCGTAAAAATCTATTCGGCAGATGGATCAGAATATGCATTACTTATTACAAGATCAAAAAAAGAGCTTTTGAACAAAATAATTCCATTTGTTGAACATAAACTACTTGGAATTAAGCTAAATCAATATTTAAATTGGAAAGATAAACTCCAATCTATTTTATAGTTCTGTATAGAACTATAAAATATTCAGGTACAAAATTACTTCTTTAGCAGATAACGAAAGTTGGACGATGATGTCGTCCAACTTTGGCAAACTATTAAAGAAGTATTTTTGGTGCCCCCGAGAGGATTTGAACCTCTATTAACCCCTTAGGACGGGGCAGTTCTATCCAGTTGAACTACAGGGACGTGTGGATAACTCTGTGGATTGGGTGTTGATAACCGAACAAAAACCAAACGAAAAACTTTTTTGTGCTATACTTGTATATACTATGTTGGAAACCGCACTTCTCATCGTTTTTGCCTTACTCATCACTGTTTTGCTTGCACTACTATATCGTTTATACCAGAAAAATCAAGAGGCTGGATCAGCGCAGACAAATAATCTAGAGCACCGTTTTGAACAGACCATGAGTACCGTATTACAACAACTTAATGCGACAACTCGCCAAGTAAATGACCGCTTAAAGGAAAATTCAGAGGTCTTACATCGTTCACAGCAAACAATCGGCGAACGCTTAGACAACAGCCAACGTGCATATGCGGCTGTTACCAACAAATTATCAGAACTTCAGGAAGCAAACAAACGAATTTACGACGTGGGTAAAGATATTTCATCCCTTCAGGAAATTTTGCGTTCGCCAAAGCTTCGTGGAACAATTGGTGAATTATTTTTAGGCAACTTACTCGCTCAAATCCTGCCACCAGATCATTACACTGAACAACATCGGTTTCAGAGCGGCGAAGTTGTGGATGCCGTCGTTAAACTGCGCGACAACATGTTAGTTCCAGTAGATTCAAAATTTCCACTCGAAAATTTTCAAAAAATGTTATCGGCGCCAGAGGATGACAAAGAATCCTTCCGCAAAATGTTTGTAAACGACGTAAAAAAACACATCGATAAAATTGCAAAACAATATATTTTGCCGGACGAGGGCACGCTGAATATTGCGCTCATGTATATTCCTGCGGAAAATGTGTACTACGAAACGATCGTGAAGGGAATTGAGGAAAATGATTTGGTGCATTATGCGCATGCAAAAAACGTAATTCCAGTTTCCCCAAACAGCCTTTATGTATACCTGCAAACTATTTTGCTTGGCTTGCGCGGTATGCAAATCGAACAATCAGCACGCGAGATGATGCAAAATCTGTCACGTTTGAAAGGCGATCTTGAACGATTCAACGGTGACTATATGCTTGTTGGAAAACATCTGACCAATGCTGGTCGCGCATTCGATGACTCACGAAAACGCTTGGAAAAATTTGATACGAAATTTGAAAAAGTTGCACAAGTGGAATTAGCAGAGACGCCGATCGTACTAATCGAGGAATAAAAAAGTTCTGATACTGACCACTCATGTGTTGACCTCAGTGCGCACATCGCACACTCCGATGCAATATCCCAGAAAGACCGGGGTGCAAACATGGTTTGGAGTGATTGAGTTAGCGGTTCCCTTAGGTTAAAAGGCCCGGACAGCTTGTGATCAGTATCAGAACAAATAATAATATCATAAAAAAGAGGCCTTGTCAATATGCGCAAACAAAAAATCCCGGACGCTAGCCCGGGATTTTTCTTTTCGCTTTAAAGTGATTTCAACTTTTTAGCTAAGCGTGATTTTAAGCGCGCTGCTTTGTTGGCGTGGATTACGCCGCGCTTTGCGGCCTTGTCCAATGCCTGCTGCAAACTACGAGCTGCTGATGATGCTTCAATTTTGTTTTTAGCATCTACTGCAACGCGAGCTGCTTTTTTCAATTTACGAACACCGTCACGAATTGCTTCGTTGCGGATGAACGCTTTTTTTGACTTACGTAACGCTTTTTTTGCTTGTTCAAGATTTGGCATAATTATTCAATGGAGAGCATGGAATATGTTTTTGCGTGAGGGAAGCATATCACGCAGCCACAAACTTGTCAATTAGCATGCGAGGGTCCGCGGAACCGTGTTTGATGGCGTAATCAATGTCGATCAGCCGATCGTACCACAAAACCAAATCGGCGCGAGCGGCCCGGCGGGCAGCACCAATAATTTTTTTGCCCACAAACGGATGCACGCCCATTTTTGCGGCGGCGGTTTCTTCGTGCAGGGCGGGGTTATCGGCGATTAAATCATGGGCCTCGAACATGAGCCGCGCCTGACGATGCAACATTGCAAACACATATACAGGATCATTATCCACGTACCAAACCTGGGCTAACAATTCCATGGCATGCTTTTTTTTGCCCTGAGCCAACTCATCCATGGCGGCAAAAATTGTGTTTTCAATATCAGGCGTTAAAAAAATATCTAAATCTTTGTCATTGATTGGCCGCGCGGCACCAACATATGCGGTTAGCATTTCAATCAAATTTGAAAGCTCAAAATTGTTTGCAACGCGGCGAGATAGGGAATCGGCCGCTGAGTTAGTAATTGTCGCACCGCGCGCCGCAACCTCGCGCACAATAAAATCAACGCGGTTTTTCCCTTCGAATGCTGCAAATTCCTGAGCAAACTTGCCTTGAGTCAGACGCGCATGCAGCGCTTCGTTAGAATTCTTAGATTTTTTAACTGGTTCTTCCTCCCACAAAACAATAATTGTGTCTTCCGGCGGTTCATTGTCCAAAAATCGTACGGCAAACCAGGTCAATAATTCTGCATCGCCCAATTCGAGCATGCGCTCGACCACCACCATGCGCTTAGGAGCCAGAAATGGCGCTGTGAGAAGTTCTGAGCGAATATCCGTCGACTCATTCGCACCCACCACAACTCGCTTCACGTTGAGGCGCTGAGGGTCTCGCTCGCGATAAAATTTCTCGATGAGTTTATCGAGATGCTCGCGCGAGCGTTTGGTATCGGTACCGTATAAATACAAAATCATGGTGGCATCTTACAACATGGGGCGGGGATTGACAAAAAGCCGAATTTCTAATAGTCTTGCCTCCAGGCATCACACAAGGAGATATTGCCATGACAGCAGAACACAATTTCGCAGGCGCATCGAGCGCATACTCACTTGTGGGACGTATCGTCGATATGCTTCACACATGCGCGCAAGGTAGAAAGGCTGCCACGCTCATCGAGAGAAACCTCGATCTAATCCACCGTCTACTGCGGACAATCCGCGCGGTTGCCGAACTCGAAGCCGTCGGACCGAACTACGGTAACGATCCGATGGAGGTATCGTACACGAGCGCCACCGGCGAGTCTGTGAAAGAACGTGTTTGGCTCGGCGCCATCCGGCTCAGTGACGTTTACAGCGATGCTGGGCGTGGCCGTTCACTCGACGAATTTAATCCAGAACAAACGCGCACGATGCTGCAATTGCTCGATGTCCGATTCGCAAACGAGCACCACTGGAAAGCGCTCGCGAACGAAACGAGCGAGCCGTGGCGTTGGCAACAATACCTGATCTTCGACGACGCACGCATCCTCGTGCCGATGAAGCAGGAAGTCCCCGCGCTGCAAGCACACCCATGTACCAACAACACCGTGCCGAACATCGACTTTTACCCCTGCATCATCATCGTGCTGAAGTTGGAGCCGATGTAGCTAGCAGCGAAACATGCGGTCCGTCCGGATCTGAGTCCATCACTTGGGGCTCTCCGGACGGCGTTTTTATTTTGACAAGCTATGAGGATTGACAGAAACTGTATTTTGCAGTAGTCTTTTCCCATGCCTGTAGCAAATTGCTGCACACATCCCAACATCGCGTGAGGCTATCAATGAGCAATCCTGTTTGGCTTTTTCTTCACCACATTCGCCCTTATCTGTTCGAGGTCGAGACGCTTGATCCGAAAAACCTGAAATCAGTCGCGGCGGCGCTGAACCTTGTCGATCGGTTCAATCAGATCAGTGAGCACGCGCTGCACGAGCATTTCAGCACCGTCGATCCGAGCGCCAACGATTCGCAGGAATTGCGGATGTTCCACAACTTGTTGAAGTCGCTGCTCGAAGTGATGCCGCGGCACCCTGAACTGACCGCGACCTACAACAAAGTGTTTGGCGTTTACGTGATGCTGTTCGAACACCAGCACGACGAATACGGCAAGCGCGGCGCTGAGCGGATCGTCGAGATGCTGAAACCTGAGAACTTTCAACACAACATCGAGGCTTGGCCGATTTACCACAAAGCGATCATCCTCGCCGTGTGGGCATTCGTGAGGCGTGCAAAGACAACCCTGAGTCCGCACAACGATGATACCATTCCGCTGAAAATCACGGCGGTGGAACTTGTGCTGAGAACGATCGATCCCGACATGTCAGCTGCCGCAAAGATGAGGCGTATGAGCGAATATGGCCTGGATCATACGTACCGGCTCTACCAGTTTCACCACCATGAATCGGCGAGCACGACGCCGCAGTAGTCGAACTAGTCCGTCCGGATTTGAGCCCAGCATTTGGGGCTCTCCGGACGGCGTTTTATTTTAATCCAAATCTGCCCAACTGTTTCCAATCGCACTATCAACTTTCAGTGGCACGCTCAATTTCGCAACGCCATTCATAATTTCAACAATCTTTGGCGCCAAATCTTTAACCAACTTTTCTTCAATCTCAAAAATCAATTCATCATGTACCTGCAAAATCATGCGAGCAGGGCAGGCGCGTTCCGCAGCGGTTAGGCTAAACCCAAATCCATATTCGCGCACCAAAAATTCATCAACCGCAATCATCGCTTTTTTCACAATGTCAGCTTGCGTTCCTTGAATTGGCATGTTCACTGCCATGCGATCTGCGGCGGCGCGCACACCAGCCACGCCGGAATGCATTTCTGGCATATAGCGACGGCGACCAAACATGGTTTCAACGTATCCATTCTCACGCGCAAATTTTTTAATGCCTTCGACGTACGCTGCAACACCAGTAAACGTTGCAAAATATTTTTCAATAAACGCGCGTGCCTCACTTTGTGAAATACCCGTGCGCTCTGCCAAACCCCACGCACCCATTCCATACAAAACACCAAAGTTAACTTCCTTTGCGGAAAAACGCATTTCTTTAGTCACCTGATCGAGCGGCACACCATGAATTTCTGCGGCCGTTGCTTTATGAACGTCTTCGCCTTTTTCAAAAATTTCAATTAATTTTTTATCCTGTGCTAAGTGTGCAACAATGCGCAATTCAATTTGCGAATAATCGCACGACAACAATTTGTATCCATCGGCTGCAATAAACGCACGACGAATATCGCGGCCCAATTCACTACGCACCGGAATGTTTTGCAAATTTGGATTCGATGATGACAAGCGACCAGTTGCAACAACAACTTGATTGTAACTGGTATGCACACGACCGTCTTGCGCAATTAATTTTGGCAACGCGTCGACATAGGTCGATAATAATTTTGCAACTTCACGATGTTCCAAAATCGCATCAATAATTTCGTGCGTGCCTTTTAATTTTTCAAGTTCGCCGGCGGCGGTTGAAATTCCAGTTTTTCCGCGCTTAATTCCAAATGTTGATAATTTTAATTCTTCAAATAAAACTTCGGAAACTTGTTGTGGCGATGCAATGTTAAATTCATGGCCTGCGAATCCATACACGCGCGCGGTAATTTTTTCTTGGCGCGCGGTTAAGTCAACATGTAATTTTTCCAAATATTTTGGATCAACTAAAACGCCATAACGTTCCATGCGCGTGAGTGGTGCAACGAGTGGCATTTCAATATCCGTAAATAATGCCATCTGATTTTTTTCTTCCATGTCCGCACCTAATTTTTCTGCGATACGTGCAACACGTGCTGCAGCACGCGCAACAGTTGCACCATCCGCAGTTGTCCATTCAGCCACCGGCACGTCTTCGCCTAAAATTGTAATCACCAAATTTGGTAAATCATGTGCGCGTGTTCCGGCTTGCAATAAATATGCCGCAACCATAATGTCAAAAAACTTTCCCGCAACGGTGATGCCATGCATCGCAAGTTCGTGCATTAATTGTTTAACATCGTGGGCCACAACACCAACGCGCTTATCCATAAACAATGGACCGAGCGCATCCCACTGCGATTCCTCGCGCACTTCAACTGCAGCCTGATTGTCGCCATACGAAAATCCAAAGAACGCAACTGATCCTGCAAACAAATCTTGTTGCGCAACGCGCATAAAATGCACTGCAATTTTTGGTTGGTCTTGAAGTTTTGCAACCAACGCATGTGTGCTTGCTGCATCGCGTGCAACAACTATTTTTTTTGCGGGTGTAGATTTTTTTGGTGCTTCTGCAGCTGGCGCATCTTTGCTTCCTGGTAATCGATTTAACAAAGATAAAAATTCAAACTTTTGCAAAACAGGAAAAATTTCATCGCGTGTAATTCCATCGAATGCGCATTCATCAAAATTAAAATCAATTGGCACATTGCGTACAATCGTAACCAACTCCTTACTAAGGAGTGCATCTGATTTGTGCTCGAGTAAAACTTTTTGCACACGCGCACTCAATCCTTCTGCAACTTTTTCATGTGCAGCAGCCAACTCCAATTTCTCGTATAAATTTTCAATGGTCCCAAAATATTTAATAAGTTCCATGCCTGTTTTTTCGCCAATACCTTTTACGCCTTTAATATTATCAGACGTATCACCACGAAGTGCTTTGTAATCGATCATCTGAGGTGGTTCAAAACCAAAACGTTCGTGCACCGCTGCCGCGTCGTAAGTTACGGTGTCATTAATACCTTTGCGCATGGTGTACACCACGGTATTTTTGTCTACCAACTGAAGTGTATCCATATCACCAGTCACAATAACTTTTTTTGCGTGAGGCGCTTCGGTTACAATCGTACCGATCACATCATCAGCCTCAAAACCTTTTTTTTCGTACACCGGAATTTTTGCAGCTGCTAAAAATTCTTTGATAAAAGGAATTTGCGCATACAATTCATCCGGTGCTTTTGTACGCGTTGCTTTATATTCTGCATACGCTTCATTGCGAAATGTCCCACCAGCCACATCAAAGGTAACTACCACGTGCGTTGGTTTAACATCTTTTATCGCTTTAAAAAGTGTGGTGATAAAGCCGTACACTGCATTTACCAAAACCCCGTCTTTCGTTGCCAAAGGAGGAATTGCATGAAAACATCGATGTACCATTGCGTTCCCATCGATAATCATGAGCTTATTTTCTGAGGTTTTTGGAGTTTGAGCCATAGTAATGGGTAGTGTAGCAGCTCTTCAGGTATAAAAAAAGCCCTCAGACCGCCACGGTATTATGGCAGTCCAAGGGGAAGAAAACGTCTGCTGATTGGTTCACGAAGCTTCGGGATTCGGCAATTCTTTGTAAATCACCCGGACATCATCACGGTCTGCGCCGACAACGTGATATATGGCTTTCAATTGGCCGTCTTTAGCCGAGCAGTACCCACGCAAAATGCCGGTGAGCGTCTTTGCAGAATCTTCGACTGGCTCAAAAGCAAACTCGGTACCGTATATATTAGACTGCGTAACACGGCCAAAAATGGTTTCACCCTCCGCATTTGAACAAGCCAAGATTTCGGATCCGTCTTTGCAGGGAACCGTGGCCAAAAATCCGCGCTTAGCGAGCCGCTTGCCCGTTTCTGCCGAATATTTGAGCGCCATCCATGCGCCTTCAAAACGCCAGAACAGCCGGGTACTCGTTGAACGGATCACCATGCCGTTCACCAGCGTGTAGTCGATCGCCGGCTCATCCCACTTGAGCGGATGATGTACGCCCGGTTCGTAACACCGCCTCGCCGACGTATAAGTTCCCAGTCCGGCATACACACGCGGCAAGGCCTGATTACTCAAATCACCAAGAGCGCCAACAAGATCGCGCCACACAAGAATGGCTGGCAAGTGATTAGCCTGCACCTTTCCTGAGAGTGTCACGAAAATTTCTGGCGAAAACTCTCCCTTTTGCGGTGAAATTACAAGCCGAGAAAGTGTCGTACCGGCAAATCCGCGGGGAAGTGCGGTCTCGATAAGCGGCAACAATTGCAACGTCTCCAAACCATCTCCAGGCACATTCAAATACAGGCCATGAGCACTCCGCAATAGAGTACCGCCAAATTTTTCCGCTGTCATGAATCCTCCAAAAGTGAGCCCTACATCACGTAGGGTCAAAAAGTATATCGTTAATTTGCAAATTCGTCAATCATCACAAACCAATTTGCTTTGAAACAGCCCACAAAGAATTAAACATTGCCTGCATTAATTCAAAATGCTCACGCGACTTAACCACCAAAACAAAACCCGTGTCGCGACTAGAAATATACATAACTTCTTGGTCATATAAAAATACTGTGGTGCGAAAATGTCCAATCATTTCTTTTGGAAGTAAACGCACTTCTGCCAAACCCTTGTACGAATTTGCTAAAATTTTTGGTTCCAATTCTTTTTCCCACAAATGGCGCGTGGTAATTCGACGCCCCACACGCTCTGCAACATAGCTCGCAGAAAAAGCCTGTCCAACTTGCCAAAAAAAATTATCGTGTGGCGCAATGGAATCAATGTGCCCACTTTTGCAATAGAGCGTATCCATGATCGCGCGCTTCATTGCATCTTCACCTTGATAATACAAAACGCCCGGCGCACCTTCATGCGCAATATTATTTTTTTTCAGCGCCGGAATAAGTGCGGTAACTTCATCTGCAAGCGCTGCTAATTCTTGCTGGCGAATTTTCACCATCGCGGACAACGCCTCTGGCGCTTCTGCTTGAAAACGTTCTGTGCCCTGTGCCATTTGTTTTGTTATAAGTCCACGATCCAATAATTGGCGGAGTGCATAATACACAGTCGGACGTTTTGCTTTCGTGAGCGTAGTTAATTCGCGCGGCGTGAGTGCGCCACGTTCCACCAACATTAAATAAAGCTGAACTTCAGAATCTGAAAGACCGAGGTGTAATAAAACTTCGCGATTATTTTTATCTAAATTTTGCATAATGAGTGATTGAGTGGTGTTGTCTAAGCATTATTAAAACACATTGTACGGCTTAGGACAACCCGGTATGCTGTGGATATGTGATGAGAAAGGCTCATCGCACGAAGAGGAGACAAGCGGTAAAGAGGAACCATGTTCTGTACAAATCAAAAAATCTGGATGAAGCTGTGGGGCGTGCGGGGGTCGCGCGCGACGGATGACCAAGAAGTCGGTGGCGCTACCACGTGCATCGAAATGCGGGCTGGCAGCAGCACGCGGCTGGTGTTCGACGGCGGTACGGGTATCATCGCCTTCGGCAATACGCTGTTTGCAGAGCTTGCCAAGGGTCCGGTGACGGTTCACCTGTTCCTGACCCATCTGCACACGGATCACTGGGAAGGCCTGCGGTTCTTTGATCCGCTGCATCACCCAAACCTGAAGCTGGTCATTTGGGGCCGAAAAGGGTTGGTGCGGATGCTGCGCAAGCAGATGTTCGACGGCAACTCCTTTCCGGTCACACCGGATATGCTGAAGGCGGACATCACGTGCATGCTTGTGGAAGATGATGGCGTGTATGTGATTCCGACACCTGAAGGCAAAAACGTCGTGGTTCACGCGCGTAGCCTGAATCATCCGGGTGGATGCTTCGGCTACCGCGTTGAATACGACGGCGCGAGCGCAGCGATCATCCAAGACCACGAGGAGCAAATCGAGGATACGCCCGAAGCGGCGCAGCTCGAACGCAACCTGGTGGAATTGGTGAGCGGTGTTGATCTGGTGGCCTTCGAGGTTCAGTACTCCGACGACATGTACTTTGGTCGTGATGGTCCGAGCCGCAAGGGTTGGGGTCACGATCGCGTGGGACATGCGGCAAAGGTGCTGGAACTCGCAGCGCCCAAAGCGGTGAAGATCGTCCACGCCGACCCGGACCGCGGCAACCTGGCGTTCGTTACCACGATCGCCAGCGCGGTGCAAAAAGCCACAGGCATTCCAACCACTCCTGGTATCCAGGGTGAAGAGGTGACCTGTGGCTAGATGCTCCAGCTAAAACCCACGATTAACTACGCATGAAGAATGTAAGTTAATCGTGGGTGTTTTTTATTTACGCGTTATGCTCCTGCTGCATGAAAGTTTTAATATCCTGAATTGTTCCCATGAACTGAGATGGGAAAATAATCGTTGAATTTTTTTCAACGGAAATTTCGGCAAGTGTTTGCAAGTTGCGAAGCTGCAATGCAATTGGATGCGCCATCATGATGTCCGCAGTTTCAGCAAGTTTTTGTGCAGCAAGCGCTTCACCTTCAGCGGCAATAATTTTTGCACGCTTTTCACGTTCTGCTTCTGCTTGTTTCGCCATGGCGCGCTGCATTGAATCGGGCAACTGAATATCTTTAATTTCAACGGTAATAACTTTTACACCCCAAGGAGTTGTGTGGGTATCAATAAGTGTGCGAATTTCTTCGTTGATTTGTTGCATTTCGGAAAGCACTTCGTCGAGTGCAAATTTACCAACAATGTTACGCACAGTTGTTTGTGCAATTTGATTAATTGCAGAAGAAACATTTTCGATCACGATAATGCTACGTGGTGCATCAACAATTTGATAATACGCAACAGCCGAAACATCGATTGAAACATTGTCGCGAGAAATAATTTTTTGTGGCTGGACCGGCATGGTCATGACACGCATATCAACGCGGCGCATTTGATCGATGAAAGGCCAAACCATGCGAAGACCCGGCTGTTTTTCGTGGCTAAAACGGCCAAGACGAAAAATAACGCCCCGCTCGTACTGCCGAATAACCGAAAAGGTGCTGACGATGAGTAAAAAAATGATGATGCCAAAAATATAAAACATAGTGCGCCGATTATGGCGCAGCTTTAATAAGCTGTCAAACGCTAAAATAAAAAAGCGGCCGAAGCGACTCGTTGAAGGTGGGCGTGTTTTGCCTCTTCAGTGAATCGCTTCGGCCTTGGCCAGCTTGGGGCTAGGCCGCGGTCGCGTACAGCTGGAGCTCGTCGCGCAGCTTGCCCGACTGCTCCACGCTCAGCACTTCAGCCACGTTGTTGCCGTCGCCGTCGTCCAGGAAGCACGCGATGTTGCCTTCCGGGCCCGTGGCGCCGATGACCGCGCGAACCGTGCGCTGCTTCTGCTGGTTGTCCAGGATCTTCAGCTCGCCGGCGAGGATGGCCTGCGGCATGACGGAGAACTCGCCGGCGTCGTTGTACTTGACGAGGACAAAATCACCGGTGTCCGAGTTCAAGCACAGCAGCTTGTCGCCGGTATCGCGCGAGATGCTGGAAAGCTTGAACTGGCTCGCGGGCGACGGGATCGCGCTGCCGACCAGGTCGATCGACATGAGGATGCTCTCGGCGTCCAGCAGGCTGAGCAGCGGCTCGCCCTCTTTCGGGCTCTTGTGCAGCAGGACCAGGACGTTGGCGTTGCCGATCTTGAAGACGGCCGCGTCGACGAACTTGTTGTTGACCTCGGGCAAGCCCGGGATCCAGGACACTTCCTGCACGTTGGCGCCGACGAGGTGCTTGCCGGTGAAGCGGTCGCCGTCGACATTCTTCATGATCTGCTCGACCGCCGCCTTGTCGCCTTCGACGAAGTGGAAGTTCTTGCCCGCCGTCACGACGTACGAGGACTTGGCCTCTTCGCCGTCGGCGCTCGCGATGAACTGCGAGGACATGACGCACGCCTCGTCGTCGGCCAGCTTGTATTTCTTGGCTTCCGCGGCGTCGATCAGCTTGACTTCAAACTTGCCGATTTCGTCGCCGACCGCGCGCTTCAGCACGACGGCGCCGGTGTTCTCGGACTTGGCTTTGACGATGCCGTCGCTGCCGATGTAGGCAAGGCCCATCGTGGTGATGAGCTGGATCATAATCGTACGATTGCTGTTCATGATGCCTCGTAACCAGTGGATGCGGCCCTTTCTGAGCCAACATCGGTTTCCCTTATTAGCAATGACGGCCTATCCGCCATCGCCAATCTGAGTGAAAGTGATATTAACGGATTTTCAAAAAAATGTCAAGAGGTGACCGACCCCAGACAAAGCAAACAAAAAACCCACCTTTCGGCGGGCTACATTTATTGGCTATAAGGTGCGAGTGAGAATCGAACTCACGATAGGGGTTTTGCAGACCCCGGCCTTACCACTTGGCGATCGCACCATAGCCAACATTCTACCGCAACCGGTTTTATTGGGCAACCCCCGCACCAGCGGTAAATGTAATTTGCTGCGAAGTGGTATTTTGTACAGAATCAACCACCGTCACTTGCAAAGTATGCGCACCTTTTGTTAATTCATTTTGCGGAACAGAAATTCCAAATGGGAAAGATGCTGCCGAACCAACCAAATTTCCATCCAACCGATAATCAACATGTGCAACTCCATGTGCGCCACCAACATTTACTTGCGCATTTAAATCGCCCGTTATCACATCGCCGTTTTTTGGAGCGGTAACTTCAAGTGTTGGCTTATCACCCGCAACATGCACATCATCAAATTGCGTTGGCGGATTTTCAAAACTCAATGCAGTGCCCGTGGCTTTTTGTTTTGCGATCCAATTTTGTACACCTGTTTCCCATGCGGCATATTCTGGATTTTGAGTCGGGTCAGCTGGCGGTGGACCTAATGGATTTTCTGGATCCACATAAAACAGAATGTCATGTGGTGGTACAAAAAATTTCTGAACAGTTGTTTCTGGTGGCGTATTTGGCGTTGCTAATTTTCCAGAAACCGTGTCGATACGAACCGCAAGCGCACCATTCGTTAAACCTTGTAACATTGGATTTGTTGCAGTGCTTGGTGGTGGCAATGGAAAATCTACCGCGGGTAATTTTTTTGTTACCGCCATCATAATTTGCTGCCAAATTGGTGCCGCAACAATTGACCCGTCTGCACCACGCTTCATTGAGGTGTTGTCATTGTTACCAACCCAAACCGCCGCAACAACTTGCGGCGTATAACCAATGGTCCAGGCATCTTTATAATCGTTGGTGGTACCTGTTTTT
This sequence comes from Candidatus Magasanikiibacteriota bacterium, assembly GCA_903893485.1. Taxonomy (GTDB): domain Bacteria; phylum Patescibacteriota; class Patescibacteriia; order Magasanikbacterales; family 2-02-FULL-50-9b; genus 2-02-FULL-50-9b. The sequence continues at coordinate 62,324 of CAITMK010000008.1, forward strand.
ACCGCAACCTGACGATCAGGTAATGTTAAAAAGTTCTTAAGTCCAAAAATATATGCGCGAGCTGGATTGTCGGAAAGAACATTAGAGATCGTTGCTGCAATTTCTGGTGCGAGCACCTGTTTTGTCGATGAATCGATTTGTGGTGTAACATCATTTCCATTTTTATCTTCAATTTTCAAGATGCCAATTGGCTGAACCAAATTTCCACCATTTGCAAATGCAGCATATGCACGTGCATGATCAATCATTTTTACTCCTCCACCACCAAGCACAATTGATGGACCAAATTGAGACCGATCTTTAAATGTGCTATATCCAAGACGTTGCGCAAAATCCAACGCACGATCAACACCAACTAAGAAAATTGTTTTAACCGCAGGAATATTAAGCGAGCCCTGAAGCGCTTGGCGCATGGTCACCGGACCATGTTCTTTTGAATCGTAATTTTGTGGAGAATACGTTTGTGTATCATAAGGGAAATCTGTTTTTGTGTCATACAAAACAGTTTCGGTTGGAAATCCTTTTTCAAATGCCGCACTATACACAATTGGTTTAAATGATGAACCCGGTTGGCGAATACCTTGAGTTACCACATTAAATTGTCCGCCTTGTTTTGGATCAGAAAAATTTCGCGAACCTACCATTGCCAGAATCTGTCCATTTGATGGATCAAGCACTAACGCAGCACCATTACTTGCTCCATATTTTTTTTCAGCATTCGCAACACCATTTGCAATTGCTGTATTGGCAGCAACTTGCGCGTCGTAATCCAGTGTTGTAATAACTTTTAAACCACCTTGATCAACTGTTTGCTCACCGAAAGAATTTACAAGCTGATCTTTGATATACATTACAAAATGTGGTGCCACCGAAGAATCTGTTGCGACTTTAATATTACTTGTTTGTGCCTTAGCCTGATCACGTTGCGCCGCGGTAATATATTTATCAGCAAACATGCGATCTAAAATATAATCGCGGCGTCCTTTTAATAAATCAGGATTTTGCATGTATCGCGTTGGCGCTTGAGGCATTGCCGCAAGCGTTGCAGCTTCTGCAAGTGTTAAATCCTTTGCGGACTTTCCAAAATAAGCTTGCGCAGCAGATTCAATGCCATAATTTGTTGAGCCGTATGGAATTTCATTGAAATACAATTTCAGGATTTGATCTTTGGTATATACGCGCTCAATTTGTAATGCCAAAACAGCTTCTTTAATTTTACGAGTAAAAGAATGTTCATCAGTTAAGATCGCATTTTTAACCAACTGTTGTGTAAGTGTTGAGGCACCACCCTGACCACTTGAAAGATGCAAAGTGTCCGCAATGATTGCACGTAAAATACTTGTCCAACGAACACCGCTGTGTTCATAAAAATGTTCGTCCTCGATTGCGATTGTTGATTGCGCTACATAGGGGGGAAGTGTGGCGATATCAACAACGGTACGTTTTTTTTGATCATACACTTCGTAAAGCAAGTGGGTGCCAGTACGATCAAACATTTTTGTACTTTCAGCAATCACGCGATCTTGTAAACGTTCAGGGTCTGGTAAGTCGCTTGTGATCCAAGCGGCAAAAATGGTTAATAAAAAAAAGCCAAAAACTGCAGCTGCGGCTACGGTGCCTAAAATTCGCTTCCAGCCAAAGTGAGCTTTTTTTTGTTTGTTTAAAGGAGTCGTTTTCATGAAATTTTAAGAAAGGTGCGCTAGAGCGCAAATACATAGTACCAGGAAGGTAGGGGGGTTGACAAAAAGGCCCATTTATGGTAATGTATAGACCCTTATGAAACAAACACAAATCGGATTGAAACAGCTTAAGTTAGCTGAAAAATTCGTTCTTTGCGCTGTTTTCGCTGCTATCCTCACGATTTCGGGTAAACCAACGGTTGCACGTGCCGATAGCCTCTTTATTCCATCATTTGAATCAGACACTGCAGCTGCAGCAGAATTGCCAGTGGTTAAGCCACAGGTTGTGACTGTCAAAAAGACAATTACCTCTGTTGCAACTGCTTATTCTTCAGATGTTGCTCAAACTGATAGTTCTCCTTTTACCACGTCAAATGGTAAACAGGTATACGACGGTCTTGTTGCAGCTAATTGGTTGCCATACAACACCAAAATTCGTATGCCTGATTTATTTGGTGATAAGATCTTTACCGTAAACGATCGTATGAATCCACGTTACGACACCGGACGCCTTGATGTCTGGATGAAATCTCGTGGTGAAGCTATGGACTTTGGCTTACGCCACGTTCGTATTCAAATCGTTGAAGTTGAATAATTGTAAAATTAAAAGCACCCCTTTCCGGGGCGCTTTTTTGTTTCAACCTTTTTATTGGCGAATAGGCATGATGATATATAAATAATCATCAGCATTTTCTGGCTGAAGCACGCATGGCGCCTCACCACTTACAATTTTCAATTTAGCAAAAGGTTCGTCGATTGCCTGAAGACCGTCAACTAAAAATTTATGGTTCAAAATGACGGTATTTTCTTCGCCCAAACCTTCGACAGCAATATCTGCCGAATGCTCGCCGGCCTGAGAAGAAGCGGAGGTAATATTTAACACCTCTTCTTTTGGATTTACCCGAAGTGAAACAGCGCTCACACCTTGTGCAGAAAAAAGTGAAGCAGCTTTAATAACTTTTTGTGTTTCTTCTGTGGGTAACTTAACCTCAGCTGTGTGTGTTTTGGGGATAATTTGTCGGTAGTCAGGATAATTTCCCTCGATAAGACGAGAGAGTAGTGTAGCGTCGCCAATGATGCAAGAAATTTGACCCTCACCGAATGCAATTGTCACAGGATCATTACCATTTGGAAGTAATCTAAATAATTCTTGCGCGGTGCGTTGTGGAATAATTACACGTACGCTTGGTTGATTACCCCCGTTTAATACTTCTACAAGTGCTTCTGATAAACGATAACTGTCGGTTGATGCAAAAATTGCGCGCATTTGATCTGTTGGTTCTGTAAATAAAAGTACGCCCTGGAGTTCGGGACGAACCTCACTGTGTGAAACCGAAACAAGTACGCGAGACAAAGCCCGTTTTAATCGATCTGAAGGAAAAGTTAATTCAGTTGTTTTTTCAACCAAAGGAATACTTGGAAAATCCGTGGCGGGAGTGCCCTTCATTTTTGTGCGCTGACGACCAGATTTTAAAATCAGCTCATTACCCTCAAGTTCAAAATCAATTCGAGCCTCGGCTGGTAATAAAGCAATATACTCAACGAGCGTTTTTGCAGGAACCGTAAAAGCTCCTTCCATTTCAACTTTGCCTCTAATAGATGATACAACCGACAATTCCAAATTTGTACCAATTGCTTTGATCCCTGTAAGTTCCGCTACCAACTGAACATTATTAAGAATAGGTAAATGCACTTGCTTACCGGTGATTGCAGAAACAGCTTGAAGTCCTGTAAGTATGTTTTCTTTTGTACAAGTGAATTTCATATTTGTATATGTATTAAAAGATAGTAGTAATAGTAGGTGTGGTGCAAAAGTGGATAAGCCCTTTTTGGCCGCAGAGCTTAGCACTTATACCACATTTCCACAGGGGCGTAATTGGTGTGTGTGGATTCTGTAAGGAACGGGGATAACTTATTTTTTTGTAAAACCCTGTGGAGTAAGTGTGTGTAAGTCTGAACTTCTCAACATACTGTCCCCAGGCTTTTCCACTGCGAAAACTGCGTTGTGCACAGTTTATCCAAAACTTATCCCTGAGTGATGGAATAAAGGCGTTGGCGGATGGCTGCAATATCTTGCTTCAACTTCATATTATTCTCAACCTCTTTAGAGATTTTTTCGTAGGCATGCATTGCAGTGGTATGGTCGCGGCCGCCAAGCTCCTGGCCAATGGATGGAAATGAGCATTTCAATTCTTCGCGCAAAAGATACATGATAATTTGGCGAGGAAATGAAAGGCGCTTTTCACGGTTGGCACTCATGATTTCGTCAATGCTGATGTCAAAATACTGCGAAATCACCACCACCAAATCTTTTGGTGTAAGAGATTTTTTGTAAGATTGATCTTCGTAACCAGTAAGTAATCCCTTTACTGATTCTACAGTCGCCATTTCGTGGCGTAAATCCTGATGAGCTAAAATTTTGTTAAGCGCACCTTCGAGTTCGCGAATGTTACTTTTAACCAGGGTTGCAACGGTTTGCAAAACGTCTTTGCTAAGCGTGCATTTTTTTTCCAAACACTTTGATTCAAGGATGGCCACGCGAGTTTCAAGGTCTGGTGATGCAACATCTACGATCATGCCCCACTCAAAGCGCGAGCGAAGACGGTCTTCAAGGCCTGGAATTGCCTTTGGAGGGCGATCTGAAGTCATTACAATTTGGCGATTAGCCTGGTGCAGCTCGTTAAAAGTGTGAAAAAACTCTTCCTGGGTTTCTGTTTTGCCTGCAATAAACTGAATGTCGTCTATAAGGAGTAGATCAATATTGCGATAAGTTTCTTTAAATTGTTTGATGCTACCAGAGCGAATTGCGGCAACAAACTCGTTAGTAAAGCGCTCTGATGAAATATATAAAATACGGACATCAGGGTTATTTGCAGAAATACGATTACCAATTGCCTGTATTAAATGAGTTTTGCCAAGACCAACGCCACCATATACGAAGAGTGGGTTATAAACCTCACCAGGACGGTTTGCGGCGGCCTGAGCTGCTGCATGAGCCAGCTCGTTTGTTTTACCTACAATAAAGGAATCAAAAGTATAGCGGGGGTTTAAACCAAATTTGTTTTTAGCTTCAATACGATCTGTAACGCTTGTTTGGCCGTTATGCGTTGTTGGCATATTACGCATTGGCGTTGGTTGGCGTGGGGCGGAAGAAATATTTGGATTTGCTTGTTGTACGCTTTGCTGATGATTGATAACGCTCTGTGGAACCGAAACCTGTGGCTTATTGGTTGTGTCTACGGTAAAAATAATACGCTGAACCGCTTGACCCATGATACGTTCTAAAGAACTGATAATATCTTTGCGATATTTATCATCAAGCCATTTTTGAGCCATGGTATTTGGCACTACAATAGTAACCACACCATTTTCTGCGCTTGAAAGGCGGGTTTGACCAAACCACGTTTGAAAATTGGCTTTACTGATGGAAATTTCGAGCTCGCCAAGTACGGCGCGCCACAGTTCTTGCGGGTTCATAGGAGAAGGAGTTACAAAGTGGTGGTACTATAACATGAATGCTGCTTGTGGATAAGTGCCTCAAAACGGCAAAAAATGTGTATAACCTGTGGAAAATCTGTTGATAACTTGTGTATGGGTGAGGATTGGACAAAAAAAAGCTTTTGATGTATGATAAGCCAACTTGAATATGCCAAAACGCACGTATCAACCTAAAAAACGCAAGCGCGCTAAGACGCACGGCTTTCGCTCACGCATGAGCACTAAGACTGGCCGCGCCGTATTGGCTCGTCGCCGCGTAAAGGGTCGCAAGAAACTTACGGTTTCAGAAGAAGCATAATGTGATTACGCGGGTTTTTCGCGTTACCACAGATAAAGACATCAAACGGGTGTTAAAACTCGGGCGTAGATTTTCTGCGCCCGAGTTTTCGTTACACACTCTTCAAAACACATTAAATCACCCACGAATGTGTGTTATTGTAGCTTCGGGGGTTTCCAAAAAGGCGGTGGTGCGTAATCGGCTAAAGCGTCAGGTGCGCGAATCGCTGCGTCTTTTAATAAAAGAGGGTAAAATTGGGTATACCATTGATATGGTGGTGGTTGTTCGACCAGGTTTTATAAAAGTTGAAGACTCGACACGGCAACAATTTTTTTCTGATTTTCTCAAAAAAATCGGACTTATATGAAAGTCTGGGGGCATATAGTCTTTTTTCCACGCGCCGTGGGCATGTTGGCAATTCGTGCGTACCAAAAAACAATTTCGCCTGATCACGGTTTATTTAAGGCAATGTTTCCTTACGGCTACTGCAAGTTTTCTCCATCATGTAGCCAATATGGATATGAGGCGCTAGAAAAAAACGGACTTTTGCTAGGAAGTTTGCAGGCACTGTGGCGTATTTTGCGGTGTAATCCATTTTCTAGGGGCGGGGAGGATCAAGTAAAAAAGCTAAAGATCAATTTCAAATAATTTTGTGCGGCTTGTTGCGCCACGAACTAAAGTAATACGTTGTTTTGCAATTTTATAATGGGCAGCCAATAGAGCAACAACTTTTTTTGTAGCCTCACCATCTTCGGGTATCGCGGTCGTATAAGCCTTGAGCTCTGTTGGGCTAATTACAATTATTTTATTTTGCTTTGCACGTGGTGTTGCCTGCACAGTGATGCGCATATTATTTCTGGTCGCGAATTTTTTTCAGTAAGGCAATATCAGCAGCGATTTTTTCAGGCTCAGTTTCGCAGTACCAATTAATATGGGCTAACTTTGGGTGATGAACGAGCGCCTTAAACCCAGGTTTTCCAATAAAACCATCGCCTAAGTGTTCGTGACGATCTTTGTGGCCGCCTAATTCAATTTTTGAATCATTGCAGTGAGACATTTTTAAGCGTTTTATGCCAATAATTTTGTCAAAATCTGAAATTGTTTTTTCAACGGCTTCGGGAGTATGCAAATCATAGCCTGAACCAAAAGCGTGCTGCGTATCAAAACAAACATTCATTTTTTGTGATAAAGATTTATCGGAATCGGTGCCATCTAAAATCTCAGCAATTTCTTCAAAAGTATCACCGATTACCTCGCCGGCACCGGCAGAAATTTCGAGTAATAATTCTGCGCTGCCGGTATAGCCATCCAAAATGCTGCGGCAGCACTCAATAACTGAGGCAATTCCAACTTCGCGGCCAACTTCGCGCGCAGAACCTGGGTGAAACATGATATATGAAGCACCAAGCATGCTCGCACGCGACAACTCTTCTTTTAAAATCCTAACCGAGTTTTTGCGTAGGGCAACTTTGCCTGATGCCAAATTGATGTAATATGGTGCGTGTACCACCCATTCCGAAATTTTATTTTTTTTGCAACTTGTTTTAAACTGCTCAATTTGATCAGGAAGTAGTTTTGGTGCAGGGCCGCCCTGAGGAGATCTTGAAAAGATCTGAAAGCACTCAGCACCAATTGCGGCTGCGCGTTCTGGTGCATTTTCGACTCCGCCTGCAATTGATACATGAGCCCCGAACTTCATAGATCGTAATAGGTTATATAGGGTGATGCCGCAATGTTTTCTGCGTATTTTGTAAGGTAAATTTGTGCGCAACGTGGTTGGATGGTGACCAATGAAATGTCAGTGATATCAAGAAGTACGGGGGTGTGCGTGCCAAACTCTGCTTGCCACTCAGGTGAACTCTCAATACCGTTACCAGCCATAAGTTCGCCCGAGATAACCCCGCACTCATAAAAAAGCTGCGTATGAGTTGCTTCGGTACCTTTATAGATGGCAGTAAACAAGAGTCGCTGCGGCGTAATAACCAGATTAACTTCTTCTTCAGCTTCGCGCAAAAGAGCAATTTCAGGTGTTTCACCATCATCAACACCGCCACCAGGCAAAACATAGTAGCCCTCTGGGTGGTTTTTGGTAATGCGATGAATAAAAAGAATCTTTCCTTCAATAAAAGTAATAAAACGGACGCGCAAGTCCGTAGCCAGGGCAAGGGAGGTTTCCATAGTGTGCACAGTATAACAAACCTTGATTTATTGCGGAAATTTGGCTATGCTAGACGCATGAAGATACTTATTGCCACTGGCATTTATCCTCCCGCAACAAGTGGGCCCGCTCAATATGCTGCGGCAATGGAAGACGAGTTTAAAGCGCGTGGCAACTCAGTAACTGTTGCTACATTTAGTATTGAGCACAAACTACCAACGGGTTTGCGCCACGTGGTGTATTTTTTTAAAATTTTAAAATCCGCTTACTGCGCGGATTTTATTTTAGCGCTTGATACCTTTAGTACCGGATTCCCGGCGGTGCTTGCGGGCAAATTATTTGGAACGCCGGTATTGCTTCGTACTGGCGGCGATTTTTTATATGAACAATATGTCGAGCGCACAAATGAACCGATAGTGCTTTCGCAATTTTATCTTGCGCCAAAATTAAATAAGAAGGAAAAAATTATTTTAAAAATAATTCGTTGGACACTACAAAATGTTTCCGCACTCATTTTTTCTACGGAGTGGCAGCGTGATATTTTTATGAAGCCGTACGCACTTAAAAAACAAAGGATTTTTGTGGTGCAAAATAGATTTGATAAAAAAATTTCAAATCTGCCGGCAACTCAGAAAAATTTTATTTTTGCGACCAGAAATATCGCATATAAAAATATTTCTAATTTTAAAAAAGCATTTATTGCTGCACAAAAAAAATATCCTGAAATTACACTCGAGATAATTCACGACATGCCGCATGAAAAACTGATGGAAAAAATGAAAACTTGTTATGTGGTTGTGATGCCGTCGCTCGGGGAAATTAGCCCCCACGTTATTTTAGATGCGGTACGTGTAAATAAACCATTTATTTTAACGCGTGAATCAGGCTATGCAGCGCTTTTTCAGGATGTTGGTATTCTGGTTGATCCGCAAGATTGTGTGAGTATGCAGCAAGGCATTGAATTTTTAGCAGAGGATACTGCGTATGAAGCCGCGGTACTTAAGGTACAAAATTTTAATGTAATACATACGTGGAGGCAGATTGCCGATGAAATTTTAGATATATACAAAAAAATTTCAGTATGAAAGTTTTCATGATTAGTTCCGATGCTTCTATTTTTGATTCGCAAAGTGATGCGCGCTTACGCATGCGAGCTTTGTCTCAAGGGCTTGAAAACTTAACGATCGTTGTTTCGACAAAACAAAAATATAAGTCCGTAACTGATGGAGTGGTGCAGATTGTCGCAGCCGCTGGCAGTAACAAATTTTTACGTTTTGTAAAACTGTGTTTTGTTGCGCATGCTCAATTTAATAAAATCTACGAATTTGGTAATACCGTAATTACCGCGCAAGATCCATTTGAACACGGGTTAGTGGCAGCACTGCTCGCGATGATAAAAAATGCACCCGTGGAAATTCAAGTTCACACGGACGTCGCAAGCCCGTATTTTAAAAATGAAAATCTATTAAATCAGTTACGTGCGTGGTTGGCAAAAATTATTTTGTCGCGCGCAACATATATTCGCGTGGTCAGCGAGTCGTTAAAAAAATCTTTAATAAATGGTAATTTTTTACAACTTCCTGAAAATAAAATAAAAATAATACCTATTTTTGTTGATACGAAAAAAATTCAAGCCGCAGTGCCACTAAATTTACAGAATTTTGGACACCCAATTATTTATATGGCTTCGCGGCTTACTGCAGAAAAACAAGTAGTACAGGCCGCACGAGTTATTCAAAAAATGAAAGCCCAATTTCCAGATATTGTACTGCTTATTAGTGGTGATGGTCCATTAAAAAATGAATTAATGAAATTTTCTTGTGTTACGCTTACTGGCTTTGTGCCAAATGTTGAATCATATATGAAAGGTTCTGATATTTATCTGCTTAATTCATTGTACGAGGGATATGGCCGCACTTTAAAAATGGCATCGGCGGCAGAGGTGCCAATTGTAAGTACGCCGGTTGGAATTGCTCCAGAAATTATTACAGGAGAAAACGGAATTTTGATTGCAAAAATTGCAAATGATGAGGCGTTGGAACAGGCGCTTATGAATGCACTTCAAAGAAAAACTCCTTGGATATTTCAAGAAATTATACACGCAGAAGCAGAAGATACTATTACGAAACAGCAATCGCTTTGGCGCGAATGTTTAAATTTACAATAAAATTTCTTTTGGCTTTGGGCGTGAATTATATTCAGAGGCCATTGAAAATCCATAGGCGCCCGCGTTTAAAATCGCTAAAATATTTCCTTCCTGAATCGGTGGCATTGATCTGTTACGTGCAAATAAATCGCCGGATTCGCAAATATTTCCCGCAATTGAAACTACTGTTTCAGGACCTCCAGACACTTGCGACGCATTTACTATTGGATGATAGGATCCATACATCGCGGGTCGTACTAAATGATTAAAGCCAGAATTTACGCCAACAAAAATTTTGTATGGCGTTTTTTTAATGTCAGTAACCGTAACTAAAAGTGTTCCCGATTCACAAACTAGATAGCGGCCTGATTCAAAAATAATTTCTGGTCGTGAACCATAACTCGCGACAAAATTTTCAAGCGACGCATCAATACGTTTGCCAAGTTGTTTCATGTCGAGTGCTATTTCGGTGGGCTGATACGGCACACCAAATCCTCCACCACAATCGATATATTGAAGAGCGGGGAACTGATGAGCTGTTTCAAGAAGTGTATCGATTGCGCGCATAAAAATATCAGCATCTAAAATGTTTGATCCAATGTGTTGATGTAAACCAATAATTTTTAAGTTATTTTTAGCAGCCGCCGCATGAAGTTCATCGAGCTGTGCAATATCAATACCAAATTTACTATCGGGCCCCCCGGTAATCACATGATCGTGATGACCCGCACCAATGCCTTGATTTAATCGAACGCCAATTTCTGATCCAGGCTTGATGCGGCCCCATTTTTCAACTTGCCCCAATGAGTCCAAATTTACACGAATATTTCGATTTGCCAACCACTGAAGTTCAGCCAAAGTGAGATTGCTACAGGTAAAAATAATCTCTTCCGGCTTAAAGCCAGCTGTAAAAGCACGCTCGACTTCGCCAGGGCTAACTGCTTCTATGCGGGCACCTTCGCCGTGTAATATGCGCATTACGCCATCATGCGTATTTGCTTTACAAGCAAAATGGACATGCATTGGTTTGTAGGAAATTGAATCCGTAATTGCGTGATACGCGCTGCGAATTTTTGATGCCTCATATACATAAAGTGGCGAGCCATGCGTTGCAACCAAATCGTCTGCAGATATATTTCCAAAATAAAGTTTATTTTCGCGGGTTTCCATAGTTAATACACTGTATCACAAATTAGAAATAAAAAAATCAGGCCAAGGCCTGATTTTTTGTGAAAACCAATTAAGCGGCGTTAACTTTTTGTGCTGCAGGACGTGAAAGAATTGGTGTAAGCCAAGCAGTAATTGCAGGATATTCGCTAAGCGAAATTCCAATCACATCGGCGCGCATTACAATAGATGCGGCCGTAATATCAGCAAGGGTAAATTTCTCTGCAACCAAATATGTTTTGTTTTCAAGCGCCGCATTTAAAATACCAAGCCAACGAGGGATTTCTGTGTGTGCGGCAGCAGTCGCATCGTTGTCTGGGGTGTTGCGCCACTTTTGCATAAACAATACCGAGAAAGAATGATACAGGTGAATCACGGACCACAAAGTCCACTGATTAATTAATGCGCGCTCTTCAACAGTTGATCCACCAAGTTGTGGCGCATATTTTTCTACAATGTAATTCATGATCGCAATAGATTCCCAAAGCACAAAATCACCATCAACTAATGTTGGGACTTTCCCATTTGGATTAAGTGCTAAATATTCAGCAGTTTTGTGACCGCCCGATGCCATGTCAACGTGAATGTTTTCATATGCAACACCAGCTTCTTCAAGAAGCCACATGCAACGCGCCGCACTCGATTGTTTTGGTCCGTAAATTTTGATCATATATTTTTTATTAAACGCGTAAATTTTTTCTGGTGACAAACTGCATGATACCAAAGAACAGGGCTGATACGCCAATAACCACCACTAATGAAATAAATGGGTTTGTATCGCTGTATCCGGTGACGGCATAACGAATAATATTTATGTTATGGTGAATTGGATTAAATTGACTTAGAACCGCCCATTTGCCAGGCAGTGTTGAGATCGGATAAAAAACACCAGCCAAAAAAATCATTGGTTGCATCACGAAAGTGGTCATGAAAGTAAGAGTTTCAAAGTTTTTTGCCCAAAAACCAAAACTCACGCCAAGCATACCAAACTCAATACCCGTGAGCCCGATGCCCGCAATTAAATAAGGCCAACTGTGAATTCCAAGACCTGGAATAAACCAAACTGTTGCTAAAACCGCAACAAGCAGTGTTAAAAAACCGCGAGTCAATGCAGCGAGCGCATAAGCGACACCAATCTTCCAAGCTTTAATTGGCACCAATTGCAAATCAATTATGTTTCCAACATTTTTTGAAATGATAAGCGCAAATGAGGGGTTTGAAAAACTACTATTAACCATCATCATGCCGAGCAGACCCACATATACAAAAGTAATATAGGGAAGTGAGTGCGCGCCGTCGGTAATGGTGCGCCCGCCCGCAACGACACCAAACACGCCTAAATATAGAGCAACTGAAACAATCGGACTAAATACCGTATCAAGAATAATTTTTTGAAAACGCTTAACTTCTCGGGCATAAAGTGCCCACATACCAGTCATCATACGCGGTTGGTTAATTTAAGAAATACATCTTCGAGTGATGCGGCTTCTGACCGAATTGATTTGAGGTTGTCGCCATAATGTGCGGTTAATGCCGCCATGTCAGTGCCAAGTGCAGTCATGGGATATTCGTATTCATTTCCACTCATTTGCACGTTCGCCATATGCGATACCGCATGATTAAATAATTCAAAGTGAATCATGTTTTTAGAAAATTCTTTTTGAATATCTTTTAATTTACCATCTTTGATAATTTGACCATGATCAATGAGTGTTATTGATTCGCACAAATTTTCTGCTTCTTCCAAATAATGCGTGGTAAATAAAATGGTGGTACCTTCTGCATTTAAGCGACGCACCAATGCCCAAATTTTTTGACGAAGCGAAACATCAACACCCGCCGTTGGCTCATCTAAAATTAAAAATTTTGGTTTATGCAAAATAGCTTTTGCAATCATGAGTCGTCGTTTCATGCCGCCCGACAAATTTCGTGCGCGCTCATGCATTTTATCCTCAAGATCTAAATCATGAAGTACTTCCAAAATACGCGCACGCCGCTCTGCAATAGGCACGCCATACATACCACTAAAATAATATAAAACCTCCTCAACGGTAAATGCCATTTCAACCACAATCTCCTGCGGCACAATGCCAAGTAATTTTTTTGTAGTTTCTGTTTCAGTAACAACGTCGATCCCAAGAATTTTAATATGGCCAGTTGTTGGTTTTAAAATACCACTGATCATGCTGATAAGTGTTGATTTGCCCGCACCATTTGGGCCAAGCAGCCCGTGAATTGTTCCTTCTTCAATGGTAAAAGAAACATCATTAACCGCGGTTAAAATTTGTTTTTTTGGTGTTTCAAATGTTTTAGTAACATTTTGTACAATAAGTGATTGCATGTTTTTCAAGTAAGAGGTTTGAATATAGCCTAGGTAAAAATATTAATCAAGATCATGCGGCGATGAAATAAAAAAATGGTGAAGAGTCGGGTCGCGCGTAGCGATCCAACTCTTCACCGTGGCTTCGGGACAGCTAAGGCTGCCGAAACCATTCGAATCCCGCCCACGTGAGCAGTGTGGCGCTGACCGCCCCGAAACCGATTGCCATGCCGCGAAGTCCTTGGGCATAACCAATCGTCGAGAGGTACTGCTGCCGCTCTGCGTCCGTGTGCGCCGGCAGGGCGTTCACGGCCTGCGTTACATCCGCACGCGCCGCGAGATATGTGACCAGTGCCGCAACGGCAAATGACGCGCCCGTGATCACCTTGACCGTTGGGAACTTCTTGGGCGCTGCTGGCGTATCCGATCCGCTATCTGCGGTCACGTCCTTGGGCAGCGCGGTTTCCGTTGCTGCTTTTGGGAGATGTATCGGCTGAGGCAGAATCACCTTGGAGCGCTGCGTTTCAGGCTCCTTCACCGCATGAAGCACTGGCGGTGGATTTGCCTCAGCGAGCAGTGCAGCCTCAACGGCCGCGAGATGCATCTTGCCATCAGCAATGCCCTCGGCATTCGGCTCAATTTGCAGATACAACTCAAAGAGCGCTTTGGCTTCAGCGAGTTTGCCGCCAGCTTCGCGGGCCCGCGCGGCATTGTAAACTGGCCCCGGCCTTTTGCTGAGATTGTGCTCCTTCATGAACAGCTCTGCAGCACGACCGTAGTCATGTCGATTGAAGGCCGTCTTGGCAGCCTCATGGAGCTCCTCGGCGCTGACGGCTTTGGGCGGAGGCGCTGCTCGCGCGTCCACCGCAGCCGCAAACAAAAGCAGCCCAATAAAAATGACCAACTTTTTCCGGTTCAATTTGATGCGATTCACTGGTTCCCCCTTTTCCGCAAACTGTGGTTGCGGAATAAATCACCCTAACATAAACACACCTGTTTTGCAAGGGTTACTTCTGGATAATTTTTTCTGCCAAAAAGCCAACCACTTTGCGGTTACGTAATGAATTCAAAACCAATTCTTGGATTTCTGGTAAAAGTAAACGCTTAGTTGCATCTTTGTTATCTTTATATGATTCGCGGATTGCTTCTAATTCTTCTTGAAGTTCGGCAGGAGTCACATCGATATTTTCTTTTTTTGCAATTTCAAAAGTTAAAAGACCCATCTTGGCTCGTTCGATCGCCTGATCAGTAAAGCCAGCTTCCATTTCTTCCGGTGACTTTTTTAAATCAGCTAAGTATTGATCGGTTGAAATGCCGTGGCGCTGCAAATTCTGTTGCAACTCCATAAAAATCTTGCGACGTTCCGCTTCGATCAAGTTTTCTGGTAAATCACCAAAGCTTGTGGCAGCAACAACTTGCTTAAGCATATCGATCTCCGCCGCTTCTTCAGCTTTGTGATCGGCATCTTCCTGTAAATTTTTCAAAACAGTTGCGCGCATTTTTTCAACAGTTTCCATTCCTATTTTTTTAGCAAACGCTTCATCGATTGGAGGAAGTTCTTGTGTTGAAACATTTTTAATTTTTAATTTAAACAAAATATCCTTACCTGCAAATACTTTTTGATAGTGATCTTTAGGAAATGGCAAAGAAAATTCAAGTGAATCGCCTGTACGAGCACCCAATAATTTTTCGGTGAAGCCGGGGATGTAATATGGTTCATCGAGATGAACAATATGATCACGCGCCTGGCCGCCATCGAGCGGAACCAATCCATCAAACAAATCCATGTCCACGGTTACCTGATCATGTTCGCCAGCGGGATCCGCGCTTGGGGTTGCAACCATGTGCATGCGACGCACTTCAGATAAAACCTCATCAACTTTTTCTGGGGCAATAACCTCAGGCTTGATGGTGACTTTCATTTTTGATGTATCAGGTAATGTAATCGCGGGCACCACCGCAACAATTGCGCTATAGATTACTTCATTACCAGGTGCAGCTTTTTCGATTTTTACTTCTGGCACACCAATCGTTTTTAATTCATTTTCGCGGACCGCAGCAACAAATGTGTCGCGAACCATGTCATCGAGTGCAACTTCCATAATACGGCCCTCGCCAAATTGCGAAACAACCACGTCAAATGGAACTTTGCCCGGGCGGAAGCCCGCAATTTTTTGTGCGCCCGAAATTTTATCTGCAGCGGCAACCAAATATTTTTTTTGAGCATCAACGGGAATTGAAATGGTTAATTCCATGCGTGATTGTGGTAAGGATTTGAGTGTGACGTGCATAAAAATATAAAATTTGAAGTGGGGGGAGTGTAGCACACATTTTTTGTTTAAGCAAGCCTAATTTTGCGTATTTACATTGACTCTGGGCGGCCTCCATAGTATGCTATGTAAGCAATTTCATGAAAAAACAAATCTTTAAATCACTCCTTTTCTTGGTGCGTTTCTTGGTGCTCACTAAGCGCGCAATAGTTTGGGGTGCCAAAAGTCTTGGAAAAGCTTCCTTATGGATTGCAAAGCCCGCAGTCCCTTTTTTGTTAGTACCTGGATATAATTTGGCACGTCGCGTGGGGCGGCAGTATCAGAGTCTTTCCGAAAGTAAATCCGAGAGACGCATGCGCCTTATATTTTCCGAACCAGTTCTTTTATTTGTTACATTGGTTTTGACCCTTTTAATTTCACGCGCCGCAGCAGCTGCGGCGCAAACATCCGGTACTATTGCTGGTGGCAGCAGTATTTTATTTACCCAAATTCTTTCAAAAGGTGAGTCTGATTGGCAAGCGGATGAAACAGGTACAAACAATGACGTTGCCACAACAGAACCCGCACCAACAATTGTTTTCCAAGGCGATGGAACCGTGGCGCGTGTTTTTCCTTATGGTGGCATTGTTGGTAAGGCGCCAAGTACGGAACCCGTCACGCCAGAAAAGAAAGAAACACCACCATTTCAAAAATATGCAGTTCAGCGCGGTGATACGATCGCTAAAATTGCTAAAAAATTTCATGTAACTCAAGAAACGGTTTTGGCGGCAAATTCATTAATGCGTAGTGCGGCTGTTCGCGCCGGCGATACACTCACCATTCCAACGCAAGATGGTATTTTGTATTCAGTACGCACCGGTGGCAAGCCTCAGGATGTCGCACGTAAGTTTGGTGTTCAACTAAAAACCATTACACTTGCAAACAATATCGTTGCGGCTACAATATTGACCAAAGGGCAGCTGCTTCTTATTCCAGGAGTTAAACCAGTTGTACCTGCAGAACCACAAAAAGTTGCTGTAGCGCCAAAACCAAGCGCAGCCCCTGTGCCAGAAGAGCAGCCAGCGCCAGTTGCCGATGAAGCTCCGCCAGCCACAGAAGAAGTACCACCAAATCTTCCATCAGACGTCACCCCAATAAATGAACCAGCTCAACCGTCTACCGCAGAAGTAACTCCTCATCCGCCACTTGCTGCAGGTGAAAAATTATTATGGCCAACCGTGCGCCATGTGATAACTCAATATTTTAGTGCTGGTCACCCAGGTATTGATATTGATGGTGATTACGACAATCAAATTTATGCAGCCGCAGACGGCACTGTTGTCTCTTCTGGCTGGAACGACAGTGGTTATGGAAATATGATTTTAATTGATCATGGTAATGGTATGCAAACTCGTTATGGTCATGGTAGTCGCGTGTTTGTTTCCGTTGGGCAACAAGTCCATCGCGGTGATGTAATTGGTATGGTTGGTACAACAGGTCGTTCAACGGGTACTCATCTTCATTTCGAAGTCATTATTGGCGGTCGTCGTGTCAGCCCGCTCAAATACGTTCGCTAATTGTTGCGACGATATTGTAACGCTTCAATAATTTCTTGTTCATCAATTGTTTCTCTCTCCGCAAGCGCCGCAATCGTTCGTGCTACCAGCGTGACTTTTGTTATTCCGCGCCCAGAAAGTTGCAAAGTTTCTGCTGCCGCCTGCAATATTTTTTTTGCATTTGCGCTGCAAAGCACTAATGGGCTAATTTTATTTTTTAAAATTCTTCGTGCGGCAATTATTCGTTGTTGAATTATTTCGGAGGTTTCATTAGTTTTTTCTTGTAGTAATTCCTTTGCTTCAAGCGGCGCTACATCACAAAACATATCAAAACGATCAAGAAGCGGCCCCGAAATTTTTTTATGGTATCGCAGTAAATCTGCGGCAGTGCAGCTGCATTGTTTTTTTGGATGCGTTGCAAAACCGCAGGGACAAGGATTTTGTGCGGCAACGAGCATGCAGTGTGTTGGCAATTCAATTACATAGCCCGCGCGATGCAAAACAATACTTCCATTTTCAAGTGGTTCGCGTAATTGTTCAAGCACGCTACGTGGAAATTCAGAAAATTCATCAAGAAATAAAATTCCCCTGTTGGCTAATGTTAGTTCGCCAAGTTTGCACGACGCGCCGCCACCCAATAATGCAATTGACGTTGCGGTGTGATGTGGTGCGCGATACGGTGGTGTAATAATTGGAAATTCTAATTCTTTTTCTGCACCGTGTCCAAACACAGAATAAATTTGTGTCACTTCAACGGATTCCTCTGGTATTAGCGGCGGCATAATACTTGGAAGTGCTCGCGCCAACATTGTTTTGCCACTGCCAGGTGCCCCAGACAATAAAATATGATGCGCTCCTGCAACTGCAATTTCTAACGCACGTTTTGCAAAGGCATTTCCCGCGACCTGTTCAAATGTGTGTGGATAAAATCTTTCTGTATTTCCCGCTGAGCTATTTACATAAGGCTTAATTATTTTTTCTCCTAATAGATGCATCACTAATTCCCTAAAATTATTAACAGGGTAAACTACTATCCCAGAAACGTACACAGCTTCCGCAGCATTTTCTGCTGGAACAAAAAAAGATTCAAATTTTTGCGCTGCGGCTAATTGCGCAATCGCTAAAATGCCACGTACAGGCCGAATCGCGCCATTGAGCCCAAGCTCGCCGACGGCCATGATTTTTTCAAGTCCGGTTAGTTTTTTTTCACGTGCAATAATGCCAAGCGCAATGGCCAAATCCATTGCAGCACCCTCTTTTTTAGTTTCCGCGGGCGCTAAATTGGTAATTATTCTGAAATTATAAGGAAATGCCAGCCCACTTTCTTTAATTGCTGCACGAATTCGTGATCGTGCCTCTTGAATGCTTGTGTCTGGAAGCCCCACAATGTGCCACGCGCTCATTCCTTGTGCCACTTCTGTTTCTACGGTAACCAAAGCTGCCTGCACGCCAACTAATGTGGCGCTGTATGTCTGCGTAATCATAACCCCCCTTAATTAAGTTAATCTTTTGAAAAAACAAGCCCCAATAATCCAACCGCTACCAACACATCCGCCAGATTAATAATACTATATAGAATGCGCAGATAGTCTACGGTTACACCAAGTGTGGCGCGATCGAAAATATTTGAGAGCGCACCAAAAAAAATTGGCACTAGCCATATTCGGCGCGGACCACGTATGGTTATAGCAAGAGCGGCCAAAAAAATAAGTGCCACTGGAACCGCAATGCTTGCACGCACTGGAATGCCAAATGCAATTCCAAGGTTATGAAATCGCTCAAACGCCAAAAGCGGCCATCCAAAATGGCTACTAAAATAAGGTTGTTCAACAAGCACCTTGAGAAAACGATCGGCGGTGAGCGTTGCTAAACTTAAAAATAGTACTAACCCCCTTTCCTTCATAAATTAGACTTCTTGTGTCAAGGCCTTTTTGCATGCCACACAACTAGATGATGTTGGACGTGCGCGTAAGCGTTGTTCATCAATCGGCTCCTTGCAATACTTGCAAATGCCGTAAGAGCCATTTTCAATGCGAGCTAGCGCTTCCTTTGTGTCCCGAAGATCTGATTTTAATGAATCAATTAGCTGTAGATTGGTATCGTATGTTGCAACCTCTTCAGCACTTTCATCCTCGCCTTCGCCGTAGTTTGGGAAAACCGATCCGGTTTCTTTGTCAGTAAGGTCACTAAGTTGGCGCTCAATGCGAGCGTTAAGTTCAACCAGTTGTTCGGTTATTTCAGTGATAAGCGCTTTAGATAGTTGGGTCATATAGTTTCAGAATATAGATGGCAGTATAGAAACAAGCAAAACAACTTGTCAAGCTCGATTTAGTATTAAAACGCAAAAGGCGCGGGCCAACGCCCGAATTCATAAATGATCGGCGAGGCACCGCGCCATTGCAAGGCGGACGTACTTGAGATGTTCCACGTTTGGGCAGAACGTCTCGAGACTGTTGACCTTGCTAGGTTGGGTTGTGTTCTTCTAGTTGACCCTCAACGTGGTGTAATGCTTGAAAGCAAACCTCTATTTATTTTTGTGAGGTAACACCGGATATGTTTGAGCCGGGAATACATACGGAGTATGTTTCAACCTGCACTCAATCCTATCGCGAGAGTAAGAGAACATTGTAAAGAGCTAATGTGTTGCTGGCAACGGTTTGGTTGCGGCAACCGAACTATTTAATTGTCGAACTGCGAACAAAGAACTACGTTGTGTGAACTGCCAGGGGAACCATCTACGATATTTCACGTGGGCTCAACCGCTTCAGATCATCACGAAGATACTATACCATAAAAAACATGTTTTGTCAACGTAGCATGCGTGCAGTATTGAAAAATGGGAGTTACCCCCAGTATTCACAGTTTATCCACAGGTTTATAAACAATGTATAGCCTATCTTATACATTTTCAGGGGAGGGGGCATTGACATTTTTTGGCGGCAATGATAAATTGTCACCATAAAATAGTCATCCGGCATTTGCTGGTGTACCAGGGAGGGGTACACCCGTAAGGGCCGGATCTTTTTAGTTTTTAACCAAGCGTACAATTTGGCGGCCGGTGCGCTGATCTTCACGCATATATAGTACGGTCTCGTGTTCAGGTAAAATCGGATCAATCGAGAAGGCTGTGTCGGCAATAATTTCAGCCAGTGGTAAAAGCTCAAAAGGTTTGGTTTGAAATGGAATTGCCAAGACAATAACGCCATTTGGCGCTAGCACTGGAGTGAGTGCAGTTAATGCTTTGTGATAAAGCGATGTCAAGTCTTGTTTTTCAGTAGAAGTTAATTGTTCGCCAGTTTTTAATGGGCGGCCTAAAAAAGTTTCAGCAACAATCAAATCAACGGAGCCCGGTTTTACATGGCGCGGAGTTGAGGTTGCATCATGCTGAAAAATGGTGATCTCGGCGGTAAGGTCAAATTGTTTTTGCGCCCACGCAAGCCCCTTCTTGGTGTCATCGACTGCAAACTTGGCAATATCAGATCCTGTTATGCGGCGTGCACCTAAAAGTGCAGCCTCAGCAAGGACAGTGCCAGACCCACAAAATGGATCGTATATATGTAGCTGGGTAATATCGCGCGTCTTTGTGGCAATATTAATCATCATTTTTGCCAACTTTGGTGGTAACATGCCACGCTTTGCGTCACGACCCGGGCGTTCATAGTCACGGAATGACCATTCTGCAAAAGATTGAATTTGAACGGTTTTAGCGATAATCACCATGCTCGAGTCCTTTAAAACCACCAATTCACAGCCATCTGGGGGTAATAAACCTTCTAATTTAATGCTAGCGCTGGATAGTTCTGGGGTCTTGCTGACTACAAAACGGGTGGGGCGAGAAGCTTTTTCTTGGATATAGCGCTTGAGTTCTAAGCCAATTTTTGCAAATTCCGGTGCATTTATAACGGAAACGCCAAAGGAGATTTTGTTGCGGCTTTGGCAAGAATCAATGATTTCTGTAGCTAAAAACTCTAAATCTGGAGCATTGCTTGACGAAATAACTTCTAAAATTTTTACAACACCACCTAGGGTTTGCATCAGCCAGGCAGGTGATTCATTGGTTTCAACGACAAAAAAACGACCTTGAATGGTCTTGCCGCCTGCAAATTGGGGAAATCGGGATATAAGTTCCGCCTCTGACATGGCATGAAATGTCCCAAATTGAAATATAAGTTGCATACCGAGGATAATATCATGCCTTGACAGAATAAGAAAGGCTTGCTATCATGCTTTTTAAGTTAGTGGCCGCCTCTTTGGGCCCCAGCACTCCCATCAACTCCAAGAATTCCGCGCGGGTGTTCCGTTGCGATGCATTCTGGATGTACAAACAGATGGCTAGTGCGATTCCCACTTTGATTGTGAGCCGGCAGGGAGTGAGCAAATCCTCCCGCTGGCACTGAAGACTGTCTCAGAAATCTTCGCGAGAAGAGTAAAATGATAAATGTTCCCCTCCGGCGATCCAAATTCTCGGTCGTTAAAGGAACAGGTCATTTTTGCTGCAGATAGCTCAGCCGATCAAGGTGGGTTTTTTTATTGACAAAAATACGGATATCTGCTAGCATACGAGTGTATTTAATTAATCCCGGACTAAATCCGGCCGCGGACGCTGACTCTTGCGTTGGCACCCCACGGAATTTTAACGAACGCAAGGTATGTTGGATAAAGATAAGAAACAAAAAATCATCGCGAAGTTCCGCACGCATGCTGGCGACACAGGTTCACCAGAAGTGCAGATCGCTATTTTGTCAGCTGAAATCGAAGAGCTGATCGGACATTTGAAAACGCATCGCAAGGATCATTCCTCGCGCCGTGGCCTTTTACGCAAAGTGAGTGAACGTCGTCGTTTGCTTCGTTACCTCCAGCGTGAAAATGCTACCAGCTTTGAAAAATTAGTTAAGCAGCTTGGTTTGAAAGCTGCAAAACAGTTCGCAGATCTCGATAAGCATGACGATGTAGTAGACGAGTTGGAACCAGCGGTCTAATTCATTTTTACATGGCTCGAACAAAACAACGGAAAGCCGTTGGTGAAATGCCGGTGCAAATTGCGCCGGCCGCTGCACCCACTGCTGCCGCAATCACTTACGGTGCTCAGCGCGTCGGTATTTTTATTGACGTGCAAAATATGTACTATAGTGCCAAAAATTTATTTGGCGCGAAAGTAAACTTTATTAACGTGGTACGCGGTGCAATCCGTGACCGCCAACTGATTCGTGCAATTGCGTATGTGGTGGAAACACCGCAGCAACACGAAACACGTTTTTTTGATGCACTCCGCTTGCAGGGCATTGAATTAAAAGAACGCGATTTGCAAGTATTTTCCAGCGGCGTTAAAAAAGCTGACTGGGATGTGGGTATTGCAGTAGATGCAATCCGCATCAGCGACGTATTAGATGTTGTTGTATTAGTATCCGGAGATGGCGATTATTTGCCACTTGTGGAATACTTACAGAACAAGGGTCGTCGCGTAGAAGTTATGGCGTTTCGCAATACATCATCAAGCAAATTGGTGGAAATGGCAGATGCTTTTTACGATCTCGCGGATCCAAATGCGGGCTATATGATTCATGGCGCAGCGCCGGCAGCACCAATGGCACCAACGCACGGGCCAAATCATGCGCCAGTGCCAGCTCCAATGAATCCAGCGCCATCAGCGCAAGTTCATATTCATCAGCAACCTCAACATCATAACCAAGAGCAGAGCGGTAAACCTCGTGGACGGGGCAAACGCACAATAATGTAATTTTATGACACAAAAGTTTTCAACACAGTGGGGCGGACGCACCCTTACCATCGAAGTTGGTAAATTTGCGCCACAAGCAAGTGGTTCATGTACCGTTCAATACGGTGATACTGTAGTGATGGGTACTGCAACCATGAGCGACAATCGTCGTGACGGTATCGATTGGTTTCCACTCTCTGTTGATTACGAAGAAAAATTGTACGCGGCTGGTATTATTAAGGGTTCACGGTTCATTAAGCGTGAAGGCCGTCCATCTGACGAAGCAATTTTGTGTGGTCGCATGGTAGATCGTGGTATTCGTCCACTTTTCAACGATCTCATGCGTAATGATGTGCAGGTGGTAACGTCAACTTTGTCATTCGACAACGAAAACGATCACGAAGCACTTTGTGTTATCGCCGCAAGTTGCGCACTAACCATTTCTGACATTCCATTTAATGGTCCAGTCGGTGGTATTCGCGTTGGCCAAATCGAAGGCGAATGGGTAATTAATCCAACTGTCGAAGCATTAACAAAATCTGCATTGAATTTGCTTATCACGGGTACCACTGAAAAGGTAACCCAAATCGAAGCAGACGCACAGCAAGTTACCGAAGAAACATTTATTGCTGCAATTGAATTTGCACAAAAGCATTTAAAGGAACCAATTGCGCTTATCAAAGAAGTTGCGGCTGCAGTTGGAAAAACAAAACGTGTGGTTGTAATTGACGTGCCAGCCGACGGTGGTTCAGAAGCAGAAATTACTGACACCGCAATTTTGGAACTTGCACATGCATTTATTGCAAAGCACGCCACTGAAGTTTTCTATGATGCGCCAAAACGCACCAAAGCAGATCGCATGGCAGCGTTTGCAAAAATAAAAGAATTGTTAGATGCATATTTTACCCGCGAAAATATTTCAAAGGATCGTCGTAAGGTTGCATTCACCAAATTAAAACATATCGTTGAAGAATTTATTACAGAAGAAGTCATCGAACGCGGTCGCCGTGTTGATGGCCGTGGTCTTCGTGAAATTCGTCCGCTTACATCAGAGGTTGCATTACTTCCTCGTACGCACGGTACTGGATTTTTCCAGCGTGGTGAAACACATGTATTGTCTGTCGTAACTTTGGGTTCACCGGGCGACGAACAAATTTTGCAAAGTCTTGAAGGCGAAAGCAAAAAGCGTTACATGCATCACTATAACTTCCCCGCATATTCTGTTGGTGAAACAGGCCCTAATCGTGGCCCAGGTCGCCGCGAAATTGGTCATGGTGCGCTCGCCGAAAAAGCACTCATGCCAGTGCTTCCACCAAAAGAAACTTTTCCATACACGATTCGCGTGGTGTCAGAAGTTATGTCATCAAATGGCTCATCATCGATGGGTTCAACGTGTGGCTCAACTTTGGCGCTCATGGATGCAGGTGTGCCAATTAGCGCTCCAGTTGGTGGTATCGCAATGGGCTTGGCTTCAAACGCAGCAGGTAAGTATGTTATCTTAACCGACTTGCAGGATTTAGAAGACGGCCCAGGCGGTATGGATTTCAAAATCGCTGGTACACGCGCCGGTATTACCGCAATCCAGATGGATACCAAAACGCCAGATGGTTTGAACGCACAAATTATTAAAGAAACATTTGCTCAAGCTAAAGAAGCTCGCATGCAAGTTTTGGATGTCATGGCAGCGGCACTTGCGAATCCTCGCGCTGACATCTCGCCATATGCGCCAAAAATTGTTACCTTCATGATCCCGGTAGATAAGATTCGTGAAGTGATCGGTCCAGGCGGCAAGGTTATCAATGAAATCATTGATAAGTGTGGCGTGAAAATTGATATCGAACAGACCGGTCAGGTTTCTGTGACTGCAGTTGCAGGTGCAAAACTTGAAGAAGCCGTTGATTGGATTAAAAATATCGTGCGCGTTGTTGAAGCCGGCGAAATTTTTGAAGACGCAGTAGTCACACGTGTTGAAGACTATGGTCTCTTTGCTGAAGTGTTACCAAAGCAGGAAGGATTAGTACACGTTTCAGAAATTTCATGGGAACGTGTTGAAAGCCCACAAGAACTTTTCAAAGTCGGTGATCATGTAAAAGTAATGGTAAAGGAAATTGACGATCAAGGACGCATTTCACTTTCTATTAAACGCATGACAGCGCCTCCTGCAGATTATCAGGATCGCCCACCACGCCCACCTCGTGAAGGCGGCGATCGTCCACATCATGGTGGAGGCGGAGGACGCCCACCACAAGGCCGCGGAGGTCATGGAGGCGGCGGAGGCCGTGGAAGATTCTAAAAATAAGTCCCGCCCGCAAGGCGGGATTTTTGTGCTAAGATGTTTATATGAAAAAGTATTTTGCAGGGTTATTTTTTGGAATGATATTTTTTATATTTCCACCCGCACACGCCGCACAATCAAATCAGATTTCTATAATTTTTGCTGGCGATATCATGCTTGATCGATCAGTTTATTTGGCGACACTTGCGGATCAAAAAAACTACGAGCATCCATTTTTATTAATTGCACCAGAGCTTGCGAAATATGATTTGCGCATTGCAAATTTAGAAGGGCCAATTACGAACACCACATTTGATTTGGCGCGCAGCAAAAAAATGTCGTTTACTTTTAATCCAAAATTTGCGCCAGCGATTGCAAAAAATTTTGATATCGTTTCACTCGCGAATAATCACACCTATAATTTTGGGGAAGCGGGGCTACTTTCAACGAAAAATTATTTGCATACAGCGGGCACGGAATATTTTGCGGACCCATTAAATCGCGCGGGTTATACGACGCGTATTATTGAAAAAAATAATTTTAAAATTGCCGTGGTTGGATACCACGCATTTGCAGGGCCTGAAAAGAAAAATATTCCGGTAATTATTGCCGCCATTAAAGATGCAAAAATGCACGCCGACGCCGTAATTGTCATGCCACATTGGGGAGTTGAATATGCAGCAAAACCATCCAGCGCACAAATTGCCGCGGGCCACGCATTTATTGACGCCGGCGCTGACGCAGTTATCGGTGGACATCCGCACGTGATTGAACCGATGGAAACCTATAAGGGTAAGCCGATTTATTATAGTTTGGGAAATTTTATTTTTGATCAATTTTTTTCTCGGGCAACCATGCAGGGTGAGCTGGTAAATGTTGTTGTGATGCGCGATGAATCGGGCGCTATTAAAATTACCACAAAGCCTATTACGTACGAAATCAATAAAAAAGCGCAGCCATTTATGACCCCAGCAGTTGCGCTGCTGCCTTGACATTTTGTTATCGTAGGGGTAAGATTTTGTGTCCGCATACAACCATGCGGCAGAGGGGCGAAAATGACTGAAGAAATCGAAATCCTGCGTTTGCGGGTTGAGATCCAAGCAATTTTTGAGGGATTCAAAGAGCTGAACGCAAAACGCGCCACAATCGCAGCGCATTTTGCGAGGGCTAGTACGCAGCTGCCGCGTGGCTATAATGTGAAGCTGCTGACAAATATCGGCCTGGAACTTGCAATCATCGAGAAGGACGAGCAGACACGGGAAATTTGCATGACCCACAAATTGGGCGACTATCTGTCGCCCTTACAGCGCAGGTGGTTTGATCGAGTGATGCCGCTGCAAGAGATTGTGGCGAAGCCGGCACCACAGGCGCGAGTGAAGGCTGCAGTGCCCGCCGAGGATCCGCCAGAAGATCCGAAGATCAATCATGGCTACGGTATCAATGAAGGGGTGCTGCGGGAGCGTAGGCCGCTTGAGTTTATTCTTAAGCACTGTTGGTATGGGCCGAAGGATAATGACGAACTTGGACAGATCGTGACGTACATAATCTGTCGGCATCGCCATCTGGTCGATCCTTCAGCGGTCGAGTCCCACATGTCAGGCAGCGGCAAGCTGTTCAAGTCGCTGGAGGAATATCGGCGTTTTATCGCCGATATGAAGGCGCAAGGCTGGCTTGTGCATAACGTCGCAAATATCTGGCGGTGGCAGATCGATCGGATTGGTGTGATCGAAAAAAAGCGAGAGGAAGTGCGTTAGAAGCGGCGGTTTGGCCGGTGGCAAGTACCTCTTGAGGTGCATGCTGCCGGCCAGTTTTATTTTTAAAAACAAAAAAGCCCCCGCGTGGGGGCGCTTTTGGTTGCGGGAGTTGGATTTGAACCAACGACCTCCAGGTTATGGGCCTGGCGAGCTGCCGGGCTGCTCTATCCCGCAGATGCAGGATACGTGCTGTGAGGTTTTTTGTCAAGCTGCTTATTTTGTACATTTCACACATCTGCACCCATGCGGCTTGATATGATAATCGAAATATTCCTTGCCGTAGTTATACGTAAGTTCGTCACCTGGTTTAATATTTTTGATTGAACTTATAAAAACACGATCGCCGTCCATGGTTGCTTCGCAATTTGGGCGGCAACTATGGTTAATATAGCGCGCAATATTTTTTCGGTTGCCGCCAGCAATGGTGTGCCCATTTTCAACTTGAAATAAATATTTTCCAACAATTTTTTCGGCTTCTTTATCGGTTACAATTTTGCCCCAATATTCAATAACAAATTTTTTCTTCGGGATTGATTGGTCTGCAAAAAGTCCAAAACCCGCAACTGATTTGTGGACGCTTAATTTATATTTCGTGGGGCGAGGGTAAGGCTGTTTCATATTATGCACCAACCTTAAAATAACAAACATCCCCATCCTTCACGATATATTCCTTACCTTCTGTTTTCATTGCGCCTTTTTCGCGCGCACCTGGCCAGCCGCCGAGTTCTACAAATTCTTTCCAGTTCACCACTTCAGCGCGGATGAATGATTTTTCAAAATCTGTGTGAATCACACCAGCTGCTTCTGGGCCTTTCGCACCTTCGCGTACGGTCCATGCGCGCGTTTCAATTTCGCCGCTGGTGAAGTATGTAATAAGCCCGAGCAGTTTATATGCCGCAACAATTACCCGGTCCAAACCTGCTTCAGTCATGCCCAAATCGGCCATCATGCTTTTTGCATCTTCTGTTGGAAGCTCCGCAAGCTCCGCTTCAATTTTTGCGCTAATTGAAATTTCATTTGGTGAATGCAAAATTGCATCGCCGGTGAAACCTTCGTCAACGTTGCGAATATATAAAATTGGTTTTGCAGTGAGAAGTGATAATTCTTTGAGCCAAGGTCTTTCTTCGTCACTCGCTTCAACATCGCGCGCTGCGTGGCCTTGTTCAAGCGCCAATTTTACGCGCTCCAAAAATGCAATATGCGCTTCGATATCTTTTGTTGCGCCAGCCTTCATAGTCTTGCGCACGTTATCGATACGCTTAGTCAGTGTCTGTAAATCAGCCAACGCTAATTCCAAATTAATCACATCGCGATCGCGATTTGGATCAACTGAATCGTGCACATGAATAATATTTTTGTCCGTGAATTCGCGAACTACTTGTGCAATCGCATCGCATTCGCGGATGTGCGCCAAAAATTGGTTACCCAAACCTTCGCCGCTTGATGCGCCCGCAACCAAACCTGCAATGTCCACAAATTCAATCGTTGCTGGCACAATGCGCGCTGCGTTTGAAACCTTAGAAAGCGGCAAAAGGCGCGCGTCTGGAACTTCAACAATTCCAACCGATGGATCGATTGTTGCAAATGGATAATTCGCAATCAAAGTTTGTTTTTTGGTGAGCGCCTTAAATAAGGTTGATTTGCCAACATTAGGAAGGCCAACGATACCGATTTGGAGTGACATATATGTAGCGGATAGTGGGCAGAGTGTAGCAAGAAAAAAATAGATTGACAACTGTTTACGATTGCCAAAATAAACTCCCGCGTGATACTATCGAAAAAGTCACTTCAGGAGGACACAATGACGGAAATGGACGAACGCATTAGTCGAATGGTAGTGGTCTCAGGTCATGCGGTGAACGATCACGCGCGCGAGCTGGGGCTGAACGTGCCGCAACTGCTTGGCGAAATGACAACGCCGGGAAATCCGGCGCATGGTGTGGAACTGCCAACGCCGGCAGCACGCATTCGCGAGCGCATGGAACAGGGTCGCACGATTCTGATTACGTTTGAAGGTTGTTTCGTTGCGTTTGCTTCCTTTGTGGAGCTTGCACCAGGCTACCAAGAGTTGTCGACCGTAATGACGCATCCCGATTTTCGGAGCCATGGCGTTGCTCGTCGGCTGCTGTATCCGGCCGCCATGGTTCACTTCGATCGGCACATTGGTGGCAGGCTCATTGCAACCACCAAGAACAAGCGCCTGGTGTCGTTTGGCGAGGCGTTTGATCTCGAGCCACGCTGGTTCGGTGATTTTCCGGAACACGTGCTCGAGGGTCTTTGCACTACGGCGCCGTGTTTTGTGCCCGGCGGCAAGAACGGTTTGTGTTTGAATGCACGGCGCTGGCCCATCGGTTTGGACAATACGGATCCAGCGATCAAGCCGTGCTGGACGCGTGTGCGCCAGCAGCATCCGCATCTGCCCATGTGATTACGCGGCTTTTGTCGGTAGGGTGCAACCCGCCCTGCCGACAGCTTTTTTAAAAATATGATCTCACAAGAAAATTTAGTAAAAACTTTTATTGAACTCGCTACCATCGATAGTCCAACGGGCAGCGAACAGCTGGTTGCGGATTATATTATCGCCACACTTGCGGCCAGCAATATCGCTGCACAAAAAGATTCGTATGGAAATGTGTTTGCGCATGTTCCAGGCGTTGGCGAACCGCTTGTTTTATGTGCGCACATGGATGTGGTGCAACCATGTGTTGGTGTGAAGCCGCAAATTAAAGATGGTTATATTGTAAGCGACGGCACCACCGTGTTGGGTGCAGATAATAAAGTCGCGGTTGCTGCAATTTTGGAATGTGTGCGCGCAGCTGCGGAGCAAAAAATTACCATGCGCCCGCTTGATTTAGTTTTCACTTGCAGTGAAGAAGTGGGGAACGAAGGCGCAATTCATTTTGATTATTCACTGTTGCAGGCAAAAAATGGATTTTCTTTTGACTCGGGCGAACCGTTCGGCACAATTATTACCGGCTCACCATTTTACGAACGCTTTGATGTTGAATTTGTTGGTACCGGCACACACGCTTCGCGTCCTGAAACAGGGCATAATGCGTTGGCAATGCTTCGCGATGCATTGCTGCTTATTCCGCTCGGCCGACCAACGCAAACAAGTACTTGTAATATTGGTATTGTCGAAGGCGGCAAAGCGCGCAACGGAGTTCCGGGAAATATTTTTATTAAAGGCGAAGTGCGCAGTTTTAAAGAGGGCGAAATAACTTCGTTAGTTGCGGGAATTTGCGAATCTTGTAACGCGGCCGCTGCAATTTATAGCGGCAGTGCAAAAATCGAGACTGTTCGTGAAAATGGCGGCTTCTTATATGAAGAAGATGAGCCACTCGTTGTGGCCGCCGCCGCTGGTTTAACTGCAGTCGGTGCAACGCCACAATATAAAAAAGTTTTTGGTTGCTTTGATGCAAATGTTTTTGCCGAGCATAATATTACGTTAGTAAATATTGCTCACGGCGCAGAATTTTCGCACGGAACTGGTGAAAGAATGAGTTTAGAAAATTTAGCAGCACTTGGTGGGCTTGTTGAGCAATTGACGCGCGTGTAAATTTTAGAAGTGTTATACTAAAAGTATATGAACGCATATTCTTGGTATTCGAAGCTCAGTAAGCCAACATGGGCGCCACCATCGTGGTTGTTTGGCCCGGTTTGGACGGTTCTCTATGTAATTATTGCAATCTCATTTGGGGATGTTTTTTTACTTTTTGCACAAAAACAGATTAGCCTATTTGTCGCATTACCATTTCTTTTAAATTTAATTTTTAATTTTGTTTTTACCCCAATTCAATTTGGCTTGAAAAAAAATTGGCTTGCCGCACTTGATATTTTGTTAGTACTTTTAACTTTAGCGTGGGCTATCATTGCGATCTATCCGCATTCACATTTGATTGCATACGCACAAATTCCATATTTACTTTGGGTTTCATTTGCAACCGTGCTACAGCTTACGGTTACTTATTTAAATAAATAGTATGAATAAAACATTTGTTAAAATTTTAGGTTGGTACGGCGTGCTTGCAATCTTGCTTGGCTTTTTCCTGGCAAGTTTCGGGATGATTTTACCGCGCGAAGAGTTTTATTTATTTTTAAACCTTACCGGTGCGGCAGCAATGGCCATCGAATGTTATTCAAAAAAAGATTTTCCACCAATGACCTTGAATGCGGTTTGGTTTTTAATCGCACTTATGGCTTTGGCGCGAGGTTTTTTTCTGCATAGGTAATTTTCCACCGATTTTTGGGGAACCATAC
Source organism: Candidatus Magasanikiibacteriota bacterium (assembly GCA_903893485.1). Lineage (GTDB taxonomy): Bacteria > Patescibacteriota > Patescibacteriia > Magasanikbacterales > 2-02-FULL-50-9b > 2-02-FULL-50-9b. The sequence continues at coordinate 93,379 of CAITMK010000008.1, forward strand.
GCGTCGTGCGCCAAAATGTGTTTTAAAAATAGAATAGCCGCGGGCACCGCCACGTAAAAACGATACTGGCCCGCACATGTCGCCAAAATTTATTACGTTAATGTTTGCGGCGCGGCTACGGGTAAACCACCAGTCAACAAGGCCAACCATGGCGCGGCTTTTTTCGTATTTGGTGTTAAAAAAACCAGTAATATAGTAGCTTTGTTTTATTTCGTGGCAATTTGCGACGGCAAAAACTGCAAAAATTTCTTTGTTAGACCCTTCGGCAACTAATATTTCTACATCATTTGGGTGGGCCGCAATAAATTTTTGCAGTAAATGAGTAAAAATAGTTTGCAAATTTTTTGGGATCTGCGAAGACGCTACATTATATATGTAGTCGTCGACGCTGCCCAAACGAAGTGTTATTCTCGAAGTCTTTTTAAAATCTTTTAAATGGCGACGTGCCTGGCTGCTCCAAACCACTGGTTCATCCAAAAAAACTAAGCCTTCTTGGTGGGGTGTACCAAAAATATGCCAGCCGGGCAGGGGACCAGGTTCAACTGGTGTTAG
>CAITMK010000009.1 GCA_903893485.1 Candidatus Magasanikiibacteriota bacterium
ATATTCATTAAAATACCAAAGCAAAAAACGACGCCGACAACTCAATAGATTCCCGTATTGCACCACATGATCCAACTTTTCTTGTGCAAGCATTTTCTCTGCGGCGTTTTCCATGTTTCGTAAAAAGAAATCATGCTTAAATTTATCAGCATATGAATACAGCAAAACGCATTGCGCCGGCAACCCATCACGGCCCGCACGACCCGTCTCCTGATAATATCCCTCAATTGATTTTGGCATGCTGTGATGAATGACCAACCGCACATCCGGTTTATCGATTCCCATACCAAATGCAATGGTCGCCACCATAATATTAATTTCATCACGAATAAATTTTTCCTGATTTTCTTTTCGCGTTTTTGCGTCAAGTCCTGCATGATATGTTGCCGTCGTAAACCCGTGTTCATTTAAATTTTTTGCAAGCGATTCAGTGTCATTGCGCGAGAAACAATAAATGATTACGCTTTTGTCGCGATAATTTTGCAAAAGCGCCAAAATTGTTTGCAGAGATTCTTTTTTCGGCAATACTTCATAACTCAGATTCGCGCGATTAAAACTCGAGGTAAAAATCTGTGCATTTTTAAGCGACAATAATTGTACGATATCATCACGAACTTTTTCGGTCGCGGTCGCCGTGAGTGCAATGATCGGAACAGTCGCAAAGATATTACGAAGCGATCGCAAATTTCTGTAATCAGGACGAAAATCATGTCCCCATTCAGAAATACAATGCGCTTCATCAATAGCAATCAAACCGATTTTGATTGATTGCAAAAGCGCAAGAAATCCAGGCACGCTTAACCGCTCTGGCGCAATATATAAAATTTTTAAATTTCCTTTTTTTACTTCAGTAATAACATCGGCGATTTCCTGTGGTGTTCGCGAACTATTAATCACATCTGCCGTAATTCCATTCGCATGTAATGCATCAACCTGATCCTTCATGAGTGAGATAAGTGGCGAAATTACAACCGTTACCCCGTCCAACATAAGCGCCGGCAACTGAAAACAAAGCGATTTACCGCCGCCCGTTGGCATCAGCACCACGCAATCCTTCCCCGCAAGCACCAATTCAATAATTTCCCTTTGGAGCGGGCGAAATTCATCATATCCAAAATGTTTTTTTAGCAAAGATTTCATATGGTATGGCGGATTGTAGTTGATTCGAGCAGTTAACGCAAACGAAACAATCGCGAGATCATCCAAGAAACCAAACAATGGGTCACTGAAACCCCTAAAACATATGCAAGTAATTTAAAAATATTTCCAAGCGGATACAGCCGATAGATGGCCTGTACCAAATCATATCGAAAAAATGCGGCAACAAGATTAAAGAAAATGAGCAGCACAATAATTTGCGCAAACCCAATCCACATACTTTTTAAATCCTGCCGACTCGGCGCCAGATGCGATGAAATACAAAATGAAATATACATGAGCACCCAAAAAAACCATGAATGCATTGCTTGTTTAAATTCCTGAAAATTATGTGGCGCACCAAAATAACCAATTGCAATCAAAATAAATATACCGAATAAAAGCGGGGCCGCGCCAATAAAAAAATTACCCAGGGTCTGATAGATACTTTGTGGATTATATGCATGATCAACTTCACCCAACTCACCAGTCATTTTATTAGGTGAAAAAAGTGCCACACGCGTAATTTGATGTCCAAAAATTTCGGCAAAAAATACATGCCCGATTTCGTGCACCGACGTACCAATCCACGCGGTCCACAAAATCCCCTTCCATCCGACACTACGATAATAATTTGCAAGCGTCCATTGTTCTAATTTTGACAAAACAAAACCAAAAACAAAAAAGATTCCAAATAAAATTAGTAATTCGAGGCCCGTAGAAATAAAAAGTTGCAAAATAAATTCCTGCATGGTGGCAAGTATATCATGAAAAATGCCTCTGCCTTAGGAATTAGCCTTTAAAATCAACCGAAAACGGATACATCCCCATGCCGCACGTCCCTTGCAGAGTACCGACCGACGGATTATTTACCGCAACATCGGTTGAGCCCGACTGTGGCAAAATCTGACTAATACCAAGGCTTGGGATTCTGATAGATGCAGAGCAATCGAAAGTTCCTTTGGTTACAAAACGTAAAATAGTTGGCACACCAGCTTTTGCAATACTGGTACGTGGCTGATAGCCGCCTTTTGCACGAATTTCAATAATCTGAGTGCCACCCTGCACACTCACATTGCCCGCAGGTGCATTATTTTGTGGTGCGCCACTAGTTCCCCCACCCATAAAATAGCCGATCCCCACAAGCGCTGCAACGCCCAATACAGTGTACAAAAAATATTTCATACTAAAAGTTAAACACTGGTGGAATAATTCCTGCAACCACCAGACTATTAATAATATTAAACAACGCGAATAAGATTACCACAAGCCCCGCGGTTTTAAAAAACACACTTGCCTGTGAGCTTTTGTGAATACTAAATGAACTGAAGCTAACCAAGGCCAACACCGGTAACGTACCAAACGCAAAGGTAACCATAGTTAATCCGCCCGCAAAAAAACTATGCGTTGAAAGTGTATAGATTTGCATGGACTGCGTAAATCCACACGGCAGAAAAAATGTTGCCACACCCACCGCAAGTGGCGTAAGTCGATGGTTTAATTTCGAAAGCCCCATCGCGTGCTGCGACAAAAACTTTGGCATTGCTGGCTGCAATTTTTTAGTGAAATCAAAAACGTCAAGCAAATTTAAACCAAGAGTAATCATAACAAGTCCAATGACTAATCCCAGAATTGCCGCGGCACGGCCACTGAGCGCAAACGCCGAACCAATTTCACCAATTACGCCGCCAAGTATAAAAAATCCAACCAGACGCCCCACATGAAATAAAATTTGCGGTTTAACTTTGTCACCCTCTTTGGCAAAAGTTGCTGACATCGAAAGCACCAGGCCTCCAACAACCGCCATGCATGTTGAAAGCGATGCCACAATACCGACTAAAAACGCCGTTCCATAAGATACTGAACTCGTATCAACCAAATTTACGATATTTAATTTTTGCAGTGCAATAAAAAGTGCTAAAAAGATTAGCGCGATTGGAGCTGCAATTTTAAAGTCGCTCCATTTTTTTTGGTGAGCAACTTGCTCAGTAGAAAGTTTATATCCGTGTTTCTCCAAAACAACGGTCAAATCCTCCGCAATTTGCTCGGGCGTTTTTTCACCAAAATCGCCGACGACATCAACGGAATTATTTGCAAGAAAAGTTTTTGCACTCGCAACTTCTGGTACATCTTGCAGTTCGCTTTCGGTCATGAGCACACACGCTTTGCAATGCATACCGCTGACATGAAACGTATATTTTTTTTCCATATTATAATTTGTAAGCCGTAATACGAAGTGAATTACTCACAACCGAGACACTTGAAAACGCCATAGCAAGCCCCGCAAAAACAGGATTCAACATCCATCCAAAAATTGGATAGAACAGACCCGCCGCAAGTGGAATGCCAATGATGTTGTAAAAGAATGCCCAGAATAAATTCTGCTTAATTCCGCGCATGGTAATTTTAGAAAGTTTGATGGCTTTAACCAACTTTAAAATATCACCATTCAAAAGCGTAACACCCGCACTTTCAATTGCAACATCAGTGCCCGTTGCCATGGCAATGCCTACATCAGCTTGCGCCAATGCCGGCGCATCATTTACCCCATCGCCCGCCATCGCAACGACAACTCCCTGCGCCTGCAATTCTTTAATTTTATTCATTTTCATTTCTGGCGTTGCTTCGGCTAACACCTCATCGATACCTACTTGTTTTGCTATATATGCAGCCGTATTTTTAGCATCACCCGTAATCATGACAACTTGTAATCCAAGTTTATGCAACGCAGCAACGGCTTCAACGGCTTCAGGCTTAATTGCATCAGCAACCATGACGATGCCAATTATTTTTTCAGCAGTTGCGATAAGTACTGGCGTTTTTCCGGCGCGCGTTGCGTCATCGATTTGCGTGGTATCAAAATTAATTGCGCGATCTTTCATCAACTGTGGATTTCCTACCCAATACTCGATGCCCGCAACCGTGCCACGTACACCGCGACCCTTAATGGCCTCAAAGGTATCAATCGATTGAAGCGTAATATTTTTTTCTGTTGCATACGAAACAATCGCATGCGCAATTGGATGTTCAGATTTATTTTCAAGCGACGCCAAAATACTAATTAGCGCATCATCTGTTTTTTCAGAAAAATTTTCAATGGAGATTAATTCTGGTTTGCCACGCGTGATGGTACCGGTTTTATCAACCGCAATGACCGTAACCTTATGCAGCTTTTCAAGCATCGCCGCGTCACGAATTAAGATTCCTTCTTTAGCACCCTTACCAACACCCACAATAATTGCGGTTGGCGTTGCAAGCCCAAGCGCACACGGACATGCGATAACCAAAATATCAACAAATGAAACTAGTCCAAACGAAACCGCACGAGAAAATCCAAGATATTGCTGTCCCACAATAATCCACAAAATAAGTGCGATAAACGCAATCACCAAAACGATTGGTACAAACACGCTTGAGATTTTGTCTGCGAGCGCTTGAATCGGCGCCTTGCTTCCTTGCGCATCACTTACCATTTGTACAATGTGCGCAAGTAATGTTTCCGATCCAACTTTCGTCGCGCGAAAAGTAAAAGTTCCAGTTGTATTTAAAGTGCCTGCAATCACAGTATCACCATTTTTTTTATGTACCGGCAATGGCTCACCCGTTACAAGCGCTTCATCAACATATGAATTACCTTCGAACACCGTGCCGTCAACTGGAATTTTACCCGCTGGCTTAACCACAATTAAATCGCCCGCAACGACCTGATCGATTGGCAATTCAATTTCAATACCATCGCGCACCACAAGTGCTGTTTTAGCTTGCAGCCCAAGCAACTTTTCAATGGCATCGCCGGTTTTGATTTTTGACCGCGCTTCCAAATATTTACCCAAGGTAATAAATGCAATTACCACAATCGTCACGTCAAAATAGGTATGATCTACATTAATGAGGGGTCGTAATTTTTCTTGAAAAGCACTCACTATAAAACTGTACGTAAATGCCGAAACAGTGCCAAGTCCAATGAGCGTATCCATGTTTGCCGCGCCGTGACGCACGAATCGATATAATCCTTGCAAATACGGTTTACCAACTACAAAAAGTGCGTACGTTGCAAAAATTGGCATCAAATAATGAAAAAATTCGCCGGTGGTATATGACATTTCGGCAACAAATTTAAATTGCGCCAAAATATCCCACGTCATAACAAAAATGCTGATCAATGCAAGCGGCATAATTGAAACCACCTTAGTTTTCATGGCAGCAACTTCCATTATTTTTTCGTGCTTAGACTGATTCATTCCCGTGTGCTGCGAATGATCCATACCCGGCATAGAATCCATTGCAAGCGAATATCCAAGCGTTTCGATTTTGCTTGAAAGTTGGACAGGATTTACTTGCGTCTCATCAAAAGAGATTTTTGCGGTTTCAGTACCATAATTTACTTCAGCAGCTGCGACGCCCGGAGTTTTTTTAAAAGTTTTTTCAATGATTCCCGCGCATGAAGCGCAATGCATTCCCTTTACTTTATAGGTATGCGTCATCATATTATTTTCGTTTTAATTTATACACTTTTAAAACTTCACTGACGGCTTTTTCTGTTTTACCACTTTTAATCTGATTTACTACGCAATGCGAAAGATGACCTTCCATTAAAAGATCTTCGATGTTAGATAGCGCCTGCTTTGCGGCAGAGCTCTGCGTGATAATATCAACACAGTACACATCATGCTCAATCATTTCACGAATGCCACGAATCTGGCCTTCGATAATTTTAAGACGACGGATTAACGTTGGTTTTTTACTTGCATACATATGCGCCTATCGTATACCCCCCATGGGGTATCGTCAAGTGCCTATTAAATTCCGCAATGATTGCACCAAATTACGTAAGAAACTATCCCGTGCAGTTTTATCCATATCCGAAAGCGAAAGCTGTGGACACCAATCCTCGATCTCCATGAGAAGCATTTTATCTTGCATCGTCGCACCAAAATCAATGCGTTGTAATCCATATGGCAAATGATTCCAATCTATGAATTGCTGCGCAATCACACACTCCGCTGACGTTGGTTCATACTGTTTCATATACCACCGTTTTTTTGGCCCACCCGACACGAGCGCATGCTGAAAAACACCATCCAAAAAATAAAAAGACAATTCGTATTTAAAATCAATAAACGGTTGAATAATTTTATTTGAGATGTCGTAATTTAAAATTTTTTCCTTTGAAATTTTTTGAACACCCCGACTACTTTCACCAAGTAACGGCTTTGCTATGTAAAAATCACAAGGGGGGAGTTTAAAAATTTCGCTCAGCTGCAAAATGGTGGGGATCACCGGATATCCCTGCTGCCACAAGGTAGCGAGGTACCGCTTCCCTGAGCTCATATCGCCAGCGCCACCGAGCGGATTATACAAAGGTATATTTTTTTTCTGAATGCGCTCAAATATTTTCTGCAATGTTGGTCGAATTTCAGCAGTTGGCCAAATATTTCGCACTAAAATAATTGCAGCATCATCTTCATATTGAATCGCCTCAAGCGGATGCGCCACGGTCACGCAAAAAAAATCTTTCAGATAATTTGCCAAAAAAAGATCTTCATCCGAACGGGTATTATATGAATTTGTCAGAAGAAGAAGTTGTGGTTTCATGAAATCAAAATTTGTTCAGTGAAAATGGCAGCCCTGGAATTCTTCGGCGCGTACGATCAACATACAATAAAATACCCCCACAGACAGAACCAATCACATCAAAAATTAAATCAAACATGGTGTCATTAAAATAATCTGCACCATACACACCCGCGGTTTGTGTATGAAATACTGCGTCTTGCAGAACTTCCCATACTTCCCATAAAATGCCGCCTGCAATTACGATGACCAATGCCAAAATAACAGCGCGCGTAGCTGAATACGACCGCCAATGAAACAAAAAGTGCGCTGCGATTAATACGAGAATGCTTGAAACTAAAAAGTGCAAGATTTTATCGTATTGAATACCAACCTTATATAACTTATACAATCCGAGCCCACCAAGTCCATTCACGGCGATGCAAAGTGCAAGTACTGCCTGATAGCGACGAACAACAGCACGTCGATAAACAGATGCGTGGCGCGCAAAAAAACCAGGAATCAATATGATGAGCAACGCGGCGGTCGATACGCCAGCCATAAAAAATGGACTGTAAAAATTTGGTAGATCAGTTTTAGGAATAATGAGCAGCGCCGTAATAACAACGGCGTAAACTCCGTAAACCCAAAGTAACACATGCTTGCTTGTCATATTATTTACACGAAATCCAAACGGGATCAGAACTCAATTTACCACCATCAAGGGTAAAAAGTCGAAATTTAAACAATTCTGTTGATGAGCCCGCATTATACACATGCAAAGCTCGCGCCACCGTAGCGATGTGTGTTTCCAAAGAAAAATGTCGATGACCGTGTAAAATAAGATCGCATCGACCGCCTAATTTTTGAATCAATTCTTTTCCCAATTGCAGTTCCTTTGCAATTGGCGTTTTAAAAAAAGTTGCAACTTTTTCAATAAACATTTCTTCTGGTTGCTGCAGTGGATGGTGATGCAGCGCCACAATTACAAAATTTTCAGGTGCGACAGACGCCGCCACGGATTCAATTTCGTCAATTACTTCGGTGTTAAGTGCACCATGTCCCAAAAATGAAAACCGATTGTGTGAACCAGTAGTATCAACCGCAATCACACAGAGCCCCGGATATTCAATTTTTTGTACGCGTTTTCCTTGCAACATGTGCTGCGCGATATTATCCCCTAAACGATCGTGGTTCCCTGGCACTGCAATAAGTCGGCCATCAGAAATAAATTCCGCAAAAACATCTTGAAAAGTTGCGTATTCGTCGGTGCGACCATGTTCGGTTATGTCACCTGTCACCACGATTCGATCGATTTTATGCTGCCGTAGTTGATTTCGAAGCAAAAAAGCCGCCTGAAGACGGGCGTGACTATGACCAATATGAATATCAGACAAATGTGCTATAAATTGAGGATAGGCCATAGAGGGGATTCCTACATTATACGCCACTAGCGCGATAAACGGTGCATATGCTATACTTATTTCATAATAACCAATTTATATGGCAAAAGGAAACAACGCGCAGCAAAAAAACGTTAAAAAACCAAAGAAAGACAAGAAAAAATAACGTTGCCGCCGCCCCTCCCGGGCGGTTTTTTGACATACTTTTATGGAACAAAACTACGACGTACTTATCATTGGTGGTGGCGCCAGCGGCTCGGCACTGGCCTACACGCTTTCTAAATATACAGACATCTCAAAAATAGCTCTCGTTGAAAAATATGCGGAGCCCGGTTTGGTTAATTCCAACGCGGTCAATAATAGCCAAACGTTGCACGTTGGTGATATTGAAACAAATTATTCAGTTGAAAAAGCGAGTCAGGTAAAACCAGCTGCCATGATGGTTGCCCAGTATGTCGAAAATTTACCCGCAGCTGAGCAAAACGAAATCATGCAACGCGTACAAAAAATGATTTTAGCTGTGGGCGATGCCGAGGTTGCCGCGCTCGCAGATCGTTTTGAAAAAATTAACAAATTATTTCCAACGCTCCAAAAAATTGATGCGCAAAAAATTGCAGAACATGAACCAAAAATCATGCAAGGTCGTAACCCAAAAGAATCCGTGCTTGCACTTTTTGATCCCAAAGGATACGCGATAAATTTTGGCGAACTTGCAAAATCATTTATTACAAACAGTTCTCGCGTAAACACTTTTTTCAATCGAGCGGTAACACGAATTGAAAAAACAGCCGCTGGATACACCATTCATACCGCAACGGGCAATCTCACCGCGCGCGTGGTAATTGTTGATACCGACGCATACAGTCTTGGTTTTGCAAAAAGCTTGGGCTATGGAAAAGAATTTTCATTAATTCCAATTGCTGGTTCATTTTATTTTGCGGACGAGGTATTACATGGCAAGGTGTACACCATGCAAGATCCACGTATGCCGTTTGCTGCGGCGCACGGTGATCCGGACGTAACGGTCCCTGGTAAAACTCGCTTTGGTCCAACCGCCCGGTTCTTCCCGGTTCTTGAAAGCCGCCGCATGAATACCATGAAAGATTTTTTTAAGTCAGCAGGGCTTGAAAAAGCAAAAACCTGGCTTAGTTTCTTTCATATTTTGCTGGAACCCGTGCGCTTCAAATATCTCATCAAAAATATCACGTTCGAACTTCCTTACCTTGGTGAATATTTATTTGTGTATGAGGTTAAAAAAATTATTCCAACGCTGCGTGGCGGCGATTTAAAACGTGCCGTTGGATTTGGCGGTATGCGTTTGCAACGCGTCGACACGAACACGCGCGAATTACTTTTGGGCGAAGGGAAAATTTTAGGTGATCATATTATTTTTAACATGACGCCATCCCCTGGTGCCAGCGTGTGTTTGTACAATGCAATGCGTGATGCAGAAAATATTATTGCGTTCTTTGGTACTGAATTTCGCTTCGACAAACCGTCCATGACGCACGACCTGCTCAAAGATGCTCCATGTCCGGGCGCTGATGTTTCGGCAAAAACTTACGTGTCATAACTCTTGCCGCCTTGGCCGCGTCTGTTCTATAATTACATAACATATGAAACAAAACAAAATCATTGGAATCGTTCTCGGAATCGTTATCATCATCGGCGCTATGGCTGCATCACAGTCACGTCCACGCAGCACAGGAACGCCAAGCGCGCCTGCAGCGCCAACGGGCGGATCACCAACAACCGCGTACACCATGCAAGATGTTGCGAACCACAAAGATGGCGCAAGCTGCTGGACCACCATTAACGGCGACGTTTACGATTTGACCGCATGGATCGCAAAACATCCTGGCGGCGAAGGTGCAATTTTAAGCATTTGTGGCGGCGATGGTTCAGTTGCATTTAACGATCAACACGGTAGCAATGGCAGCCCAGCGCGTATCCTAGCATCCTATAAGATTGGTGTCCTTAAATAAACAATTATGAAATTAGAACTTGAACAAAAATTAAAATCACTTGCACCAACCGTTTTACGCCTTGGTTTGGCCGCAGTAATGGTGTGGTTCGGTGCATCACAATTCAATAATCCAAATGCGTGGACGAGTTTAGTTCCAAGCTGGGCAACGGATTTGAGCGGCATGAGCGCACTCACCATTGTGCATTTAAATGCAGTCTTCGAATTGATCGCTGGCGCATTGGTTGCTGTTGGTTTTGGTACACGCTGGCTCGCACTTTTGCTTTCGGCGCATTTATTTGTTATTACGTTAGACCTTGGTGCAAGCGCCGTTGGTGTTCGCGATTTTGGTTTGTCACTCGGCCTTTTCGCAGTTGCGTTATACGGTACCGATGATTACTGCATCGAGAAAAAATAAGTCAGCAATTCATTCTCTTCAGCAAAATAAAGAGTCAAAAAAACCGCGACTTTTCTGTGAAAGCGCGGTTTTTTGATTTCCTTCTTATTTCAAAGGATTTTCACCACGAATTACACGGACTAAAACCATAATAATGGCAAGAACAAGCAAAATGTGAATAAAACCACCGAGCACGTGAAAGCCTATAAACCCAACAAGCCAAAGTAGAAGCAGAATAACAGCAATGGTAAGTAACATAATTGTAATTTGAAACAAATTAAGCGGCCTTTACGTAAGCATACTCCTTGTGCACAAATACGCAAGCCAAAATTCAACGCACGGTTTTATAACCGCCAGGAACGCCGCTTGGCGACAAAACAATTTGCCAAAGCTGATTATAGCGCGTTCTAAAAGAAGCTGCGCAAACAAGTAAATAATATGTCCACATACGATGGAATCGTTCGTCGTATTTTTTATTTCCTGCAAGTTCTGGCCAGTGCGCTTCTACATTTTGATGCCAATGCATTAGTGTCGTATCATAATCCGCGGAAAAATTATGCAAATCCTCCATGACAAATAAATTTTCAATTGCACCTCCAATTTGTTTTACCGATGGCAACATGGAATTTGGAAATATGTATTTTGCGATCCAAGGATCCGTACTCACACCCGAAGTATTACTACCGATCGTATGAAGTAAAAATAATCCATCCTCTTTCAAACAGCGCGCGGCGACTTTAAAATATTCATGATAATTTTTATACCCGACATGTTCAAACATGCCGACCGACACAATGTGATCAAATTTTTCGTTGAGACTGCGATAATCTTGCAAACGGATTTCAACGGGCAGCCCTTTACATTTTTCCATACCGAGCGCAACTTGCTCTTTTGCGATCGTCACGCCAACTACATGCGCACCATATTTTTCCGCGGCGAATTTTGCAAAACTACCCCAGCCACAACCAATATCAAGCACCCGCTGGCCACGCCGCAAACCAATTTTGCGACAAATTAAATCAAGTTTTGCTTCTTGCGCTTCGTCCAATGTTTTTGGCGCGGACGGTGCGCTCCAATAACCGCACGTATACGTCATTAATTTGTCGAGCATTGCTTCATACAAATCATTACCAATATCGTAGTGCGCTTCACCAACTTTAAATGAGCGCTTTGGCGTTTGCATGTTTGCAATTCGCGCATGCAGTGCGTCCACCACCAGGCCCAGCGTTGGATGTAATTTTTGTTTTACTCCGGCACCCAAAATAAGCGTCATGGTATCTGCGAGCGCATCCGAAGACCACCAACCATCCATGTATGCCTCACCAAATCCAAGCGAGCCTTCGGACAAAACCCGCGCATACAAATTTTCATTGTGCACCTGAATATCGTGTGGTTCAGAACCGTTTAAAATAATGCCGGTTCCACTTAGGAGCTGTTCAACACGAGCCTTAAATTTGTCCGCCATACTAAATTAGTCAGTAACCTGAAACACCGCGGCGCCCGCACCATCAATATTGTTTGGAAGTCCTGGGATCGCGCCAACGGAATCAGAATTTTTAACAAATGCGTAAATGGTAATCCATTTTCCCGTCATTGAATCATCAATAGGAAATGTATAAATTGCATTATCGCTCCAATTAACTGCATGTACTGCCGCATTTTGTACCATGGCATCGGATTCCGAAAATGTACGTGGCGCATCAGCATTGCTACCAACAAGAGGTACAAAAGAAAATTGTAGTGGGCCAGTTGCGTCTGCGTTTGTTACCACCTGTACTGTTATAGAATGTGCGGTACGTCCGATAATTGCCATATTAATTGGCTGCGGCTTGCCACCAAACGATTGCAAAAATGGGCCACTTTGCATTGCCAAAATATGAGGTGACACAACTGGTGGACCAGCCATAACCGCAGAAAATGTGGTGATAACTCCAGACAAACCAACCGCACCAGCAACTAATAAAAACATGCCGCTGCTGGTATAAAAATGTTTATGCATTTTTCGCATCATATGAGTAAAGTATATCACGAAACACGAACTTCTTGCAGAGAAATCATACCATCACGTTTTTCTGCCTCAACAAAAATTAGTCGCGCACCTTTTTTTAACATCGCACATTCTTTGACGCAGGCGATAATTTTTTTGTTATTGGTGCCAGAAACCTTACACGGAACTACCCCGTAACGAATGTTTAAGATTCCCGCTTCACGATCATCTTTAACTTGTACAAAAATTGTGGTTGCTGGACGAAATTGCACAATCGCCGGAATAATATGCAGCGCTGAATGTGGCACCACGATGCCCGCAATGTGCGTTAACTCAGATGCGGTTAATGCGAGCTCTCCAATCATTTGATTTTCTAAACCTAAATGATGATGGCATGCGGCGGTATCTTCGTGTGGCGCATATTTTTCAATGGTATCAATAATGCGGGCCATAGTCTGCACTGCCTCAACGGGATATTTACCGCTCGCGGATTCACCAGACAACATGACGCCATCAGTTAAATCCATAACCGCGTTTGCAACGTCCGAAACTTCGGCGCGTGTTGGACGTGGATTACGAATCATGGAATCCAACATTTGTGTTGCAATAATTACCGGCTTTTGTGATCGAATACACATTTTAATCAGGCGTTTTTGGATGAGTGGCACACGTTCTGGTGGCATTTCAATACCTAAATCACCGCGCGCCACCATAATACCATCGGCAGCATGCACGATCGCTTCCAAATGATCAATCGCTTCGGCCATTTCTATTTTTGCAATAATTTGTGGCACGTGTTTTGGCTTGTGCTTTGCAATTAATTTGCGGAGTTGTTCAATATCAAGCGGATCACGCACAAAAGAAAGTGCAACCCAATCCACGCCATGCGCCAAACCAAAAACCAAATCTTTTTTATCTTTTTCGGTAATCGCAGGAATCGCAAGACGCGTGCCCGGAACATTGATTCCCTTGTGCGACAAAAGTATACCGCCAACCACCACACGTGATTCAATTTCAGTATTTGTTTTCGACAAAACTTCAACTTCAAGCAAGCCGTCGTCCATTAAAATATGGCTGCCCGGGCGAACATCTTTTGGCAATCCTTCGTATTGAAACGGAATTGCACCTGCGCGCTTTGGATTATTTGAAAACCACACGCGCTCACCTTCCTTGAGCATAAGCCCTTGCGGTGACAGCGCGCCAACACGAATTTTTGGACCGGATAAGTCCTGCAAAATAGTCACTGTTTTGCCAGTGCGACGCGCGACGGTACGAATCGTTTTAATAAACGCTGCGTGTTCGGGATACGTACCATGCGAAAAATTTAAGCGCGCAACCGAAAGTCCGGCTTCAACCATTTCTGAAATTTTTTGCGCAGTCGCCGAGGCAGGACCAATTGTAGCAATAATGCGGGTTCGTTTCATAAAGAGCAAAGACAAGGTGCGGAATTTATGGTGTTGCTGGAAATTCCGTAAGTTTTAGAGATACTTTTTTGGTATTTGTACCATCAAGAATTGTTAACTCTATTGTATCACCTACAGCATATTTTGCAATTTCATCAGCAAGTCCATGCGTATCATCGATCGTCACATTATTTACCGCCAGCACAATTTCATTTTCCTTCAATCCAGCTGTTTCTGCCGGACTGCCTGGGGCAATCGCAGGCTGATTTTTTGTGTCAGAAAAAATAAGCGCGCCCGTTTTTTGCGTTAATTTTTTTTCTGTTGCCAATTGCTCATCAATAATTTCATACCGCACTCCAAGCCATGGATGCGAAATTTTACCCGTTGCGATAACGCCATCAATTAATTTGCGCACACTATTAATTGGAATTGCAAAGCCGATGAGTTGACCTTCACGGCTCACCGCAGTGGTAACACCAACGACTTGCCCTGAAAGCGTAACCAACGGACCACCAGAATTTCCTGGATTAATTGCCGCGTCTGTTTGAATTGCGGATTGTAAAACTTCACCACCCGCACCAAAATTATCACCCGCAGTAACTTGACGCCCGAGACCCGAAACAATACCCATGGTTACGGTATTTTGAAATTCTGCAAGCGAATTACCAATTGCCAAAACAGATTGCCCAACAAAAAGTGAATCTGAATTTCCTAATTTTACAACGGGCAAATTTAGCGCATCAATTTTTAATACGCCTAAATCCAAGATAGGATCAGTGCTAATTATTTTTGCATCAAATTCGCGGCCATCACGAAGCGTAATTTTATAACGCATGTCTGGCGAGTCGATTACGTGGCGATTCGTAATAATTAATCCGTCAGCGCGCACAATAAAACCGCTACCACCACCAACAGTTTCAGGACCGGTTGCGTGAGCCGTATCCTTAAAATTTTGCAACACCGAAACAGAAACAACCGCAGGCGAAACCTGTTCAATTGCTGCATGCACCGCAGTATCAGCACTAAACGTCCCCGCGGAACGCTCTTTTTGAAACGCCGTAGCGATTAAAGAAAACGTGAGTAGACTCGAAAAAAAACCTGAAATCAAAACCGAAATTAAAATAACTGGCGCATAGGCAATGCGATGGTGTCGAGGGTGCAACATATTAACGTGCCGAAGACGGATTACTTATTTTTTGTAAAAAAAACGCGGCTTGTTGCATTTGAGTAACAAAAGATTGTACCTGTGGAATATGATCGCGCACAAAAGCTGGCACATAAATAAATGCAAGTGCAACTGGCACCGCAATAATTACAAATCGCGCAATCGTGATTCCCAAATCCCAACGCATATGACTTTCAATACGATCCATGCGTTTGTTAAGTTTCTGTAGTTGTTCAAGAACTGGGTCCATAGATTATTTTTTCTTGGGCAATTTAAGACGCGCAACTTCGGCGGTAAAAGTTTCGACATCTTCAAATGATTTGTAAATGGATGCGAAACGGATGTACCCAACTTTATCAAAAGATTTTAAGTGGTACATAGCGATTTCACCAATTTCTGCACTGGTTAATTCGCGCTTGCGACGTTTTTGAATGTCGCGTTCGATACGTGAAATAAGCGTGCGGAAATTTTCGTTCGTGTATGGACGTTTACGCAGCGAATGCCGGATACCCTGCTCCAGCTTATTACGATCGTACGCTTCGCGGCGGCCATCACGCTTGACTACCATTATATCTAATAATTCCATTTCTTCAATGGTGGTGAAACGTTCGCCGCATTTTTCGCACTCACGGCGACGGCGAACACTAAGACCATCCGCTGCAACACGCGAATCAACCACTTTTGTTTCTTCGTGTTTGCACACCAAGCACTGCATACCAAATTAGTGGTTCATTTTCTTGCGAATGAAGGCAGGGATATCAACTTCATCTGGTTCGTCGGCATCCATATCATCGGTACCAGATTGTAATGGTTTTTGTTTAAAACTTTGTTGTGGCGAATCGTCGCTTTGGAGTGACGGACGAATCGGTTGTGGCTGTACGCGCGTTGGCTGATCATCACGATGTGACGATTGCTGCTGTGCTGGCGCGCTGTAGTTGTTGTGCTGCGCATACTGCTGTGGCGCTGGCTGCTGTTGTGGACGTACAATCGGGCGCGAGATTGGACGGAAGGGCTGCTCTGCAACTTCTCGCTCGCGTTCACGTTCACGATCTTTTTCACGGCCACTGCGATTATCGAAACCGGTTGCAACAACCGTAATTTTGACATCGTCACCAAGCGTATCGTCGGTAACCAAACCCCAAATAACCGTTGCATTTTCGTCGGCACTGCCAGTAACCACTTTTGCAGCTTCTTGGACTTCTTGCATGCCCAAGTTTGAAGGACCTGAAACAATAAACAAAATTCCACGAGCACCATCGATTGAAATTTCGAGAAGTGGTGATGAAATTGCAGCCTTTGCTGCGTCGATTGCACGATTGTCGCCCGTCGCGCGACCAATACCCATGAGCGCGGTGCCCTGGTTGCTCATAATGCGGCGCACATCGGCAAAATCAACGTTAATATTGCCGTGGGTCATGATAAGTTCTGAAATTCCCTGCACAGCCTGACGAAGAACATCGTCGATCACGCGGAAGGCTTCCTGTAAAGTCGTTTTTTTGTCGATCGTTTGCATGACACGATCGTTTGGAATGGTAATAATAGTGTCAACGCGAGCCGCGAGTTCATCGTGCGCGTGATCAGCTACCACGCGGCGCTGTGTGCCCTCGAAAGTGAAAGGTTTTGTAACTACCGCAACGGTAAGTGCACCGAGCTCACGCGCGATGTCAGCGACCACAGGAGCGGCGCCAGAACCGGTTCCCCCACCCATACCAGCGGTAATAAAAACCATGTTTGCACCTTTTAAAATTTCGCGAATCTCATTTTGAGATTCTTCTGCGGCGCGGCGGCCGGTATCAGGATCCATGCCAGAGCCAAGGCCACGTGTGACCGTTTTACCAATATTAATTTTATGAGTTGCCATTGAGTGGTGAAGCGCCTGCACATCGGTATTTACCACTACGAATTCAACGCCGCGAATTTTAGCTTCTACCATGCGGTTAACTGCGGATCCACCACCGCCACCAACGCCAACAACTACTATCTTCGCAAAGGTATCAAGTGCGGGTTTTACTTCAGGCATATCATTGAGTACGATTTGTGTTCAAAAATCTGATTAACAAGGGGGACCAGACCCCAATCTATGCAGTAAGGATACAGGAAAAGTTATCCACTAGTCAACTAAATTTCATCAAGAACACTCCGTTTGTCAGCTCAAGATTCGGGCAAAATTTCAAGTTTATAAATTCTCCAAAATTTGCTGAACGTATTCCACGATCGTCTTTTCTAAAAATTCATCAGGATTTTTGATATACTGTCGTATAAATTGATCAAAACCTTCCAAAGAATTCAAAGCAACGCTTTCCGAGAGCAAGTTTTGCAATGATTCTTTATCAGCATCATCCTGAATTTGTTTCAAAAAAGCAACGCCAATATATTGTAAAAGCTGCGTCTCCATGTCGTTTCTCAAATCCTCGACAGGTACATTTACTAATTTTCCGCGCTCCTTTGCAACTAATAATATAGAGTCGACGGCGTGTTGGATTTTATTTTTCATACTTTTTTTGCTTTCCCAAGCCATTCTTTTAATGGACCCAAAACAGAAATTATTGATGCAAAAACTAGAACAGTGGCAGTAGGATTCTTCTGCATTTCATGTGCTATCAGCACACGCCATTGCTCAAAGGTTGAAACCGTATCATAATTTTTGAGTAAAGTAGGATAGGTAAATGCTTCAATTTTTGCAGCGACTGGAGTCATAGCCGCACCCACCGCACCATAAAATGCCATTTTTCCGAGTGGTATTTCAAATGGGGGGCGCGTTTGTTGAGCTTCTTGTTCGTAATTCATATTATTTTAATTAATCATGGAAGCAGGGAGCGAATCCATTCCCTGACTTGTTTTACAGTTCCACTTCCCCCGCCCTTTTTTTCTGAGCGGAAAGAAGAAAATAAATTTCCACGTTTTTGTTTGACTTCGTTTTCGGAACCCCAATCAACCAAGCCGATTGCGGTTGCGAAAGCTAAATCATTCACTTTGTCCGAGGCGCTGGTTAAATCCATTGGATAGCCGTGTGCCGCGGGCAATCGCAATTCTTTTTTTGCCATTTCGATGAATCCATCCAAGCGTGCGCCGCCACCAATAAACAAAATACCAGCCGGGAGCAACCCAGAACGCTCAACCGTACGCAATTCTTTATCAATTTTATTCAAAATTTCTTCAACGCGCGCTTCGATAATTTCTGCAACGTATTTGCGATCCACCACTTCCTGATCAGCAGCACCTAATTCAGCCAAGAAAATTTCTTCTTTGCGGCCAACGCTGCGTGGATTTACGGTGCCATATTGCACTTTCACACGTTCTGCGACATCGATAGACGTACGCAAACCAATCGCAATATCTGACGTGATATGTTCCGAACCAATGGGCAAAATAGCGGTATGTAGCACGTCGCCTTCTTCGAAGACCGCAATACTGGTGGTGGATGCGCCGATATTAACCACCGCAACACCCAATTCTTTTTGGCGCGGGGTTGTAATTACGTCGGCGCTGGCCAGTGCAGATAAAACCAACGAATCAATTTCAACACCCGTGCGATACACCACTTTGCTTAGATTTTTAATTTGCGAAGAAACGCCTTGAATAATTTGCGCATCAACCTCCAAGCGCACACCGGTCATGCCGACAGGATCTTTAATGCCGCCCTGGCCATCAACAGTAAATGTTTTTGGGATCACGTGAATAATTTCGTAATTCACTGGCGTTGCAACTGTGCGCGCCGCTTCAATGGCACGAGCAACATCCTCTTCGGTAATTTCGCCGTCGGATTTTGCAATTGCCACCACGCCCTTGCTTTGCTGTGACAAAATATGACTACCCGAAATACCAACGACCGCGTGTTCGATTGGTGCACCCGCTAAGCGTTCCGCGCGTTCTAAACAAGCAGAAACCGAAGATACCGCATCATCAATGCTGGTAATAATTCCTTTGTGGATTCCCTCGGATGGAACCTCGGCGCACGCCAAAATTTGCAAAATAGATATATTGCCTTGTGCAACACGTTGGCCAACCGCAATACGAACAGCGGCAGAGCCAATATCAATGCCAGTGATTAATGGAAAATCACGAGAAAATTTCATGTGAGTATTGTACCACAAAAGTGTTCAGGTACGGAATAAAAATAATACAAGCGATAATTACCGACACAAAACTTACCAAAAGCACCGCAGCTGCTGCCAAATCCTTGATCACGCGCGCATACGCATGCAAGCGCGGCTTTACCATATCCACAAACCGTTCCACGATACTATTTAAAATTTCAAGCACAAGTACGGCCGCAATACACATGAGTAGCGCGATTCGCTCTGACACATGCAGCGGCAACACAAACATCGCAACAAAAACTAACAACCCAACAATGCATTGCACACGAAAATTACGCTCCTCGCGCCACACGATTCCAAGCCCTGCCATAGCTGCTTTAAAGCTTCCTAAAAAAGTCATAGAACACCAGGTGTACTCAAATATTTTTCTTGGCGCGGCAGCATGCGGCGGCGATCCATGGCGCGAATATGATCGTATCCAAGCAGATGCAACGTCCCGTGAATTGTCATGCGCGTCAGCTCTTCCAAATAGGTCACGCCGTATTCTTTTGCTTGCTCGCGAATATACGGCAAGCACAAAATGATTTCGCCAATATATTTTTCATCAGCACCATCTTGCCCAAAAGACAACACATCGGTTGGACGATTTTTTTTTCGGTACACGCGGTTAAGTTCTTGAATTTTTGCGCGCGAGACAAAAACAACGGACGCAGAATACCCAATTTTATTTTCGAATGCTAAAACTTTTTTAACCACGCGCTGCAACTTTTTTTTTAATTCAGATTGGTTCATGGCGTTGAGGTTGGTGCCACAAGCGTTGACGTGGCGGCGGTAGATGTAGATACCACAACCGGCAACGTCGAGGTGGTGGCCATAAATGCCGGGCCCGTAGCAGTCGTCTCTGGGATTGCAATCTCCGGTGATGAGGTTGCGATTACACCAAGTGCGGTTGGTGTGCCCACACTGGTAAGCGGCAACAATTCGATTGGCGTTGCGACAGTTGCAGTTTTAAACGACTGCACCATCATAACAAAAGTCGAACGATAATTTATTTCTTCACGAGTGCCGCCATCGTAGCGAATCAAATACACACTACCGCCATCCGTAATGAAAGCAACGGTTTTATCCGGACTCATAATGCCCGACACGTGGAACCGGTTGGTGAATGGCTGATAGGTTGCCAAAACCTCATTTGGAAAGTTCTGATGAAACCAGTCAGGAAAGGCTTGCCCCGTTGGAAATGGAAGCGCGGTAATTTCAACAAATTCACCGGACAACGCCGTGAACATTACGTCTTTATGCGTCGTTTCATCAACGGCGCGAGCAATCCAAGCGGTTGGCTGATATATAGTATATTTATAATCTGGATTTATGTACGTACTTACCAACTGGCTGTCGATAAGTCGCGCCTGCCCCGCTGCAACCGGGCTAAAAAGATTTACCAATTCTAAACGATCTGGATATGTATCTGAGTCAGTGTCAATCAACGTTGGATTGGTACCAAGCATTTCTTCTTCAACATCAGTCAAGCCATCACCATCGCTGTCGGCACTATCACGAAAAACATGTGGTGGAATAAGTGCTACAGTACTTGTTGGCACAACCGGAATTTCAATGGTTGATGTTGGAGTTGAGGTTGGTGTTTCAATCACCACCTCAGGAGTTGAGGTTGCAAGCGTTACCGCGGGCAATGTTTGTGGCGCAGGTGTCTTTGAATTATTCCAATACCAAACACCGCCAGCAATAAGCATTAAAATAACAACAATAACCGCGGCAATAATAATTATTTTATTACTAGACGTTTGCGGCGCTGGCTGAACCAAAGTTTGTTTTGGAGGTAAAATTGGCTGTCGCGGCGCTGGCATCGGCTGACGCGTAGCGACCGGCGCAGGAGTCACTTTTTGCGATTCTATTGGAGCGGCATGGGTTGCACCAAGCTCTGCAGGCGGTGCATTTTTACCGCCATAAAAATCCATTGGGATTGTGTAGATGATTGGTTCTGCCATACGAAAGATCAATTAGTGAAGTTTGCCTGGGCCAAGTGGATTATATCCGCTCATAACTTCTTGCCCATCCGAATATCCATCGCCATCAGTATCTTTTTTGAGCGGATCAGTAAACCAAATGTGTACTTCAACGCCATCACTGAGGCCATCACCATCCGTATCTGGATTGTGTGGATCCGTGCCGTATTTTGCTTCCTCAACATCAGTCAAACCATCATGATCGCTGTCTAAATTTTGATCAATCGCGGTTGAAGTTGCCGCTGGCGCTGCAGGAGCTGTAACTTGCGGATTATCACTTGGTACAAATTGCTTAGCCGGAGTTGACGTGGTGATAGCTGCTGCCGCAGGACCTGTTGAATCGATGTTGACTGTATTTGTAGGCTGCACTGGAGCAGCTGGAATAGTAGTTGCGGTTGTAGTAGTTGGCGCAGGAGTCGCACTTTTATTTTTTAAAAACCACCAAGTACCCGCACCCGCACCACCGACAACGACGATAATTGCCGTTGCAAGAAAAATTCGCTTGAGCGCGGTTGGCTCATGCAAATTGCCCATATCCATGGTGTCCAAGGCTGGCATAACCGATGGCGCAATTGGCTGCAACTTCCCTGCTTCCAAAGCAGAAGGCCCAAGCGGCGTGCTTCCTGGCGAAAGGTCTGCACCGGCCTCAGACTCAAACGGATCAACCGCGTCTGCAGCGGATGGCTCTGGCATTTCAGTTGGCTGACTTGATTCATCGTCAAACATAGATTTTAAAATTAGCGACGTGGGGCTTTTGAATACACCCATTGTAGATCCGTTAACACAGGATCCTTACTGTGCGCATTTTTAGGGTCAGTGTGGGAACTATTTACCTCAAAACCATCGGATAGACCATCGCCGTCCGTATCTGGATTGTGCGGATCGGTACCAAGCGTAATTTCTTGCGCATCAGTTAATCCGTCTGCATCAGAATCAGTGAGGAGATATAACGGCTCTCTAGCAGCTCCCGTTGCAGATACCTTGTGCAGTGTATGATAAATAAATACACCCAACGCGATGCATACCATCGCCACAATCAGTATAGCAAATATTTTTATCCGTGACGATTGTTCTGGTGGTGTTTGTGCGACTTGAGGAATTTGTTCGTTTTCCATAACGGATTATTTTAATAGAAGTGTATTCACACCACCTGGAACATACTGACCTGCATACAATGAAGTCTCCGGCGACGTATCAGTATCAGAAGCACGTAACATGGTGAACAGATGGAATTGATCCGCATTTGCCGCATCTGGCTTTAAGTTATCAGTATTGAATGTTGAAACTAATCTCCAATAATGACCATTTGCATCTGGCGTTACATTTCGATACCATATCGCAACTTTTGCAGCCGCAATTGGCGCAGGAAGTACAGAATTCCTTGAAAGCCAAACTACGTAAGCTTGACTAGATTGTGAAGCGGCAATAGTTCCAATAAGAGTACGCGTTTTTGGAATGAAGGCGTTTGCATCATTGATGCCCACAGCAGAATCTATTTGCGCCCACCATGGCCCCTTTGTTAAACATCCATCACGCCAAGCAATAATTGCCGACGGAATTGCGGTGGCACTAACTTTTATTTCATCAATCATTTCCGCCGAACTCCAACCATTTTTTCCATTACAATAAATTGCAGGCGGAGTCGCGCCTGAATAAATTTCATTACCAGGAACACTCGCACCGATATGAAGACCCCACGTTTCAAGTGATACAGGATTTCCATTTATTGTTTGCGTGACAGATTCAATACCTGTTACAACAACACGATAATCACCCGGCAAACCATTTGGCTCAATGTCCTGATGCTGAACAGATGCATTGGTTGATACGACAAGCTGTGGAATAGAATAAGCAAAAGCACCGCCCGTTATGTCCGACTCAATCGTTTGTCCATTTGCATATAATCTCAATTGAGGACTTACTGTAAGACGGTACGCAGCATCTGGACTAAAACATGCGCGCACCGTTCCAATAAGCGGGCCTGTATCGAACGAATATGTTTGCGTTTGATTAACTTCGCCACTCGGGGTACTAGTTGGCATTACCAAAATCGGAAAGGCATTTTCAGTTTTCAACTGAGAATCGTATACTACCGCCGAATTTGAATCACCATAACGAATATTACCTGACAACCGAACTGGCAACCAAGGCAAGGTTGGATCTGAGAATGCAAAAGTCACTGGAACAACTGATGTAGATGGCAGTTTAACGTATGGACTCAAATTTAAACCAGGTGGACTATTGTGTACCGGGTCATAAACGCTCAAATGAATTCCATTTAATCGATTTGTTTGCTTTCCACAACTCAAGTATTCGTCAGGAATGCGCGCAAGATTATTCAGCAAAACACCGGTTGCAGTTCCGCCGTTAGTTACCGTTGGATCCCCTCCATTATAGGTCTCGTATTTCACATCATAAGTTCCATTTTTCACTGCAGTAATATATCCGATGTCCCATAGTTCTTTATAAGGAACATGTGAAACGCCTCCTGGGAAATGGTAATCGACATTTCCTGGTCCAAACGCAGCGACATTTGGACAATCTATCACGCCTGGAAGACAGCCCGTTGAAATTAATCTGCGTACACCAACACGCATACCAACGATAAATGGCTGAGGTTCTTTATCGATTGTTGATGACGCCCCAATTGATGCAAATTTAAGCGGAATATTACTTACATTTAAACCTGTCGGCTGTCCAGACAAACCGTATGTAGCAATTTGTCCGTGGGTAAACAAAGCACCATTTACATTATTACTATCATCTAAGCTGAATATGTGGGCACTAAACCAGTGACTATCAAATTCACTATATACCGGAAGAATATCACCCAAACTAGGCGCCGGTCCTTTTTCTACGAAACCCGAACAATCTGACTTACAAGCCTGCGTACCATATTGATACGTTCCCGCAGGATAACTTCCATTTGGGCCAGCCGCGCCCGCGCCAATATCATTTTTG
This sequence comes from Candidatus Magasanikiibacteriota bacterium, assembly GCA_903893485.1. Taxonomy (GTDB): domain Bacteria; phylum Patescibacteriota; class Patescibacteriia; order Magasanikbacterales; family 2-02-FULL-50-9b; genus 2-02-FULL-50-9b. Next base: position 24,034 of record CAITMK010000009.1, read on the forward strand.
TCACACACTTCAGTGCCATTTTTTATACCGTCACCGCAATAACCACCAGATACATATGCTTTTTTACATGACGTGGTGCAGTACTGACACGTATTTTTCTGACCATATGCTGGTACACATGGAATACCGTTTTGACCGCCCACTGAATATGGTTTTGTACTATTAGCTGTTGCAGGATTCGATGGATCGGTTCCGTTATCACATTCTTCACCAGTGCCCGGCGTGAATTTACCATCACCGCAACCTGGTGGCGTCGTTGGGGTACCTGGAGTCGTTTGAATTTTTTCGCAAACAGGAACACCCGCGGTAGCATTTGTCCATTTACATGGATTTGCATCAGTATGTTTATTACATTTTCGTACACAACTATTTGCATAATCAGTTTGATCTCCGTCACAGTCCTCTCCATGATCGGCATTCACGGTACCATCGCCACAATATGGACCATACGCTTTACAATCCCAGTTGCAAGAATCAACTTGATTGATTGCATATTTTGATCCAATCGTAACCGCACCAACACCGGAATTAATTTCACACATCTCAACGCCTGGTTGAATAATGCCGTCACCACAAGCGCCAAGCGAACTGACTAAAACTTTTGATTTAACACCGCAATCTGCTGGACAATGATTATATTTTCCATTCAGCGCTTTACCATCGTCACAAGTTTCGACACCCACTTGAATTATGCCGTCGCCACACAAAGTAACTGGCGTTTGCGGCCCATATTTACATTGACTCGTACAAACCGCTGTTGAGCTACCATATGTGGTTGAGTCATTAATCGTTACTGTTTTACCTGGTGGATCACATTGTTCGCTGCCGCCAATCGAGCCATCGCCACAAACCGCATCTGCAACATACGTATTGCCTGTGCAGAAAGAAAGATTTACACGGCCAGACGCCAAAACCGTATCTTTAATATAACCTGCCCAGTTATTCGTCAAAGAAGAATCCTGCTCGAATGAAATGCCAAGTTGGTAATCAGCGCCGCTATTAATTGTTCGGTAATGATACGCTTCTGAACCAGGGTTACATTGATACTTTTGTGATTTTGCATTCCAGCAAGTTGCGGTATCAAAATCACCGGTGCAACCTGCATATGAATTTAATGGATCAACAACCTGCGCAATGCCAAGTTGCGACATAAAATCCGTCCATTGTGGCCAGGTACTTGCGGTTAAGCCAGGCACAAACGAACCGGTAGCAACTACTGGATATTTATTTGCAAACGCGTGGGCTTTTTCGAGTGAGCGCGTGAGCGTCGCCACATCAATCACGCGATTTGTGTCGCGAATAAATTTGGTATATGGAATTTGACAAGTAGTTGGAGTCGCTGGCATTACACATGTTCCGTTACTTGGGCAATCCGCACTTGAATAACACGAAATTGGACCTGGTGTTGATGCTGTTGAACAGAGTCCAGATGGTCCAGAATTATTACAATCCAGCGGCAGAACATTTTGTGCATCCGCAACAATTTTTGCATACACAGGATCTGTTTGAAATGAAATTTTCTTTTGAGCAGCATCATACACCATTGCCTGAAAATGAGAGCCCGCAGCATCAAAGGTAATTGAGCAACGAATCCCCGATTTGAGATTTGCATCACTTCCTGTTCCCGACAATTCATTCGTATTTACAAAAACTCTACTTGCCATCTGAACCGGTGTCAGAGGGGTTTGAGGAACCGTAGGACAGTCAGCATCCTTATTACACTGCTGAGTGCTTGCTTCTGCCCCCTGATAACAAAGTCCATCATCAACCAAATTTGTAGACGTTTGTAAGTTTGCCAAAATCTGATCAAAAATTGCCTGAAGCTCTGGCGTTGCAGGATCAGAAAGACTGATAATAAGCATGTTGGTGTAACTGCTATTTGTGCTCTGATTTCCGTATGCAACATACAAAGTATTTGCAACACGAACCGCATCCAAACCCGCAACGACTTGCGGCGTTACATCACCCTTAAATTCTTTTTGATAATACCATTCAAGTGGTGAATAATTTTTTAAGTTCTTTTCAATGCGGAAACCAACCGCCGCGCCCGTGGTCGGATCAGTCAAATGAAATGCGTTCAACACGGTGTACACATCAGCGGCATTTGCTGAAGTATCTGCCACAGGATCGATAATAGGAACTAAATGTGGCAATGGTTTTTGCCCCGTTGGTGTTTCACAATACCAGAATGACATGTTTTGGCCGTTCAAAATATCAGTGAGCGGTGTTTGCGCGTCTGAATACCATGGCGTATCACAAATCGCAGCCCACACTGGCAAACGGCCAACTACATCATGCCCTTTGGTGCTTGGATCAAAATAAATATCAGAAACTATTTTTGCCAAACCAGTTACAAAAGTCTTACCATTTTGGCCGCCCGCAACCATTTCTGTTTTTTGTTGTGTCTTTTTTTCGATTGGATCAATCTTCGCAACTTTCACAAACTGAGATGCCCAATTCCACGTCCAATCATATTTACCAGAAATCGCAGCCAAAGGCACGTCTCTGTTACCCTGATGGCTAAGACCGTACGCGATCGCCTCTTCAGGCGCATTAAGTTTCTGAAAATTTATTTGGTCAGGAAAAATCTGAACCTTATTAAGTGCACATGGATTTGGTCCGGTAGTAAATGTCCAAGATTGCCCCGTAACAGCCACGCCAGAATTAGCAAGAACCGAATAATCTGCATTCGCCGCATCGGTTGGATTAGTTTTGCTAATCATTACCTTAACTTGCGTATTAGCTGGCAACATATCGCCGACAGAAGCGGTAAGTAATGCCTCGGAAGTTGATGGATCTGCTTTACTATTTGTATGATTAACAACATCCACAGTGTAAGGCAATTTTTTATAGCAAAATCCACCACGATAATCTCCACCAGCGCAAGTCGCTGCATCAGTTGCATAACCAACCATAAAGCTGGTAGAGCTCACCGTTGTAGTATCAACCAATTCATTAACATGTGCAGTGATGAGCGTATTTCGACAAATATCCGTGGCGTTTGGATCTGGATAAACCGTATCAAAACCAAGCTGCTTGTAGCAACACCCATCCTTTCCCACCTGCGTACCCGCTGGACACGAAATCGCACTCGCGTTGCAAACCAATTTCCATGGAACCGTATCAGATTTGCCCATGGTCTGTGCGGTAATGTTTGTTGACTGAAATCCATTAACTACTGGACCATTTGCATTAATACTAAACGCATGGTCTGGGGTTGATGATGCAGCCGTTTCTTGCGCAACCAAAGGTACGCTTGAAGTCCAACTCCATGTATACGCATTTGGATTTAATGGTTGTCCATCTGGATGACACGCATCCGCCTGACCAAATGCACCAACCAAAAATTGCTGCACCTGTCCTTGCGCTTGCGCAATTGCGTCAACTGGTTTTACATTTACATGATCGATCGCACAAGCTGCGGTGCCCGTAATAAACGTCCACGTAAAATACTGAGCATTCGTTGCGGGATAATTGAAGTCTGCAAATGGAAGACCCGCGTCAGACAGTACGCCACCTTTCAAAACTAATCGATATTTTCGCTGTGGATCAAAATTCTGTGATGCAAAAAGTACATGATGATTATCGTTTGCATCGATTGTTGGGACTAGCGCATTTTTGAGATCACTATCTGCAAATGCACAATCATCGGTTGTAAGATTTGTTGTCGCAGGACATTCGTACAAAAATAATTTATTTTGGAGCGAATCAAGATTTATATTTGTACTAAAGGTGATGTCAACCAACGAATTTAAACAAACACCCGATGTTGAACCCGGACAATCAAGCGGATCATACGAGGTAATATGCGGATTGGTAAACGCAACACTAAGAAGCGAAGAGCCTGTAATATTTTGTGCAGTTGCCAAAATTGAAAGTGGGCTATCCCCGGTTTCTTTGTATGCTGCAATATATTGTGCCCAGCCCGTATCAGACCATTTATTATCAGGGTCAACAGCAGCATAACCCGCGTGTGCCAAATCAATACCCCAATTAAATGTAAAGGCGTTTGGATCGAGATACACACATTTATCAGCGCCAAATCCTTGTGCAATCCAGGCGAGCGGTGTCCAACTGCCATTTAATAGCTGCTGCACGGTTCCATAATCCGTTGTGGTGTAATTGCCAGGAGACAGTTCGATTGAAGCAAGTTTACACGCAGCATCGTTGTCGATAAGCGTTGCAGCGGTCTTAAAGGTAAAACAATATCCAACGCCAACAGGACAGCCCTTCATTGGAACCATCATTTTGCCGTTCACACCAACGCCCTTCGTGTTGGTACTCACTTCAGCAATATATGTTGTATTCAAGAATAGCGGCGCTTTTGGCTCAATGGTGTACTGATACACGTTATCATCCGCATTCATGGTTGTCGGTGTAAAATCAGTTGTTGCGGTTGCCACTGCGGTATCACATTCATGATCTTTTTTGGTACCCGTACATTGAAAAAGTGAGAACGTAAAAGGCGATTCTGTTTTATCTGCGTTCAGCAAAACAACCGGTTGATTAAACGTTACCGATACCAATGACGTACGACAAACAGGCGTCGCCGCAGACCACATAATTGATGGGCTTGGACTACGAATTCCATCGATGGAACACTGCTCGTAAATTCGTGGTGGACCCGGATTAATTACTAATGTTCCCGTGCCGGTTTTCAAAGCACCTTGTTGCATGGTTGATGCAGTGATATCAATTGACGCACCATCTTTCGTTGGTGTTTTCGCATCCAAAAGGGTTGTTGCAGCTGTTGGATTTAATGCTGCTGCGATCAAAAAATTAGAATCAACCGCTTGCGAAGGTTTCCACCCCCACTGATACACCGATGGATCCAGAATCTGACAATGATCAACTGGATATGGCACTGGCGACCAATACACTCTATTCTGTTTTGCATCAACGATCGTGCCCAAATTTTGCGTAACAAAACTTGGTGGATCGATTCCTACTTTATCAATCAAACAAGGTTCGTTAGTTGGGCCCGTGCTAAACGTAAAACAATACACAAAACCCGAACCTGGTTTACAGGTACTGAGTTGATCTGCTGGTGCACGTACTGGTAAGCCACTATCAATACCCGCGATCTGATTAGAAATAGAAACGCGATAAGTTGAAGAAATTGCTAAATTTTGTGGCGTTACAAAAATACTTGAATACGCGCTTGTGCTGTATGCACTTACTTTCAAATTTTTCAGCGAAACCAATGTTGGATCCGTTTGCGTACAAGGATCAGAGATATCCCCGGTACATTTTTCAACAATGATGCTGCTTTTTGATCCTGAAAAAACATTTACTGTTTTAGGATCAATATTTTCAGTAAATTTAATGGCAATTTGCGCATTGTTACAAGCGCTGACTGTACTAGGCCAAACCGATGAAGGCGATGGTGATGGAATTGAATTTGTTGCCGTGGCTAAAGTATTACACTCTTCTTTGATTTCTGGTGGCTGCGAAACCGCGCACGAATCGCCGGTTGAAAAACACCACAAAAATGCTGCGGAAACTTTTTTGCTTGCGCTTATACATGATGTACCACACGAACCATCCGCGCAACAAATATTGCCGGTTTTGCAAGCGCCCGCAACCACGCGGCAATCTGAAACTGCAAAATAAACAGAGTTACTACAAGTACTTGGGTTAGTATCACAAATATTTTTTGTTGCTTTTCCATTTATAACGAGGGATAAACGTACTCCACCACTCACTGCGCTTGCTGGTACCATGATGTTAACCTTGCCATCTGTCCAAATAGAACCTGTTTTTGGCGCCAATCCAACTACATGATCAGAAAAAATAGCAACACCCGGAGTTGTCCCAAAATGCTCACCAAAAAATGAAATTACAAGTGAACCATTCGCCGGGCCATTGTCCGCTTTAATTGCACAAACCTGTGGACCTGGTTTATCGGTATTTACTGTGAAATTCTGGATGTTTGAACCGGTTTTATTGCCATATGGATATACTCTAATTCCATATTTGGCAACTGGAATATTTGGAACCTTAACAATAATTTGTTTATTCCCCCAAAAACCGGCTGCACATTGTGCAGGAAAATTAGTATCAGCCACAACTTGTTGATCCGTTGGATTTCCGGATCCATCAAGTACTACAAAATAAACTTTATTTGGCACCGTACCAAAACCAGTACCCGTAAGCGTCACGTAAGTGCCAACACCCCCAGCTGCTGGTGCGACAGAATTCAAACTTAATACATTATCAGGATTCGCAGGCCCTTTCCCCGTGGTAGCAGTTGACGATGCAGTCACCAAAAATTCTAATGGATTTGTCGTAATACCTTTAATAACTGCCTGCACATTAATAAATCCAGGATCCATGTCTGGCAAAGTGGCGGTAATAGTATTTGGCGTAATTTGTGCCCACGTGGCATCATTTGCAGAATATCCACCAAAAAATAATTTACGATCTACACTGGGCGATGAAATATCATCAGTGCCTAAAAGAGAAACCTTGGTACCAGAAAAACCAGAATCTGGAATCAATCCACAGATACCAGGGCGTACTACGTCGGTAATTTTAAATTGCTGGAGATATAAACCGGTTTGGTTGTCGGTTGTGTCAATCGATGTTGCGGAATTTTTAATCTGAATCGCACCGCTTTTAGCACCATCTGGAACGCGCACCACCACCTGATCATTTGACCAGCCAGCATCACAAGCCAAAGGCGCTTCAACATCATCAGTATCTGTTTTTGGATCACCTAAAAAGGTCACGGATCCAAAATTCGTTCCAAAACCATCGCCCGAAATAGTTATGTAAGAACCTGGCGCACCATCTTGAGGCTGAACATCTTTGATAATCGGCGAACTTGAGCAAACATGTTTTACTGGATCACAAAAACCGTTTCCACCCGCACATTGCGATGAAGCTGTACAAGCTGAATTCGCACACAATCCACATTCACCATTAGCAGCACTACAATCAATTGCAATTTCAGTTGGATCCGTTACGCCGTTTACCGATTGAACTTTATTGAAACAATGTGCAGCATAAGAAGTTGTATGAATTTGCGCTTTGCCCAAATTACCTGCCACATCCATCGCGTCAACTTCAATGACATGCGCCGTACCTGGTGCATCGCCCTTCGTGTTGAATTTCTGTGAAATAATATAAAGTTGCTGACCCGTATTCCCCGCTGGATAAACTGGCTGAACTGTTTCCAGCAATTTTCCATCAACCAAAATTCTACCATATGCAATACCGTCGTTATCAGAAAGCAAAGCTTTTACTGGGACAAAAGATTCTGATGGAATTTTACCATTGTCTGGCGGAGTCGTATTTGAAATGTTTGGTGCGGTGGTATCGATATCAGTACCAGCCGTAAAGGTAAATTTACAATTAACGCCAGTGCATACCAAAATTTTACCCGTTACCGCAGCGTGAATTGAAGTTGATAAACCGCCAACTAATGAAACATTATATTCATCTGGGTCAAAACAATGCAACGAATCATTCGGCGCTGGACACGACTTTGAAGGAATAAATGTAATCGTATCAGCATCAACCGTAACTGCTCCGTCAACTTTCGTACCAGCTTTATTTGTGACTATGAAATTACTGCCGTAAGAAACCGTTGATTCGTCAACAGCCTGATTAAAAACAACATTTACGCGTATATTTGCAAATTTTTGAAGTCCTCTTGGCGATCCAAAATTAACCGTAAGAGCGCCAAAACCACTACCTCCACCACCACCCAACCCAGTGCCACCACCAATACCAACATCAGTAGTACCTCCACCACCATTCGCGAGCGGTGACCCTGTGGCGGTTAAAAAAGATCGAATAATAAATTCTGAAATACCAAACGAAGAAAGTACAATAACCAAACCAATAACACCGTTGGTCAAAATTCGTTTTGCTTTTTCAGCCGTTTCTTCGGAACCACCTGCCGTCATGTAGGTAAAACCGCCGTAAATAATTACGCCGATTACAATAACGCCCATGAGGCTAAGGAAAATACGAATGATGTTCGCAATGATCACCGTAAATGGCGTGCTGCCAAGCCCAGATGTTTGCTGAATCGTTTGCAAACCAGTATCGCCCGGCTGAATTTGATTGGTGCCGGAAACAGCAGGTGCAGCCTGACCGCCAAGAACTGGAGCCGTATTTTGTGCATAAACTACCGATGGCGCGTGTGTTGGGCCAAAAAATAATCCGCCAAGCAGTACTAAACCAAAGCTGATTTTTACAAACAAATTACGGAGTTTTGCCATATTCTAATAAATTGCAATTTTCATTCGATGAAACACCATTACAGCAGGTATAAGTCCCCGTATCGGTTGTTGGATCTGTGTACGTACATTGTAACCCAATTTGCGAATTTTGACCCGAAGCCAAAAAACAATTCTGATACACATCCTGCACACTTGAAGGCAACGCTGGCGCATACGATTGACTCTTCGCAAAAGAAACATGTTTAATATTCAATTTAGTAACTGAATTTGTTACACCCGCAACTGTTGTTGTCTGATCAACAGACTCTTTCCAAAAACCGGCCTGCGCTCGAGGATTTTGCGCGACCAATCCAACGCCGCTAAACGAACTTGCCTTCATTAAGGAATCAAATGTTGCACTAACTGCACTATCGGCGGTAAATGGATTCGTTGCATCTTTTCCATTTGCGCCAAAAAGCGGTTCAACAGATGTAATTTTTGGATCGGTAATTTTGGTAGCATCCGTCGTGTTGAATGAGAAATAAAAATCATCAACCGGGCTCCCCGATGGCTTGCCGCCGGTAGTACTCCATGGTGTTTTTGCATTTTCACCACCACCATCAAGCGCGTTGCCCGCAGTATCGGTGATTCCCTGCAACGATAATTTTGGATTTACCTGTGCATTCACCCCTGGCTGTGCAAGCACACCAGACAATGCGCGCACTTCTAATTTTTCGCTTGCTGGCAAGCAAAAAATCTTTTGACCACACGCATTGGTGCCACATTCCGCAGCGGTTGTAAAATCAATAATATTAAATCCCCCGCCAGCACGCCACACACCAGACACAAACGAACCATCTGGGTTTGCAACGCGAATATTTTTAAACTGCTTTGAATGTCCATCGTATTCCCCAACCGCTGAAGCAAGATTAACCGGCTCCGAAAAAGTTACTTGCACAGTAATATTGCGCGCATAGGTACCACCTGCCGTTGGAATTACTGAAATAATACGAGGCGGCGTTAAATCGAGTTCCGTGCTAACCGTAAATTTCCATGAATATCCACCGCTAAATCCAGAAAAAATACTTTGGCCTGCAGGAGTTACGCGTTTAATATCTGGCGAAAGTTCCACGGTATATGGCGTTTGTGCTGTTGCACTTCCTAAAAATGGAATCGGATCGTAAACCACAACCGTTGAGTCCGCACCTTCGGAGCCAATAGTGACCCACACATCTGTTGGCTTGAGCGCGGTATTGCGACCCTCAGCAGTTGCATAGATCAAAAAGGTTGAACCATTCACTGGGCCACTTACCAAACGCTTTATTTCTTTGCCATTTGCATCGGTTGTTGTTTTGTATACCGCATCTGGTGATGTTGCATCAATCACACTTGTTGGATCGATTGGAAATTTGTATACAACTTGAATCATTTTGTTGCGAGGAACGCCAACTGCATCACGAGCTGGATCGTGCGATTCGATAACGCGGCCAAGCGCTGAGCCTCCGTCGTAGCCAGAAAGTAAATCAACGCCACCCGAACCATTCGATCCAACAAGTTCAGTTCCACCAGTTAATCCACCGGCGCCAAACAATCGGCTCATGATATACGAGGTAATCGCGTAGGATGAAGCAATAATCACCAAACCAATCACGGTATTTTTTAAAACGTCTTTTGCCTGCGTCACCTGCTTTTCATCGCCAGCAGCGGTCATCCACAAATAGCCGCCATAAATAACAAAGCTGATTACCACCGCGCCAAGTAATCCAAAAAGAATATTTATGATGCGGCCAATAATAACGCCCAATGATGAGCTGCCTAAACCAGCGGTTGAATTAACTGAATTTAAATTTTGAAGCGCGTCAGTTGCAGGAGCAGTCGTTTGCGCATACACCGACGAAGCGCCGTGAAAAAACAAAAAACCGACCGCGCACATGAGCGCTGCCGTAAGTAGAAGATTTTTTTTGTAAGTGGAAAAAAGAACGAAGCGCATAAAAAAGATCAGGCAGAAGCTTTGAGTGTTGCTTCGACTATCGTGCGTGCACGAGCGCCATCCGCGCGGCCGGCAATACGTTTCATTACATCGCCGATTAATTTACCCGCATGTGGATTTGGACCCGCGGCCGCAATAGCTTCAGCAACAATTTTTGTAATTTCTTCATCGGACAATTCTTGTGGCAAATATGATTGCAAAAGTGCAATTTCTTTTTCGGCGGTTGCAACTAAATCCGCGCGGCCACCTTTTAAAAAATCTTGGATTGCATCTTGCGTTTGTTTGACTTGGCGTTTTAAAACAGAAACCGCAATCACGTCTTCATCGGCATCTTTACCGCGAAGTTCAATGAGTGCGTTTTTTATTGCGGCACGAATAAGCCGAAGCGTAGAAAGTTCCAGCTCGCGCTTTGCTTTCATGGCTTCGGCTACATCGTGTTCAATTTTGAGACTGATGGCATTTCCCATAGGACAAACTCTATGGAAAAGCTGCAAACCAAAGATTATTTCTTTGGAGCAACTTTACCGATTTTTTGATAGTGTTCAAGAACTGACTTGCGTTTGAGGCGGATCAAGGTACTTGCGCGTTCTACATTTTCACTCTTCTGCGCGCGGCGGTGCTGCACCTTTTTTACCTGCAAAGAATTACCACTCATTTGCACTTGCTTACGGAAGCGGCGCATGAGGGATTCGAAGCTTTCATTCTTTCGACGTTTTACGTTAATCACAGTGTTTTCACCAGATACGGGTGTTAATAATGATAAGGGAATTTTAACATGTTTTGGGCTAACACGTCAACTGGGGATAGGTGCCTTAAACTGCAGCAGAATCAAGGCCCAATTTGCGCTTCAAGATCTGTGGAGCCTTGTTAAAATCAACGGTTTCCTGGACACCTGAATCCATGTCACGAATGATCACGGTTCCTTCTTGGACTTCCTTTTGGCCAATAACCATGGCGAACGGAATTTTCTTGCCATTTGCAGATTCCAACTGAGATTTTAATGAATTTTTGCAAAAATCCTGATCAGCCAAAATGCCTTCAGCACGAAGACGGGTGAAAAGAAGCATTGCCTTGCGACGTGACAAATCACCAAGTTGCGCTACATACACCTGAGGAGCTGGTGCGCCTGGAACATCGATCTGGCGTTCACGGAGCTGGATAAGGGCACGTTCAAGGCCTGGAGCGGTGCCACAAGCTGGTACTGGTTTGCCGCCCATTTCTTCGACAAGCAAATCGTAACGGCCACCACCACAAAGTGCGGTCTGTGAGCCCTGTTCGCCATCCGTGGTAACGATTTCAAAAACCGTTTTGGTGTAATAGTCCAAACCGCGTACCAAGGTGTGATCCAAGAAATAAGGAACATTGAGTTCATCGAGATATTCCAAAACTTTCATGAAATGATCGCGGGATTCGTTTGAAAGATAATCAACGATTTGCGGCGCAGCGGTTTTGATTGGCTGACATTGAGGTTCTTTGCAATCCAAAACGCGCATTGGATTTTTCATGAGACGAACTTTACAGGTCTCACAAATTTCGCCACGGTGGCTACGATAAAATTGCACCAATTCCATTTTGTAACGGGTACGATCTTCGGGCATGCCGATTGAATTGATCTGTACGTTGACTGGAATTTTTAATTCAGTGTAAAACAAATACGCCATCTGAATAATCTGTGCGTCGATAACCGGCGATGCATCACCGATAATTTCGAAACCGACCTGCGTAAACTGACGCTGACGGCCAGACTGTGGACGCTCGTGACGAAACATTGGACCCCAATACCAAAGTTTTACTGGTTGAGGCTGGTTCCACATGCCGTGCTGCAAATAAGCACGCACAACCGAAGCCGTAGCTTCAGGGCGAAGCGCAACTTTTTCCTGGTCACGATCTTCAAAAACGTACATTTCTTTTTCAACAATATCGGACTGCTTACCAACAGAGCGCATAAACAATGCAGCTTCTTCCAAAACTGGTGTTTCGATGCGATCAAAACCGTAATCAATTGCAAGCTGCTGAGACTTGTCGTACATCGCTTTCCAATACCACTGATCACGAGGCAAAACATCTTTCATGCCACGAACCAACTGAAATTGTTTTTTAGCAGGAATTTTGACTTCCTCTTTTTTTGGAGCTGCTTTTGAAGCAGGAGCTGCTGATTTTTTTGGCGCTACTTTTTTAGCAGGCGCTGCAGCTTTTTTTAACATAGGTTTCTTTTTTGATTGTGGCATACAAAGTTGAATTAAGGCTCTGTGTGATTGTATACGTCGCCGGCTAAATAACTGATACGATCCAAGGGAAATCCGCGGAAAAGTGCTCGGCCAACAAGGTCAACTCGCTTAACCGGGCCAAACCGGCGCGAGTCGAAACTGGCACCACGATTGTCTCCCATTACATAGTATTCATCTGAGCTGAGTGTGACATCTATATCGCCGTCTGTCAAGACGGTTGGGCCCAAATACGCCGATTCATCGAGGTATTCCCCGTCCGGATGTTGCGAGTTGAAAATCCGTATGCGACCTCCCCGAATGATGAGATGTTCCCCTGGAAGCCCAATGATACGCTTGAGAAAATATTCTTTGTCCACGTCGCCATGGTAATGCATAACGATTACCTGCCCGCGGTGCGGCTGACCCAAATGAAAACTAAGCTCATCAATGATCAAATATTCTTTGTCCAGATAGGTTGGCACCATTGACGTGCCGCTGACCACAAATGGTTTAAAAATAAAATAACGAATTGCCACAACCGCAAAAGCGCCAATAATCAAGACTTTAAAAAGTTCCTTAAAAAAAAGTGCGAGCGGATGTTTTTGATCCCCTTCTTCAGCAAGCAAATTGTCTGATACAAAGTCATCCATAGTATGAATATGATACGGGAAAAATTGCCATGCGTCAAACAGCGCGAATTATGCTTTTTTAACAAATTCGCGCTGTTTACAGGCTTTAAGTTAGAACGTGATTGACTTGCCCGCAAGAGGAAGGCCTACGGCAAAAGGAATCGATTGCGATACACCGTCAGACCAATTGATACCGGTCAAACCAATTGAAATCGTAGAACCCATTTTAGCTCCAACCGTGTCGGCAGTAACGGTGAAAGATTGATTCGTCGCAAAATCAATGTAAACCGGTTTTACAAATGTAACCGTCCCCGACTTCATGCCAGCAACAAATGGAATGGTTCCCAAAAGATTTGCCGAAGAAGCTACCAAACCTTTATACACCGACAATACAGAATTTTTTCCAATTGGGACAAAAGTTGAATTTACACTAAATGTCAGCCCAGAAACAATGGAGTTAGGAGCGCCACCGGGGTTCATGTCGCTACTAAGTATAAAACGTGCGATTGGCTGTCCATATCCCTGCACTCCAAGTCCACTTGGCGAATCGGCCGCGGCAAAAGCGTAGACCATTGATTCATAGCCGGTTAACGTAACGGTTGGACTTGTTGCGCTAAAATCACCCTTCACAATAGCCGCGGTACTGCTTGGCGTTGCTGCCGTAACAATTGCAGGCAAATTATCTGTACTGTACCCATTTACCAAACGAGGCCGTATTTGTACCCCCGAAAATGAGTTGCCCGCCGATGCCGACAAGGTGCCTTTGAGCGTAAGCGTACGTGAAGTGCCTTTTGGAATTACAAAACCTAAATTGTAAAAATGTGCGTATCCATTTTCCGCAATGCCAACTTTTTTTACTGCATCGCCCGAGCTAAGTGCGTATATCACTCCTTTACTTTTGACTTTATCCCCTTCGTATAACATGAACTGTCGCACAATTCCTAAATGACTAATTTTATCCAATTTCTTAATAAAAAAATCAACAGTAATGTCATTAACCTTCGTGTCCACTTTTGGATCGCCGGTAAGTGTAAAACTTAAAAATGTCTGATTAGTTTCGCCAAGTTTAAGACTGGTAATTGCAGGCGTTGTAGTGGAAACGGTAACCGTAATTACGGGTGGCGCAGGAGTTGTTGCTGCTCCTGCATAAAAAACTAATGTTGCAACGGCTAAAATTGAGATGCCCGAAGCTGCAAACAAAAGCGCTATATTACGAAATGAATGACTCGGATGTTTCATAGGAAGAACGTTTTGAAAGTTTAAAAAACTTGCCGATAGTATATCACACAAAAATTGTATAAATAAAAAATCCAACACCTTTCGGTATTGGATTTTTTGGTGGGCGATCGAAGATTCGAACTTCGGACCTCGTCATTATCAGTGACGCGCTCTAACCAACTGAGCTAATCGCCCGAGCGAAGATGTGGGAATTGTGCTGGCACAAATTCACACTTCTGAGCGAGGGCTGCAGCTCCGAGCAACCCAAGGGGTTGCGAAGGATCTGTCGCCCGTCACTTCGGATTCCACATTTCGTCCCCTATTCTACCAATAATATGCCTTCGCGTCAAATATCGAAATCTGTTGACAAGTACCCCTTAATAAACTAGGATTTGTGAGCGGTAAAGTCAAAAAATACCGTAAATCAGAGAATTTCAAACAAGGAGAAAAACATGGAGCTCATTCGAGTATTGAGAAGACGGCGGGATGCTGATGATTTGCTGATCAAGCAGTGCGCGGGCAAAGAAGACGCATCGCGAGCGATCATTTCGTTTGCGAATACTGCCTGGGGTGGCGACTACCGAGTGCTTGTCACCGCGTATTACAGCCTGGGCGAAAACAAGCACCAACAAGGCCGCGACGTCTGCGAACTCGTGCAGCACGCCTGCTTTCCGGGGTCCAACGACTTCAGCGATGCCAGTGCGCGCGGCGCTGTTGAAGTGTGTCTAAACCCCATCAACGGTTTGGTGGGACACACGCTCATCCAGGTCAACGGACCGAAGATGATGCCGCCAAAAATCAGGATCGCCGGCGATCACTTCGCACATCTGGTGATGGCAAAGGGGCCAGTACCAGACCAAAATGGCGCCGGTCCAGTGAAGAATCAGGCTGTTTTCTTTGTTCCCCCGACCGCGCGATCCGCCACGACTGAACCAACCACGCAAAAACCCGCGTAAGCGGACCTCACCAAGACTTTATGAGCACGCGCTGTGGCGCCGCTTGTAAAGTCTTGTTTTTTAATAAATCAAGATCTTTCCTTTTGTGCTGACTTTAGAATTCACCGCGCTTTGAAATGCTGAAGCACTTTTTCCCATAATTACTGCGCCCAAAACGGTTTGAATGGTGGTATGCCCTTTTACCAGCACGCTTGTGTCTGTGGTAATCACAAAAGTTTGTGCCACATCTGATGCAATAGTAACTGGCGATGTAAACGCCGTCGAAGTTGCTGAAGCCGCATTTAAAATTTTTGATAACGCTCCCGTATATACCAAATTAGCAGCTCCCACACCATCTTTATAGATCATCACTTGGGCAGTTGATTTTTTATCCAACTTTACATTATTTTTTGCAATAATATTCAATTGAAGCCCAACAATATCAGCAGGTGTTTTAGCGGCAGTTTTTTCATTTTTGATAACAAATTTTCCAATAATTTGCTCGGTGGATTTAACGTTTACCCCAGCTTTTATCGTACTCGCCGCTGTCACACTTAAATGAACTGGGGAAAACTGCGCGATGGATTGTGGTGCTGAATCACCAAGCGGATACACGGTATCACTTTTTTTATCAGGTTCACGAACTGTAACACTGACTAATTTACTACCGATAAGAATCGGTGTGCTCGTAGCGATTACACTATCGATTTGGTCTGCGGTGACGGCTAATGTAATAGTTGCTTTTGGTTGCAAAATGATTTTTCCGTTCATTGGAAAATTTATAGAATCCGAACCAAATCCTGTTACACCTGTTATCTTTGCATCTTTTTTGCCCGAAGTGTTCGCCCCAACCGATGACACAACCGTCTGACGATTATCCTTCGTTGAAAAAATTGTCCAATACTGCGCAGCATCCGGCATCGATGGCAATGAGATTAAATTGATTTTACCCTGATACACCTTATTTGAAGCTAGCTGCAAATTAATACTTTTTAATTCCACCGGCTTTGCTGCCGTAGAATTTATCTGAATAAATCCAATGGTTTGGTTTGCAGAAACAGGATAAGTTGCATTTGGAACTGACCAATTTTTTGGCGTAAACGCAACGGTTATCGTACCGGCTGCAATTGGTGTAAATGTGTACGAAATAGGTGTCGGCACCACCACAACAGGATTTGGTGGTGAAAGAACCGGAGGAGGCGTAATTACCGGCGGTGTTATCACAACTGGATTTGGTGGTGACAAAACAGGTGGGGGTGTGATGACTGGCGGTGTAACAACTGGTGTGGTAACCGTGTCGGTGGTTGACACTGGTGCGGGTACGCCGCCAGTGTAGGTATTGTAATTACTTGCTGATCCGGCTTGAAAAATCAGTGCGGCCACATCATCAATTTCCGGATATGGGGCGACTGAAAGCGCATAACCCGAAACGCCATCATTATTACGTATATAAATATATTTTAAAAGCGTTTTAACTCCGGTTGGGTATTCTGACGGCTGAATTGCAATGTTTTTTGAAACTACCCAATTTGAAACATACTTTGAAAAATTTAAAGGATTAAGCGATTTCGCAACCATGTCAGGAGTCGCGGTATCATAAAGAACAGATTGGCCACCAACAACAGTCGCTGTATCCGCATTATTATCAGTATTTACGGTTATAATTGTGCCAATCGATTGCGGATCAATATAAAAAACAGGTGGCGTAGTTAAATGAGCTGAGTTTAAACCAACGTTAACGGTAACCGGTTGCTTTCCACCGCCATACAAAACCTGAATTTTTAAACTTGCAATAGTGGGCTGCGTCGCGGCAAATGCAGATGAAGCAAATCCAAACAAAATCAGATTCATGGTTGTTGCGCCAATAAGAGTTGCCGTGAAAGAACGAAAGAGCAATTTTTTCATATAAAAGATACCAGCAGTATACCACAAAATAAAAATCCGCTCCTTGCGGAGACGGATCTTTTACGATCTCGTACAATTTAAGACATGACAAATCTGCGAATCGTCTCGCACCGGTCCGAAGACCGATGTCGACAGGAAGAAAACTCCCTAAAAGGAGGTGATCCATCCACAGCTTCCGCTACGGATGCCTTGTTACGACTTAGTCCCTGTTACTGGTCCTACCTTAGTCCCCTTGCGGGGCTTTCGGATATTACCAATTCCCTTGACTTGACGGGCGGTGAGTACAAGACCCGAGAACGTATTCAACGCAACGAGGCTGATTTGCGTTTACTAGCGATTCCGGCTTCATACGGGCGGGTTTCAGCCCGTAATCTGAACTGGGGGGCAGTTTGATGGGATTAGCTCCACCTTGCGGTTTGGCGACCCATTGTCTACCCCATTGTAGCACGTGTGTAGCCCCAGACGTAAAGGCCATGCTGATTTGACGTCATCCCCGCCTTCCTCCTGCTTACACAGGCAGTCTATTGTGTACATTTAACACAATATAGGGGTTGCGCTCGTTAGACCACTTAAGGGTACATTTCACAACACGAGCTGACGGCAACCATGCAGCACCTCTCCAACACTCTCGAAGAAGTCCTACTTTCATAGGATTTGCAGTTGGAGTTCAAGCCTGGGTAAGGTTCCTCGCTTACCGTCGAATTAAACCACATGCTCCACCGCTTGTGCGGGTCCCCGTCTATTCCTTTGAGTTTTAGTCTTGCGACCGTACTCCTCAGGCGGATTACTTAATGCGTTAGCTTTTTTAGACGACACTGGAAGGGTCGATACTTCCAATATCTAGTAATCATCGTTTAGGGCGTGGACTACAGGAGTATCTAATTCCTTTTGCTACCCACGCTTTCGTCCCTGAGCGTCAGAAATGTTCTAGCACGCTGCCTTTGCCTTTGGTATTCCTTCCGATATCAACGCTTATTACGACTACACCGGAAATTCTACGTGCCTCTCCCATTCTCTAGTCCTTCAGTTTCACTCGCAGACCTTGGGTTAAGCCCAAGGATTTAACAAATGACTTGAAGGACCGCCTGCGGACCCTTTACGCCCAATAAATCCGGATAACGCTTGAGGTCTCTGTATTACCGCTGCTGCTGGCACAGAGTTAGCAACCTCTTATTCGCTAGGTACCGTCAAAATTCGTCCCTAGTAAAAGTAGTTTACGACCCGAAGGCCTTCATCCTACACGCGGCGTCGCTCCTTCAGACTTTCGTCCATTGAGGAAAATTCGCGACTGCAGCCATCCGTAGATGTCTGGGCAGTGTCTCAGTCCCAGTGAGGGGGATCATGCTCTCACATCCCCTACCCGTCATAGCCTTGGTGAGCTTTTACCTCACCAACTAGCTGATAGGCCATAGGCCCCTCTTCGAGCGCATTGCTGCTTTACATGTACTAGTCTTATGACCGTACGTGTCCATCGTGAATTACCTTTCCTTTCGGAAAGCTATGCACGACTCGAAGGAAGATTGCCAATGTGTTACGCACCCGTCTGCCGCTAGCCGATATTCGTATTGCTACTCCTATCAGCCCGCTCGACTTGCATGCCTTAGCCACGCCGCCAGCGTTCATCCTGAGCCAGGATCAAACTCTCAGTTTATGAACAACTTTATGTGTTCCGATTTATAGATTTTTATATTCGAGGACAACTCGCACTGAAACTCGCTATAAACAAGTTTCAATTTGATTGTCATGTCTTAAATTGTAAACGATCGGGTTAAACGCCGGCTGGCTTAATTGGGGCCTTTCTTTGTTTAACGTGTCAGTATTGTATATGGGGATAAAACTTCTGTCAAGAGCTGGAGGGTGTGGGTAAGTTTTGGCTTATTTAAGGGCTAAATATCAAGCATTCCCAGAAGCCTCATCTGATACAATATATCTATATGAAAAGGATCCTGAATATTCTTCGAGAAATTAGACAGAAAAAATCTCATTACACACCGATAATTGAAGTGGTGATCTCAAAATCAGCACTTCTTCACAACCTGAAAGAATTTCAGAAAACTTATCCCGCAATGCAGTTTGCCCCTGTGCTCAAAAGTAATGCATATGGGCATGGGTTGGTAACGGTTGCAAAAATTTTAGAGCACGAGACGATTGCATTTTTTGCGGTTGACTCATTATATGAAGCGAATGTATTGCGCGCGTCTCATGTGCATGCGCCAATTTTAATAATGGATTATACGCCGGTGCAAAATATTGTTAATGCGCGACATATGAATATTGCATTTGCAATAACCAGTTTGATGCAATTACAAGAATTAGTGAAAGCGAAACACGCCACGACAATACATCTAAAAGTTGATACCGGTATGCATCGACAAGGGTTCTTGCCAGAGGAAATCGATACGATGATAAAAATAATTAAAGAAAATTCGCAAATTCATATAGAAGGAATATTCTCACATTTTGCTAATGCACATCGTGCAGACAAGCAATCTGAGACACATGCGCAAATCGCATGCTGGGAAACTATGGTTGCACAAATAAAATCACAAATCATGGGAATCAAATATTTTCATTTAGCAAATACCGCCGGCACGCATTTCATGAAAGATGCGACCTGCAATGTCGGGCGCGTTGGTATTGGGATGTTGGGACACAACCCATCACCGTTTACACAAATGAATTTACAACCAGCCCTTCGACTGGAAACAATAATCGGTGGTGTGAAAAAAATACATCAAGGAGATTGCGTTGGATACAACAATTCATTTTGCGCGCCGGGCGAGATGACTATTGCGACCATTCCACTTAGATACTTTGAAGGTATCGACCGCCGACTTTCTAATAAAGGTGTTGTGCAGGTACGTGGCATTGATTGTCCGATCATTGGTGATGTAAGCATGAACATTACGAGCATCGATGTATCCCAAATTGACGGTATTCAATTAAATGAAAAAGTGATCGTCATTAGTGATCGCGCTACAGATAAAAACTCAGAAGAAAATATTGCTGCGCAGATTGGAGAAATACCGTACGTTATTTTATCTAGAATTCCGGGGCATTTGCATCGGAGAGTTGGGTAATAGCAAATAACAACTTACTTAGTAAGGTTAATGCGCCCTTTAGTGAAGTACTTTGGTCCACCATCTGTAACGAAAAGCAGATCATTAGTTACGTTAAGTTGATTAGCTTTAATACGTGCTGGCTCAAAGGTATATCCTGCGTATAATTCCTGTATACTTTTACTCTCTTTATTCCCGTCATAATATGGCTCAGTGTTAAATCGAGCATGTAAAAATACCTCAAATGGAAGATTTTTAACACCTTCATTTTCAGGCCCAATTAACCACAAACCGAATTGCCTACTAAAAATCGCTTTCATTCGTTGCCACGTTTGAACCCTATCAACACCAGGTGTGCGTTCATTTAACGTAAACCATTGGGCAGTCATTTTTTCTATGAAGCTTTTTTCAGCAGATTCCGACTATTCAATTGCTGCTGGAACAGGGCTTTGGCTTTGTAAGTGGGACGACTCAGAATTAATCGCAGTTTGCGCAGCTCTAACAG
The DNA here is from genome assembly GCA_903893485.1 of Candidatus Magasanikiibacteriota bacterium. Taxonomy (GTDB): domain Bacteria; phylum Patescibacteriota; class Patescibacteriia; order Magasanikbacterales; family 2-02-FULL-50-9b; genus 2-02-FULL-50-9b. Next base: position 44,653 of record CAITMK010000009.1, read on the forward strand.
AATCTAAATACGTTTGAGACCTCGGCTCACTTTTAGAAGCCGGACTGATAGCTTGCTGCCCACCTTGATTACTGTATAGCAGCGCTCTTGTAAGTCGACTTGCCACTTCCGGACTCAAAACTGCACCACGCTCAAGATCACCCGCCAAAGCAATCGCACGCACTTCGGTTGGAGAGGGAATTTTTTCCATCATACAATGTACAAATTATTTGCAAAAATAATACCACTTTTATAGAAAGCTGACCATTATTTTTTCGCGTTTTTCTTTCGCCACTCAGCAATCCGTTTATGATTCCCCGAAAGTAATTCTTCTGGCACTGCTAATTTTTTAAAAACCTCAGGCCGAGTATATTGCGGATATTCGCCTTCGCCATCTACATTATGCGATTCTTCATCGAGCGATGCTTCGTTACCCAAAACGCCTGGGAGCAATCGCGCAACCGCATCCATAATCGTAAGCGCTGGTAATTCCCCGCCGGTCAAAACATATGGGCCCACGGAAATCTCTTCATCGATAAATTCGACGACGCGTGCATCAACACCTTCATAGCGGCCGCACACAAAAACTACTTCAGAATATTTTGCTGCAAATTCCTGTGCGATTTTCTGTGAGAACGGGCGGCCAGATGCTGCCATCAAAATAATGCGACGTTTTTTATTCGCACGTGGCGCTGCTTTTTTGATCGCTGCATATAATGGTTCAATTTTCATGACCATGCCCGCACCGCCGCCGTATGGTTTGTCGTCCACGGTTTGGTGACGATCTGCCGTAAACTCGCGTGGATTAATTGTTGCCACGGCAATTTTCCCGGACTTTTGTGCGCGACCTAAAATCGCCGTACCGGCGTACGACGTAATCATTTCTGGAAATAAGGTAATTGCCGTGAATTTCATAAGACAGATTATACTACAACAAAACGCACAAAATTGCAATGGTCACGCCATGCTGCTAAAATTATACCACTTATGCAAAAATATTTTGGCGGCTTACTCGGTTTTTACATTTTAATTCGTGCGCTGTCTTTTTTTCTTGTTGGGTTTGTAGCGCTGCAAAACATCATCGCCGCCGCACTTGTCGCCACATTTATTTTTTTCTGCGTCAAAGATCTTTCAACCGCATGGAAATTACTGATTGTTGAATTACTTCTCGATGGCGCCGGACATTTCTTCGAACTCCACGGATTACTACTGCGCACATGGCTCCTCGGCATTTTTGCAATATTTTGGCTCGCGCGACGCCGCACTAAAATCGTATTGCCACCAAAAAATACTTGGATCGCGCTTGGTGTATTTGCCGCGTGTTTTGCATGGGCAATCATTAATGGAATCCTCCACCACAACGGCATCACGCCAGTTCTGCAAGACGCGATGCTATATTTATTTGCAGCGCTCATGTTTCCCGGTCTCGAAATGGAATCAGGTCGGCAACGAATTTATGGCGCGGCGGTAAAAGTTTTTATCGTTGGCTCGGCGATTTTCTCCGTCCTCACGCTCGCACTGTATTCAAGCGGCTACTACATTTTACAAAATTCATACTACCACTGGTTCCGCGATGTTGCAGCCGGCAAAATTACAGACCTCGGCACACATTTTTTTCGCATCGTCACGGCAGAACAAATTTTATTTGTGCCAATTATTTTAATTTTACTGGGAATGCTCACCAAAAAAATAACTGACAAAAAAATCTGGACACTCATGACGCTTTCGCTCACGGTGCTGATTTTAAATTTCACTCGAATTTATTTTATTGGCATTGCGGTTGGTGCAGGATTTTTATTGTTTTACACGCCGTGGAAACAATGGCTCCGTGCGTGCGGCCTCACGCTTTTGGCCAGCGCGATTATTTTTTTTGGATTCCACTTGGCCGCCAGTCGTGGCCAATCACTTGGCTTAGAATTACTTGGCGTGCGTGCATCAGGCATTCGTGCCCCAACCACCGATCCGAGCGGCGCCATCCGCCTTGCACTTTTGCCCGATATCAAACGTCATATTTTGGCGCACCCGCTCCTGGGTAGCGGCCTTGCAACGCAAGTTACGTATTTAGACCCACTCACCAAAACATATTTGATGCGCACGCAATTCGATTGGGGGTATTTGCAAATGATCACGGACCTTGGCATGACTGGCACCGCTGCATATATATTTTTTCTTGGCACGCTACTCTATAATTTTGAGAAAAAAATAAAAATGCCGGGCTATATTGCCGGTGCCATTGCATTGTTTGTGATAAATTTCACCACGCCTGCAATTTTTCAAGGATTTGGCGTATTATATTTTGCACTTCTGGTTGTTGCCACACAGCATCCATCACTACTCACCGATCCTGTGTAATCAAACACTTTTTACATCGTATAGCAAAATCCCCATTGAGCTGATAAAATAAAGAACAATAATATCAATCGCGATTGAGGAGCTTAACGGATGCGCTACAGGTTGCCCTAAAACGGGGCACAACGTGCGCCCTGTGGTACTCGCTGCGCCACCAAGCAGTCCACAAGGTTCTGTTTTAACTTTTGCTTGTATGGACAAAATAAATACAAGCGAAATAGCAACCAGAATCGAAAGACTATAATACATGATTGCACTTTTCATTTTTTTAAATCGTGGCATCATACAAAAATAGCCCCCTCAAACGAGGGGGCGTTCGCAAAAATTAGATTCCCAAATCATCAATCGACGTAACATCACTGTAATCGCTTTGGAAGCGAGGGCCGCGTGATCCTTCTGGTTCCACGATTTTGAGATTAACGCGTGCATTGTTTTTAGCACCAATAACCTTTGCCAAAGTGCGGATTGCACGAGCTGTTTGACCCTGACGACCAATCACGTAACCCATGTCTTGTGGGTTTACATGGAGCGTGATCAACACGCCGCGTTCGTCGACGATGCGTTCAGTACGCACATCTTCTGGATGAGCAACCACTGTTTTCACCAAAAATTCAATAAACTCCTGATCTGTCATAGCAAATTAAATGATTTAATTGCTGTTATTATAACAAAACACCAGCTGCATGCAACTGGTGTTTTGAAACAAGTCAAGTGGCCAAGGCCAACTGATTATTTTTTCTTTTTTGCGGCGCGTGCAATACGCTTTGCGGTGATGTGCACTTTCTGGCGTTTTTCGCCGGTGTGGAAACCGTAGTTAATCATGAGATTGTTTACGGTGTCAGTCATCTGAGCACCATTACCGATGTAATATGCGAGGCGGTCCTTCTCAACGGTGAAAATTTTTGGTTCTACCATTGGGTTGTAGTGGCCGATAACTTCGAGCGCGCGACCCCATGGGTCACGGCCTTTTTCGGTAACAATCACACGATACTGTGGTTGTTTTTTCTTGCCGATGCGGGTCAATTTAATAGTAAGCATAATTGGTTAATTCGGGAGCACGAATTGACGGATGGCAGTAGAATACGGGAAAACTATTTTTTTGTCAAATCTTAGACGGTTAATTTAGCTACCAGCTTCATATTTAGCAACAATTGCGGCCATGCTTTTCAAATTATAGGTCGCCAACGCGCTCATCATGCCCATTTGATCCTCTGACGAGAATTCCTCAATTCGCTCTTGCGCTTTTTGAAACAAAGCCAGATTAGCTTTTGCCGTCTTTACATCAAGCGCCGCTTCTTTTAATCCTGGAACCGTAACCTCTTTAATTCCAGTTTCCCTGTCCCTTTGAATGTCATCTGCTGATTGATATGGAAAATTCGCTTCAAAATAAGCAACCGTCGAAGCCAGTCTATCAACCTCCTCTTTGACCTGAGCCTTATTTTTTTCAACCATTTCTTTCAATTTTTCTTGAGAAGTCACGGCGTCACGCTCCATCGTTGGAACAGTAATATTCAACGCTTCGCGCAAAACTTCCCGCATACGACTATAATCACGCTTTGGTTTTGTCGGTTCAGCAGCGGTTTGATCAGATTCTAGTGATTCGATTGCTCCTGGCATTGGTTCGTGTTTCATAAAAATACAATTATAATTTTATTTCGCCCACCGCGCCGCCTCTTCAAACTTCACGCTTAAGAGTTGCGAAACCCCATCATCTCCCATCGTCACACCGTACAACACTTCGCCCTTGCCCATGGTCGCGCGGTTATGCGTGATCACCATGAACTGCGTGCGCTCTGCAAGCTTTTCCAAAATGTCAGCGTAGCGAATTGAGTTTGCTTCGTCGAGTGCGGCGTCGACTTCATCCAAAATTACGAATGGCGATGGATTACTTGCCATGATTGCGCAAAGCAGCGCCACAGACGTCATTGCGCGCTCGCCGCCGCTGAGCACCGAGATATCCTTAATGCGTTTACCAGGTGGCTGCGCGTGAATATCAATACCGGCCAAAACCGGCTCTTTGGAAACATATTTTGCGATCTCGCCTTCTTCCAATCGTTCGGCCACATCAATTTGCGATTCTGTTTCGCCATCTTCAGCGGTTGCAACTGCAGGGTCTTCATAGATTGGCACCAATTTTGCAGTACCGCCACGAAATAATTGCGAGAAAAAATCTTGAAATAATTCATTAAGCGTTTCAAGCGCTTCGGTCCGACGCGTTCGCAAAACTTCATCGAATTCTGTAATCGTTGATTCAGTGTTGGTAAGCGCTGCCGACAAATCTGCAAGCTGCGTTGTCAAAAATGTATAGCGCGTATTTGTTTCTTCAAACTCTTTTACAACTTCTGGATCAATACCACCAACAATGTCGAGCTGGTGTTTCAAATTATACATGCCCTGCTGCGCAGATTCTGGCGAGCTAATAGGCGACTCTGGGGCTGCGGCCATCACCTTTTCCATTTCGTCCGGAATTTCCAAACGCATTTCTTCGCGAATGCTTTCAGCGCGTGTTTCGTATTTGGCGCGCTCAATTTTGTAATTCGTTAGGCGCTGCTCAATTTCATGGCCCGCGCGCTGCTCATCTTGCAACCGGCGCTGTACGGCAAAAAATTGCGATTTCTTTTCTTGCTCGCGATGCGATTCGTTATGCATGCGATCGCTCAAATCCTTAAGCGCACTATCCAAAACCAAAATTGAATTCTGATTTTCTTCGATGCGCTTTAACACAACCGGATCCTGCGGGGCTTCTTTTGGCGCTTCAGGCGCTGGACGTTGCAAACGTTTCACCAATGTTGTTGTGCGTTCAGCGAGGGCATCGCATTCATCTAAAATTCCAAATACTTCTTCCAGATTTTTTGCAGCACGTAATTTTTTATTTACTGCTGCCTGATCCGCACGCACCGCATCTAACTCTTCAATAATTTTCGTCAGCGGCAATGGCGCCCACTGCACTTCTACTTCGCGACGAACACGAGAAATTTCCAATGCAGTTTTCAAGCGACCATCTTCTTCGCGAAGTGTCGCACGTTGTTTAGATAACGCTTCGTATTCGCGCTGCAAACCAATAATCACTTCGCTTTGCGTTTCTTCTACTTCTAATTTATGAAGTTCGGCGAGTGTTGCATCGTAAATATTTTTCTTTGCGATCAAATCTTTTTCGTGTGCCCCAACTTGAATATTCAAATTTCCGAGACGACCCGAAACATCGTGCCATACCGTTCCGTAATACGCGCGCTGCAAATTCAAAAGGCGCGCCGCAATATCATCGCGCTCTTCCAGACGTTTCACTGCGCGCTGCAAACCTTTGAGCCGTGGTTCGATTTCCGCGATGAGCTGCCCTGCTTGCGCAATATTTTCGCGCGTCGCGTGAAGTTTCAGCAAAGCCTGATGACGCTTAAGCTGAAACTCTTTTACGCCTGCAGCTTCATCAAAAAATTCTTTACGCTCTTTTGGCGTCACTAATAAAATCTGATCAATAAGGCCTTGACCAATCACGGTATACGTCTTCTGACCAAAATGTGCCTTTGCCAAAAGGAGCTGAATATCAGACAAGCGTGCCTTTGCGCCATTAATTAAATATTCACCATTACCATCGCGATACAACCGACGCGTAATAACAATTTCACCGAGCGAGAGCGGATCTGGCTCGCCGTTTTCATCGGCCGCGGCCGTGCGTGTATCTTCGTTATTTAAATACAGTGCAACTTCCGCAAATCCAAGGCGTGCTTTTTTATCCGAGCCCGCAAAAATAACATCTTCGGATTTTTTGCCGCGGAGCGTCTTCATCGACTGCTCACCCAATACCCAACGCACTGCATCCGCAAAATTCGATTTCCCAGAACCATTTGGCCCCACGATTGCCGTAATACTGCGGCGCGAACCATTCTGCTTCTGAAATTCGAACGTCACTTTTTTGGCAAAAGATTTAAAACCTTGGATTTCAACGCGCTGGAGAAACATAGTGGGCGTATTGTAACACACGAGGGGCCGGAGTTCCAGAATTTTTTGGGAGCCGTGTCAATTTTCCCCTGCGGGAAAATTGCACTTAGCTCTCGGCGAGCCATTTTTTGCCTTCGGCAAAAAAACCGTGCTGGCTCGCCTCCGAGAAACTCCCAAAAAATTCTGGAACTCCGGCTGTGTATTACAAACTCATTATGTTTTCCGACAATAAAAAAACGGATGGAGCAGAACACTCAGCACATTTGACACCCCGCCCCACGTCACCTACAATATAAAGGTACGATAACATTCAGAAAATCCTGTCCGAATTCCTCCCAAAAAAGCATTTATGTTCGCAAAAATCCTCAACTTTTCTCCGACTATTCAAATCCTCATCAGTTAAGGACTGCGTTTTTCATGGCTATCAAATTCGGGCGGGTCTAAACACCCCGCTATGACACTCTTATACATTTTAATCGCGGCCGTGGTTGCTGCAGCTGCTGGCTACACTGCCCGCATCTACATCGCAAAGTCCCAGGCCAACTCCGCCGAAATCCAAGTAGAAAAAATCCTCGCTGACGCACGCGCCAAAGAACAAGAAATCCTCATGAAGGGTCGCGAAAAAGCGATCCAGATGATCGACGAAGCAAAAAAGGACGAAGACAATCGTCGTGAAGAATTAAAAGCAGCGTCACTTCGCCTTGAAAAACGCGAGGTAACTTTTGAACAGAAAATTTTGGAGCTCCAAGACAAAACTGCCCGCATCCAAACCCAAACCGAAAAGCTTAAAGCCTCACAAGAAGAAATCGACAAACTCCGCGCGCAGCAAATCGAAAAGCTCCAGACCGTTGCCGGCCTCACCCAGACCGAAGCCGAAGCGCGCCTCATGCAAGCCGTCGAGGACGACACCAAAGAAGCGCTTAATTCCCGCCTCATGAAACTTGAGCGCGAATCAAGCGAATACTTCGAAAAAGAAGTAAAGAAAATTTTGGCAACCGCAACCTATCGCTACGCCGGATCACACGCAAGCGAAAACACCACCACAACAGTTCATCTTCCAAGCGAGGAAATGAAGGGTCGCATCATTGGTAAAGAAGGTCGCAACATCAAAGCGATCGAAAAGCTTACCGGCTGCGAACTTGTCATCGACGAAACACCAGAATCAATCATGATCTCTGGTTTTTCACCAATCCGCCGCCATGTGGCACGCATCACCATTGAAAAGTTGGTCGCCGACGGCCGTATTCACCCAGCTCGCATCGAAGAAGTTGTCGAAGAAGCAAAAAAAGATTTGGCAATTGATGTGCGCAAAGCTGGTGAAGACGCGCTCTATCAGCTTGGCGTGACCGGCATCGAACCTAAACTTATCTCAATTATCGGCCGCCTTAAATATCGCACCTCATACGGCCAAAACCAATTGACCCACGCAATTGAGGTTGCATATTTATCTGGCATGCTCGCAGATGAACTCGGCATCGACCGCACACTTGCTCGCAAGGCTGGTCTTTTGCACGACGTTGGTAAGGCGATTGATCACGACACACAAGGCTCTCACCCAGAGCTTGGCTATCAGCTCATGAAAAAGTTTGGGCTGTCCGAAGAAATTGCATACTGTTCCCTTGCCCACCACGAAGACAAACCGAAAACAGCGTTGGGTGCAATTATCAAAGCAGCTGATGCGATCTCTGGCGCGCGCCCTGGTGCCCGCCGCGATTCCTACGAACAATACGTTCGCCGCTTGGAAGAATTGGAAAAAGTTGCAACTAGTTTCGAGGGCGTTGAAAAAGCATATGCAATCCAAGCTGGCCGCGAAATGCGCGTGTTCGTGCGCCCACAAGATGTGGACGACTACGGCGCATACACCATTGCCAAAGAAATTGCTAAAAAAATTACCACGGACCTGCATGTGCCGGGTGATGTGAAAGTTACGGTGATTCGCGAATCACGCGTAATTGAATACGCGAGATAATGCCTGTTGATAACTCCTTGCGCATTTTTAGCCAAAACCCTATAATTAAGCGGAATTTACTTATTTATCATTTTATATGAATAAAGCAGAACTTATTGCTCATCTTGCAGAAGTTGCAGGCGTTTCAAAAAAGCAATCCGAAGACATAGTTGAAGGCTTCGTTGCAGCGGTGATCAAAACACTTAAGTCAGGTGGCGAAGTTACCATCGCAGGTTTTGGTACATTCAGCGCAAAACAGCGCGCAGCTCGCACCGGTGTGAACCCACAGAAACCAACAGAAAAAATTCAGATCGCTGCTGTTGTTGTTCCAAAGTTCAAAGCTGGCAAAAACCTCAAAGACGCTTTGAAATAATTTTGTTCAAATAAAGTCAGGACTAAAACCGCCGCGAGGCGGTTTTAGGACCGCTAGCTCAGTTGGTTAGAGCGCACGATTCACATTCGTGAGGTCACAAGTTCGACCCTTGTGCGGTCCACCAAAAAAATCCAATACCTTTTCAAGAGACGCGTGACGCTATGCGCAACTAAAGTTGCGCGCTTTCACGTTCGGGTTCAAGTCTCTTTCGAAGGTATTGGATTTTTTTAAATAAAAATACTGAAAATATTAACCAAAAAGACCTGTTGAAAAAAAACTTTTTTTGTTCTATACTGCATTCTCGCCTCCCTTATGAACGTTAATTTTCTTGAGCCGCACTCCCCGTATCACGGACCAAATAAAAAGCGCATGCTTTTTATTATTTTTTTGTGCGTTTGTGCGTCTGGCGTGTTTGCCGGAACTGCGTGGGCAGGCACCAAATTTTTTGAATCAAAAGACGCGGCCCAAGCAAATCTGCAGCCCGAACAAATTCAACCAATCGAAACTAATTCTTTTTGGGGCAAAATAAAATCACTGTTAGTTTCTACCAATCGCCCACTTGTTGGTGTTGATCAAGACCGCATCAACGTTGCACTGTACGGTATCGGCGGCGACGGCCACGATGGCGCGCAACTTACCGACACTATTTTAGTTGCAAGTATCAAACCGTCAACCAAACAAGTCGCCATGCTTTCAATTCCACGCGACACACAAGTTGATATTCCAGGCTACGGCCCTCATAAAATTAACGAAGTAAACGCCGACGGTGAACAAGAAAATCCCGGCAGTGGCGGCGAAGCTGCAACAAAATTTTTAGAAGGATTTTTACAACAACCAATTCCGTATTACGTGCGCGTTGATTTTTCAGGCTTCTCGCAAGTCATCGATGATATTGGCGGCGTTGATGTATACGTCGAAAAACCATTTACTGACGATTCATTTCCAACCAATGATTATAAATATCGCAGCATCAGTTTTAAAAAAGGTTGGGAACACATGGACGGCCCACGCGCGCTCGATTATGCACGTTCGCGCCACGGAAATAATTTTGAAGGCTCAGATTTTGCACGCGCAAAACGTCAACAAAAAATTATGCTTGCGGTGCGCGACAAATTATTGTCCGGCGACACATTGCTCCACCCGGGCCGCATCATTTCAATTTTAAATGCGCTCGATACGCACGTGCTTACCAATTTAAAAACGCAAGATTTTATTTCATTCGCAACACTTGCAAAAGATTTAGATGTGCAAAATGTTACGAGTGTTGTTTTATCCGATGATCCCGCAAGTGTACTGTACGACGACATGTCAACAGGTGTTTTCTATTTGAAACCAAAAGATCCAACGCTTGCGCCGATTCGCGAGATCGCTGCCAATATGTTTGATAAAGCAGCCACCGAAAAAGTGGATGGGATTATGTCATTAACTCCGGTTACTGCGCCGGTGGTTTTAACCGGTTCAAATATTGAAATCGAAAATGGCACCTGGCGCCCTGGTTTTGCTGCTCGCGAACAATCACAACTCATTACCAAAGGTTTTGCAGTCAAGACCGTTGGTAATGCGGACACCCGCCCACTCGCCCGAACTCAAATTATTGACGTCACCCACAAAAATGATACGGTCATCGCGGCACTCAAAAAGCGCTATGATGCGGATGTATTGACCACTACTAGTTCAACACCCGCGGCAAACATTGACATAATCCTCATTTTAGGGGAGAATGCAAAGGATATAGCA